>CAXQPB010000202.1:0-8886 GCA_964225545.1 Candidatus Nitrosopumilus sp. | reverse complement strand
TCCGCGCTTGCCGGAATCGAGAACGGCAGGCGGCCCGATGGCGAGTCGTCACCGAAGAGCAGACGCGGCAGAGCCGCCCCGCCTTGCATGCCCGGATACCAGAGCATCAGGACGGCGCCGGCCTGATCGCTCCACCGGTCGATCAGGATCGCGCTGCCGCCGATCATCACGACGACCATCGGCACACCGGTCGCAGCCACGGCCTGGATCAGGCCTTCGTCCGCCTCGGAGAGCGTCAGACGCCTGCGGTCGCCGCCCTTCGGCTTCGCGTTCGGGTCCTCACTGAGCGACATATCGGTGGGGATGAACTCGCCCTCGTCTTTGTGTGTATATCCGACCACGACAACAGCCGCGGCAGCGCCGCGGACCGCATCGGCCGCGGCAAAAACGTCCGCACCGTCGTGGTGAACGACCTCGCAGCGATCTCCGAGATACTCGCGCAGACCGTCGAGCGGCGTGACCGCATGCGGAGGCCGGACGTAGCTCGAGCCCTCGTCCCCCAGACTGGCGGTAGCCGCCAGCGGGCCGACCACCGCGAGGCGGTCGATCCGCTCCGCCGCCAGCGGCAGCAGGTCGTCGCGATTGTGCAGGAGCACCGCGCCTTTCTCGGCCGCCTCGCGCGCCAGCTCGCGATGGGCCGTGCATGCGATCGAGGAGGCATCGTAGCTCTCCGGATCGTCTGCTGCCGCGAGAAGAAGCAATCGGGTCAGGATCCGGCGCACGGAGTCGTCGATGTTCTCCGCGCTGACCTCTCCGCTTTCGACCGCTTCGACGAGCTTGGGTCCGAAATGGATGGGTTCGGGGTTCTCGATGTCGAGCCCGGCCTCGGCAGCGTCCGGTCCGTAGACGCCGAGAACGAAGTCCGAGTGGACAAAGCCCTCGAAGCCCCACTCGTCCTTGAGGATGCGACGCAGCAGCACGGTATTGTGACCGCAGTACGCTCCGTTCACCTTGTTGTACGCGCTCATCACCGACCACACGCCCTCATCGACGCAGCGCTTGAAGTGCGGAAGATAGACCTCACGCAGCGCACGCTCACCGATGCGGACGTCGATTTTGAACCGGGTGTTCTCGACGCTGTTGCAGGCCAGGTGCTTGATGGTCGCCACCACGTTGTGGTTCTGAACGCCACGCACGGCAGCCGCCCCCATCTCACCGAGCAGCCACGGATCTTCGCCGTAGGTCTCCTGCGCGCGCCCCCACCCCGGGTGGCGCAGTACGTTGATACAGATTCCGCCGAAGAAGTTCGCGCCGTGCGCGCGTACCTCGCGGCCGACGGCGTCGCCGATGCGCTCTTCCAGTTCGATATCCCAGGACGCGCCGCGTGCGATCGCGGCGGGGAAGCAGGTGGAGTGGCCGAGCGCGACGCCGCGCGGGCCGTCGGTAAAGAGCAGCTCCGGCAGCCCGAGCCGCTCGTTGCCGCCGCCGGTCACGTAGGCCGAGATGTTGTATTCGCCGCCATCGGCAACGTAGCGGTCGAGGAAGCCGTGGCCGGACATCATCCAGACCTTCTCCTCGAGGCTCAGCTCCCCGAGGCACCATTCGACATAATCGCGGATCGTCTCAGGGGACGCTCCACGCCCGGGCATTTGTGGATCGGTAGACACGGCAGCAGTAGATAGCCGCCTGCTCGCAGTCAGTCGACCGGTCGCCGCCGTCGTGGATTGCCCGCCGTCAGGCTCAGGGGTTCGGGCGTGAGAGGCCCGTGCCCGCACCGTTGGCCACGCCGCCGTCCGGGGCCGTGTCCTGCTGCGGCTGCGGGCGGGCTCCGGTGGCCGGCGTCACCGTTTCCTCGCGGTCCATAGGCGCGACTTCGTACTCGTCGGGCCGGAAGCGTCGAACGCTGCGCGTGTACTCGATGGCAAGGCCCGGGTACAGCGCGTGATTCACGCCGTCTTCGCCGAGGTACCAGCTCGAGCAGCCCGAGTGCCAGACCGTGTGCTTCATGCGCCGGCGCAGGCGCGCGTTGTAGCGATCCTGGACCGCGCGCCGAACGGTCAGGTATTTGATGTCGCGCGCGATCATGCGCCGGATCGCCTGCAACGCGT
Source organism: Candidatus Nitrosopumilus sp. (assembly GCA_964225545.1). Lineage (GTDB taxonomy): Bacteria > Desulfobacterota > Binatia > UBA1149 > SPBQ01 > SPBQ01. The sequence goes on along the minus strand of CAXQPB010000202.1, from coordinate 6,838 downwards.
AATCCATCTGCGCCTCCGTATAGATCAGCACCGACGTATGCCCCGGGCCGGTGGTCGGGCCCATCAGGATGAACCAGTTCGGGATCCCGGCCACGCTGACGCCCTTGTAGGCCTCCGCGCCCTCACTCCACGCATCGTCGAGCGAGACACCGCGCAGGCCGACGACCGGGAACGGCGCTGCAGTGATCTGAACATCGAACCCGGTCGCGGCGATGATCGCGTCGACCTCGTGTTCACGGCCGTCACGCGTACGCACCGAGTGTTCACCGATCTCGACGATGGGGTCGGTGACCAGCTCGACGTTGGGCCGCTCCAGGCTCGGCCAGTAATCGTCAGAGACAAGTACACGCTTGCAGCCGAGCTGGAAGTCCGGCCGCAGCTTCTCGCGCAGCACGGGATCGGTCACCGATTCGCGCAGATGACGTTCCGAGCGTCTCTCCCCGATCCGCGAAAGTCGCGGCGAGTCCAGAATCAGCATCGGTCCGAAGAACTCGCTCAGCAGATAGAGCAACGAACGTCTCAGTCGCAGGCGCCACGGACTGTTTCGGTAGCGTCGGCGTCGCGCCTCGCTGAAAACCTGGTCCTGCTTGGGCATCACCCATGCCGGTGTCCGCTGGAACACCGACAGCTTGCCGACGCGTGGCGCGATCGCGGGGATCACCTGGATCGCGCTCGCGCCGGTGCCGATCACCGCGACCCGTTTGCCCTCAAGTTCGTAGTCATGGTTCCAGCGGGCCGTGTGCATCAGCTCACCGCGGAACGAGTCCAGCCCCTTGATGTCCGGGAAGGACGGATCGACCAACCCACCCACGCCCGAGATCACCGCGCGCGCACGCACAGTCTCGCCGTCGCCTGTCGTCAGCGTCCAGACCCCGCTCTTTTCATCGAACACCGCGCCACGGATCTCGGTGTTCAGCCGCAGGTGAGACCGCAGGCGGTGGCGATCCACGCAACCGAGCAGGTAACGCTGGATTTCCTCGGATCCCGCGAAGGCACGAGACCAGTCGGGGTTGGGTTCGAAGGAGTACGAGTAGACGTGCGAGGGGACGTCGCAGGCGGCGCCCGGATAGGTGTTGTCGCGCCAGGTTCCACCGATCTCCGACCCACGCTCGAAGATCGTGAACGAGAGGATGCCTGCCTGCTTGAGACGGATGGCCATGCCGATGCCGGCGAAGCCCGCACCGATGATGGCGATGGGAAAGTCCATGCCTGCTGCCGACCGGCCGTTTTCGGAAGCCGCTGCGCGGTCGTTCTCATTGCGCTGTTCCGCGCCGCTGTCTCTGCCGTTTTTTCGTGTCACTTTTGGATCGTTGCGCAGGCTGATTCGAAGAGTCCGGCGGTCTCAGGCGTGGACTTTATGGTAGATCCTCGACGACTCCAGTCAACAGGACGCCCGACAACCCCGCCGTCTTCTGCGCGGTCCGGGAACTTTCAGAGCAGCCAGGGGATCACGGCCCTGCGCGTCCGGGGGTAGTCGGGGAATGTATCGCGATACCAGCGATGGTTCGCGAGCGCCCGCGGGACGAGGTTCGCCGCCGTGAAGACGGCAAACGAAAGCCCAGCCAGAGACCAGGTGGCGATCGCCCAGCCGGTCCAGATCATGACCTCACCGAGATAGTTGGGGCAGGACACGAACGCGTACATGCCGCCTTCGGGAATTTTGTAGCCGGTCTCCCCCGGGCCGCGAAGAGTGCGCAGGATCGCATCGGACTGCCGGTTGATGAAGAACCCCGCGGCGAAGACCACGACGCCGATGAAGAATCTGGGGTCGTCGAACCACGACGACGGATAGCTTCCGTATGTACTGACCCACGTCCCGTTGAGGTAGGAGTTGATCATATTGAAGATGAAGCCCATCGAGACGATGGCGACCGGTATCGTGGCGTTCGCCCCTACCCTCATCTCGAGCGGATACACGAAGCTGCGGTGCACGTAGTGCAGCAACCAGAGCGTTGCCAGCACCAGCGGTACGGCGTCCAGAGAGTTCGGTCCGCGAAAGAAGAAGTGCGCGAACGCCAGCGCCGACGGGCACTCCATGACGACCCAGCCCATCCGCGTGGACAGCGTCGGTCCGACGCGCCGGGCGCCGTGACGCCCGTACGGTGCAGTTCGGTAAAGAAGGGAGAACGCGACGGCCGGCGCGGCGATCAGGACCACAGACAGCAGGACTTTGAACAGGGTCGACGCTTCGCTCATCCGCTCCTTCGCTTCGCCGGCAGGCCCGGCAGGCCCGAAAACCGGGCCGCGGAAGTCCTAACAGTCTGCCCGGGGTCAGGCCAAGCACCAGGTGCCTGCCGGTTCAGGCCAGCCCCTGCGTGCGTGCGCGTACAGTGTAGTGTTCAAAGTACGCCGACTCCAGAGCATGCGCAGCCCGAAAGGCAGGGCGGCTCAGGGAGGAAGGGAGAGACCCATGGATTTCAACGATTCCCCGACCGAGGCGGCGTTCCGGGCCGAGGCCCGCGCCTTCCTGGCCGAACACGCACCCGACAAGCCGATCGGCTCACGTGCTCATTCCACCGATCGAAAATCGGTGCTCGGCGAGGCACGAGACTGGCAGAAGAGCCTGTACGAGCACGGCTGGGCCGCCCTGATGTGGCCGAAGGAGTTCGGCGGACGTGGCCTCGGTTTCATCGAGCAGATCATCTGGAACGAGGAGCTGGCGCGCGCCGGGGTCGGCGAGTCGATGTTCCTGCCCGGGGTAGGAATGTGCGGCCCGACGATCATTGCCCACGGCGATGAGGAGCTGAAGAAGCGCTTTCTTCCTCCCATGCTCGCGGGCGACGTCGTATGGTGCCAGCTCTTCAGCGAGCCGGGCGCGGGCTCGGACCTCGCATCGCTGGCGATGAAGGCCGAGCGCGACGGCGACGACTGGATCGTGTCCGGTCAGAAGGTCTGGTCCTCGTTCGCCGACTTCGCTGACTGGGGCTTCCTCCTCGTCCGTACCGATCCTGCGGCCGCCAAGCAGAAGGGCATCACCTACCTGCTGGTCGACATGAACGCGCCGGGGATCGAGATTCGCCCGCTGCGCGACATGGCAGGCGGGCAACACTTCAACGAGGTGTTCTTCGACAGCGTCCGCGTTCCGGATGCCAACCGTGTGGGCGAAGTGAACGGCGGATGGGCCGTTGCGAAGACGACGTTGATGTACGAGCGCATGGCGATCGGCAGCGTCTCACGCTTCTTCTCCTACGACGACCTTGCCGCATTCGCGCGCGAGCACGGCGATCGACTCGACCAGACCACACGAGACGCGCTGGCGCGCGTGTACACCTGGACACGCAGCCTCGATCTGCTCAACGCACGTGTGAACACGATGCTGAGCCACGGCCAGGATCCGAGCGCGGAGGCTTCCGTCATGAAGCTGGCGATCGCGCGCATCCTGACCGCAGCTGCCGACATCGGCATGGACGTCCAGGCGCTCGGCGGTCTCGGCGGCCAGGGAGACTGGCAGCACCAGTTCCTGTTCTCGCCTGCAATGCACATCGCAGGCGGCACCGAGGAGATCCAGAAGAACGTCGTCGCAGAGCGGGTGCTGGGCATGCCGCGTGAGCCGGATCCTCTGGCGGGTGCGCCGTTCGAGGAACTTCCGCACTCGTGACACGCCGGTCAAGGGCGTATTCCGCAGCGAACAGATCGACCGCCGGAGGGGCATCCGATGAATTTTGCATTCAGCGCTGAGCAGGAAGAGTTCCGCTCCATGCTCGCTCGCTTCGTCGAAGCGCAGTATCCGATCGAGAACATCCGCCGTCTCACCGAGACCGAGAGCGGCTACGACGAGTCGACGTGGAAACGGATGAACGCCGAGCTCGGCATCGCGGGGGTCGCCATCCCCGAGGCCCACGGAGGTCAGGGGTTCACCGTCCTCGAGCTCGGACTCGCGCTGGAACAGCTCGGTCGCAATCTCGCCGGCGGCCCGCTGTTCGCCACAGCCTGTCTGGCCGCGCCCGCGATTCTCACGGCGGGAAGCGAAGACGATCGAAATGAACTGCTGCCCTCGATCGCCGACGGCTCCACAATCGCGACGCTCGCCTTCAGCGAGCGCGACGGTCACTTCGATGCTCAAAGCATGCAGACCACCTGTTCGCAGGCCGGCGACGGCTGGTCCATAAGCGGGACCAAGAGCTGGGTCATCGATGCGCCGAACGCGGACCTCATCGTGATAGCGGCACGCATACCGGGCACACGGGGTGAGGACGGCGTAAGCCTGCTTGCAGTCAAAGCGAGCGACCCGGGCGTTCGCATCGAACCCGTCGATGCGCTCGACCTGACGCGGCGGCTCGGGAGTGTGACACTCGACGGCGCGACGGGACGGATGCTCGGCGAGCCGGGCGGCGCGTGGCCCGGCCTTGCGCGAATCCTCGATCAGGCGGCCATCTGCCTTACCGCCGAACAGATCGGCGGTACGGCCCGTTGCCTCGAGATGGCCGTCCAGTACTCGACCGAGAGAATCCAGTTCGGTCGTCCGATCGGGTCTTTCCAGGCGATCAAACACCGTTGTGCGACGGTCAAGCTCGACCTCGAGCTGGCACGGTCGGCATCCTACTGGGCGTGGTGGGTCGCCTCGGAGCATGCGGACGAGCTGCAACAGGCCGCGAGCATCGCGAAGTCGCTCTGCTCGGAGACCTATCTGCTCGCCGCTGCCGAGAACGTGCACATCCACGGCGGGATGGGTTTCACCTGGGAGCACGACGCGCATCTGTTTTACCGGCGAGCGAAGTCCTCCTCGATCCTGTTCGGCGGACCCGGTGAGCACCGCGCGCGGATCGCGGCTGAGCTCGGCTTCGGCGGCGCGGACGCATGAGCGCCGCGGGTCGCGCGGCGCACGAACGCGCTTCGCTGAGCCGGGAGTCGGTCCTCGAGGCCGCGCTCGCGATTGCCGATCTCGAAGGCCTGGATGCGTTGACCATGCGAAGGCTCGCGGCCGATCTGGGCGCGGCGCCGATGGCCCTGTACCGTTACTTCCGCAACAAGGACGAGCTGGTCATCAGCCTGTTCGACTGCGTGATCTCCGCATACGAAGCCGCGGACCATCACCACGCCGACTGGCGTGAGGAGATCCGCAGCTCCTTCCGCTGGTTCCGGCGCACGCTCGTCGATCATCCGGGCGTGATGCCCGTGCTGTCCAAGCGCGTCGGTGTCGGCAATACATCAGACAGGATCACCGAATCGGTGCTGCTGCGGCTGAGATCGGTCGCCTGCGACGATCGCGAGGCCGCGCGCGCGTTCTTCGCGCTGGTCGGTTACGCGGTCGGCTTCGCGGCGCTGGAGACCGCGGCGATTGCGCAGCTGCGCGATGCGGGGATCGACAATCCGGACGAGTGTCTGCGGCTGTCGCGGCTGCTCTTCGAGTAGCTGCAGAGCTCGAGCTACCCGAGCCTGGTCGATCTGGCGCCTTTCATCGGCGAGTACTGGACCGATGCACAGTTCGAAGACGGCTTGGGGCGGCTGATCGAATCGGTCGACCCGGGGCCGAAGTGAGAGCCGGAACCGTTCAGGCCGGCGCCGGCTGTTCGCCGCGCACCAGCTTGCCCGGCAGCGCTCCGGTCGGCTCACCGTTCTCGTAGATCACCTGTCCCGACACGATGGTCGCCACGTAGCCGACCGCGTCCTGCAGCAGTCTGCGGCCATCGGCCGGCAGGTCGTGCGCCACACGCGGAGGCTTGAGGCCGAGCCGCTCGAAGTCGATCAGGTTCACGTCGGCTTTCATTCCCGCTGCGAGCACACCGCGATCGTTCAGTCCGTAGAGTTCGGCGGTGTCGCGGGTCTGACGTTTGATCACCCACTCGAGCGGAAGCCGGTCGCCGCGCTCACGATCACGAGCCCAGTGCGTGAGCATGTACGTCGGGATGCTCGCATCGCAGATCACCCCGCAGTGCGCGCCGCCGTCGCTCAGCCCGAGGGCCGCCGCCGGGTGCATCAGCATCTCGCGCGTCGCGTCCAGGCTCCCGAAGCTGTAGTTGAACAGCGGGAAGTACAGAAGCTCCGTACCGTCACGCTGCATCAGCATGTCGTACGCGATCTCCTTGGGATTGCGGCCCTCGCGCTCGGCCACGGCCGCGATACTGCGATCGGGGGTCGGCTCGTAATCGGGTGGATCGCCGAGCGGGAACAACTTCTGGAAGCTCTCGCAGACGAACGCGACCAGAGGCTCGGAGAACTCGAACTTCTCGTTGATCATACGCTCGCGCACCTCGGGGTCACGCAGGCGGGCGAGCTTCTCCTCCCAGGGCAGGTCGACGATCTCCTTGTAGGTGGGGTTCTCGACGAACGGATTGACTGTCGTCTGCCATCCCATCAGAACGCTGGTCGGCCGGCCCGCGACCTGCGGGACGACGCGCGCGCCTTCGGCGCTCGCTTCGAGACTGAGATCGAGCATGCGCCGGTATTGCTCGGGCTCCATGTCGTGCTGTACGAGCGCGAACGAGACCGGTCGGCCGGTGGCCGCCGAGAGCTTGCGCATCCAGGCCATCTCCTTGTCGGGCGCTGCGAGGTCTTCGCCGGCGGTGCCCGCAGGGGCAAGCTCGAACACCCCCTGCCCCAGCTCTCCGAGCGCATTGCCGATCCCCATCAGTTCGTCTTCGGCGGCGAAAGTCCCCGGCACCGGCTCTCCATCGATCGCGCGATGCACCAGCGTCCGCGATGTCGAGAAGCCGAGCGCGCCCGCGGACACCGCCTCTTTGACGATCTCGGCCATCCGCTCGATGTCTTCGGCCGTCGCCGGCTCGTTCTTCGCGCCGCGTTCGCCCATCACATAGGCACGCACCGCACCGTGTGCGATCTGCGCCGCGACGTCGATCGCCCGCTCGCCGCGGTCGACCGCGGCGCGGTCCTCCGGAAA
>CAXQPB010000201.1:0-2430 GCA_964225545.1 Candidatus Nitrosopumilus sp. | reverse complement strand
CACGCCTTTTCTGCTGCTTGGGGTCTGCCTGCGCGGACGAGTTCGAGACTGGACAACCGAACAACTCGAATCGCTTTTGGGAAAACTGGCGCGGCCGGCAAGATTCGAACTTGCGACCTACGGGTTCGAAGCCCGGTGCTCTATCCAGCTGAGCTACGGCCGCGCACGCAGGAGATCGGAATCGATCAATCAGTCGGCGCGCAGTCTACGCAGCGCCGGCGGCGCCATCAAGTGTCGCCGCGTTTGACCGCTCCTGCGCCGAAGCGGGCCACGATGTCGTCGAGGGCGGCATTGAGAGCGCCGGACTGCTCTTCCTCGGGGCCGTGAAACAGCGACAGCTGCACCGGGCGCTCGCCATCCAGCCCGCTGACCTGGACGCCGACCAGGCGGATGGCAATTCCGGGCGGCTCTGCGGCCCACAGGTCCATCGCCACGCGGGCGATGATGGCGCCGTCGTCGGTCGGGGATTCCAGCGTGCGTGAGCGCGTGACCAGCCTGAACTCCGCAGCCGGCCCCGACGGCCGGTATTTGAGCGTGACGGTCCGGCCCCCTACCCCGTCGCGGCGCAGTCTGCGTGCGACCGTCTCGGCGTGGGCGATGACCGTCGCCTCGATGTATTCGCGCTCGACGGCGTCCTCCGGGAATGTATTCTCCTCCCCGTAGGATTTGCGGCCGCGATCACACTCGACCGTACGCAGGTCATCGGCGTTGGCGAGCGCGTGCAGCACCGGGCCCCAGCTCCCGAGCTGCTGTTCGAGCACAGCGATGTCGTGGTCGGCGAGCTGGCCGATCTTCGAGATCCCCATGTCGAGCAGCTTCTGCTGGGTGACACGTCCGACGCCCCAGATCTCAGCGACCGACAGCGGGCGCAGGAACTCGCGCGCCTGTTCGGCCTCGACGATCAGCATGCCGTCGGGTTTGGCGCGCTCCGACGCGATCTTGGCGACCAGCTTGCCCGGCCCGACACCCACCGAGACCGGCAGATAAAGCTCGTCGCGCACCGCCTGGCGTATGCCCTCGCCGATGGCCCGCGGCGAGCCGAACAGCTTGAGCGAACCACCGATGTCGAGGTAGGCCTCATCGAGCGACAGCGGTTCGATGACCGGTGTGTAGCGATAAAAGATCTCGCGGATGTCTGCCGAGATCGCCGCATAGACTTTCATGCGCGGCGCGACAATGACCAGCTCGGGGCAAAGCCGCCGCGCGGTGACCATCGGCATCGCCGAGCGCACGCCGAACCGGCGGGCTTCGTAGGAGGCCGCAGCGACGACACCGCGCTTGCCGCCTCCGCCGACGGCGACGGGCTTACCCGCCAGCACGGGGTTGTCGCGTTGTTCTACGGACGCGTAGAAGGCGTCCATGTCGGCGTGAAGGATGACAGCCATGAAAGAAACCGGAGCCTGCCGGGCACGCTCACGACTGTTGTCGTGCGCTGCCGTGCGCTTGACGAACAATTCGTGAGGTCAGTCTGCGGTCGCGCCGGTGTTCGCCGTCGAGCGCGGGACGATCGCGTCAGACCCGCAGCCGCAGGATCTCGTCAGCGCGCGTAAGCTTCTTACGGATCGGGATGTCGAACGGGCACGAGGCTTCGCAGGGCGCCGCGCAGCCAGCACAGACCTCCGAGCCGTAGCCGAGCTTCGCTGTCGTACGAGCGTACTGCTCGACCGCCTCGCGCTCGGCGCCGTAGGCGTCGTGGTACATCGTGTAGCGAAGCAGGTCGTCGATCGGCAGCCCGGCCGGACACGCGTCGAGGCACTCGCCGCAGCCCGGACGGCAGTACTCGCTGCGCGCGACGCGATCGTACTTCTCCAGCAGCGCCAGGTCGCTCACCGAGAGCTTTTCGCCCGACGCGTACAGATACTCATCGAGCTGGGCGTACGTGGTGAACGAGACGACGAGGCCGGAGACACGCGGGTCGTTATTGACCCACTTGAAGGCGGCTTGCGCGAAGCTGTTGCGCTCGTCGGGCGTGAAGTCTTCCAGCACGGTGTGATACGCGCCCTTGAGGGTCTTCATGGCGACGAAGCCGACACCGCGCTGCTGCGCTTTGTCGAGGATGGCGTCGAGCTTCGGCCAGTTCTTGAAGTTGTACGCGACCATCACGACGTCGAAACGGCCCGAATCCACGGCCCTGTCCATCACCGTTTCGAGGTCGGGCGTGTGGCTGGAGACACCGAGAAAGCGCGCCTTGCCCTGCTCTTTGAGGCGGTCAAAGGCTTCGTGAAACGTCGGCGCCTCGAGCCGGTCAAGTGTGTTGCAGGCGTGAATGTGGATCAGGTCGAGGTGATCCGTCTTCAGCCGGCGCAAGCTGCCTTCGACGGCTTCGATGATATCGGAGACCGACGCGTCTTCATCGAGATGTCCGTCCGGCGAGCAGAACTTCGAGGCCACGAAGACCTGGTCGCGCCGGCCCTGAATCGCCTCGCCTAC
>CAXQPB010000200.1:0-5109 GCA_964225545.1 Candidatus Nitrosopumilus sp. | reverse complement strand
GGCTACGGCTGGGTGGAGGAGCGCGCGAGCGCGTGAGCACCGCAGTCGAAACCACCCGCGCGTTCCAGCGTGAGCTGGACGAGCGCCTGACCGGGCACGGCATTGACGCGCCGGCAGACTGGCTCGGAACGCTGCGGCTGACCGCGGCCGGGCGCTTCTCGGAGGTCGGTTTCCCCGGCCCGCGCGACGAGAACTGGAAGTACACCAGCGCCGGCGCGATCCTGCGCAACCGCTACCGGTCGGCCAACGGCCCGGCTGCGCTGAGTGCGACCGAGCTTGAAACGATTCTCGCAGGGGTCGCCGGACTCGACGGCGCTGCGGCGGTTGTCGTTCTGGTCGATGGCTGGCTGGTTGCTGAAGCCAGTCGCGGACTCGACGGCGATGAAGCTGCCGGCGGCGGCAGCGCAGCAAATCTCGACGGGCTCGCAAGCCTCACCCAGCACTCGGCGGATCTGATCCAGGACCGGCTCGGGCGTTATCTCGATGCCTCGGCCGGAGGCTTCACCGCGCTCAACGGCGCGCGGCTCGACGACGGTGTTGTCGTCCGGGTGCCGCGCGGTAAGGCGGTCGAAGCGCCGCTGCATATTGTTCATGTCGCGACGGCATCGGCGCAGGCGGACTCTGAGACAGGCGGTGAATCAGGCGACGCCCATCAGCCCATCGCCTCGCATCCGCGCAACCTGATCGTCCTCGAAGCCGGCAGCAGCGCCCGCGTGGTCGAGCACTACGTCGGTATGCCCGGCGTGCACCTGACCAACGCCGCCACCGAGATCGTCCTCGAGCGCGACGCAGTCCTGTCGCACCTCAAGCTCCAGTGCGAGGCGCCCGAGGCGTTTCACGTCCAGCGCATTCAGGTCCAGCAGGAAGCCGGCAGCCGATTCACCTCGCACTCGTTCGCGTTCGGAGCGCGGCTGTCGAGGACCGAGATTCACTCGACGCTGGCCGGCGAGCAGGCCGAGTGCTCGCTCTACGGCCTGTACGTCGCCGGCGGCACCGGTCACGTCGATCACCATACGACCGTCGACCACGCCGTAGCCGGCACCCGCAGCCGCGAACTCTACAAAGGCATCCTCGACGACCGCGCGCGCGGCGTGTTCACCGGCAAAGTCCTCGTGCGCCGCGACGCCCAGCAGATCAGCGCCGAGCAGTCGAACAAGAACCTTCTGCTCGCCGACGGCGCGGTTGCCCAGACGCGCCCGCAGCTCGAGATCTACGCTGACGACGTGAAGTGCAGTCACGGCGCAGCGATCGGCCGCCTCGACGACGACGCCCTGTTCTATCTGCGCCAGCGCGGCATCGGTGCCGCCGAGGCGCGTATTCTGATGACGCAGGGCTTCGGAATGGAGATCACCGAGACGATCGAAGACGAGGCGCTCGCGAGCGCGGTGCAGACCGTGGCGCGAGAGCGCATCGAACGGGCGATCGGTGCAGGAGAGTCCTCATGACCCCGCAGGCGATGGAGGCGGCGCGCAAGCAGAGCGAGACGCTCGGCGGCTTCGGCGTCGCGCGCAACGTGCGCGACGAGTTCCCGATCCTCTCGCAGGAAGTTCACGGCAAGCCGCTGGTCTACCTCGACAACGCGGCCACCTCGCAGAAACCGCGCGCCGTGATCGAGGCGATCGTGCGCTACTACGAGGAAGACAACTCCAACGTTCACCGCGGCGTTCACACGCTGAGCGAGCGCGCGACGTTCGCCTACGAGCGCGCGCGCGGCAAAGCCAAGATGTTCCTCGGCGCGGCCGACATCCGCGAGATCATCTTCGTGCGCGGCGCGACCGAAGCGATCAACCTGGTCGCCAACACCTGGGGCCGCAAGAACATCGGCGAGGGCGACGAAGTGCTCATCTCGGAGATGGAGCACCACTCGAACATCGTCCCGTGGCAGCTGTTGTGCGAGCAGACCGGCGCGAAGCTGGTGGTTGCGCCGATCAACGACGCCGGCGAGCTGGTCATCGAGGAGTTCGAAAAGCGCGTCAGCGCGCGGACGAAGCTGGTCGGCATCGTCCACGTCTCCAACGCGCTCGGCACCGTTAACCCGGTAAAGCGCATCTGCGAGATCGCCCACGCCGCGGGCGCGGTGGTGGTGGTCGACGGCGCGCAGGCCTGCGGCCACGCCCGCGTCGACGTGCAGGACCTCGGCTGCGACTTCTACGCGATGTCGGCGCACAAAGCCTACGGCCCGACCGGTATCGGTGTGCTCTACGGGCGGCAGGAGCTGCTCGAGCAGATGCCGCCGTGGCAGGGCGGCGGCGAGATGATCGTGCGCGTTACGTTCGAGGGCACGACCTACAATGAAGTGCCGTACAAGTTCGAAGCGGGCACACCGAACATCGCCGGCGCGATCGGCATGGGCGCCGCGATCGACTATCTGTACGGACTCGACATGGACGCCGTCGCCTCCTACGAGCACGAGTTGCTCGAGTACGCGCGGGCCGGACTGGAGACGGTGCCGGGACTGCGTATCATCGGCACGGCGGCGGATAAGTCGGGTGCGCACTCGTTCTCGCTCGACCGCATTCATCCCCACGACATCGGCACCATCCTCGATCACGAGGGTATCGCCGTGCGCACGGGCCATCACTGCGCCCAGCCGGTTATGGACCGCTTCGGCGTTCCAGCCACCGCGCGCGCGTCGCTGGGAATCTACAACAACCGCCACGACATCGACCGTCTCGTCGAGGCGCTGCACCGCGTCCGCGACGTCATGCTGGGGTAGGGGGCCGAGGCCGAATCGACATGTCCGAACTGCGCGAGCTCTACCAGACCACGATCCTCGACCACAGTCGTCAGCCGAAGAACTTCGGCAAACTCGACGAGTGCACGCACAAAGCCGAGGGCTACAACCCGCTGTGCGGCGACAGAGTCACCGTGTACCTCGAGATCGACGGCGATCATGTAAAGGACATCCGCTTCGACGGCGCCGGCTGCGCGATCTCGACCGCGTCGGCCTCGCTGATGACCGAAGCGCTCAAAGGCCGAACGATCGAAGAAGCGCGCACGCTGTTCCGGCGGGTCCACGAGACTATGACGGGCCAGGCGACAGGCGAGGCGACAGGCCAGGTGACAGGTGATGGCGATGCGGCCGCGAGCGGCGCGGACGGAGCCACCGCACCGGCCGCCGATGTTGAGCTCGGCAAGCTGGCCGTCTTCGAAGGCGTCCGGCAGTACCCGCTGCGGGTCAAATGCGCGACGCTGGCCTGGCATACATTGAACAACGCCATCGACGGCAAGGGCGACGAGGTGGTCGTGACCGAGTAGGCAGCGCGGGACCCGGTTGCCTGGCGACCTGCGGCTGCGGCCGCAGCCGCGGCGCCGAAGCGAAGGCGCAACGGAGCACGGTCTGAAGGAGCACGGCGCAGGGGAGCACGGCGCAAGGTCGAGCGGGACCGGACGACGAGTGACGGAAGGCAGACGATGGCACGGAGGATACCGGTGAGTATCGAGTCGAAGGACGAACAGGCGACAGGCGCAGAGGCGGTCGGCGCCGAAGGGCAGGGCGGTTCGCCCGCAGGCGGGAGCGCGGCCGGCGAAGCGGTTGAAGCAGCCGGAGCAGTCGGAGCAGGCGAGGCAGCTGAGGCCAGTAAGGCCGCAGCCGCGGGTGACGCCGGCGCGACTGAAGCGGCGGAAGCAATCTCGCCGGAAAAACTCGAAGAGATGATCGTCGACGCCATGCGGACCGTCTACGACCCGGAAATCCCGGTGAACATCTATGACCTCGGCCTGATCTACGACCTGCGCGTCGACACGGGCGGCAACGTCGAAGTCAAAATGACTCTGACCACGCCCCACTGCCCGGTCGCCGGCTCGATGCCGGGCATGGTCGAGCAGGCCGTGCGCCACGTCGAGGCCGTCAAGGACTGTGAAATCGAGCTGGTCTGGGACCCGCCGTGGAACCCCGACATGATGACCGAAGCGGCGCGGCTCCAGCTGAACATCTGACCCGCCCGGCCGTCGATTCATTAGACACCACGGAGGTATTTCCTTAATCTCCTGCGGTTCGCGGTGAGCGTAGCTCAGTTGGTAGAGCCCCGGATTGTGGTTCCGGTGGTCGCGGGTTCAAGTCCCGTCGCTCACCCCACCTTTTCATAAGCGCCGCGGCCGTTACCGGGACCCACCCGGTGGAGAGGTTCCCGGAAGGAGCGTCCTTGCTCCGACCCGACGGACCGCATACAACAGCGCGATCAGGGCCGTTAGCTCAGTTGGTAGAGCAGCTGACTCTTAATCAGCGGGTCGTAGGTTCGATCCCTACACGGCCCACCACTTTTTCCCGCTAGATCAATCGGTTGCAATTCCCTCCTTGCCGAGAGCCTTCTCGGCTTCGCTTCCGTGTCTCCACAATGTCTCCAGCAGGAATGAACTCGTAACCACTCCTGCTTCTGCTTCCATCCTTCGACATACGCTGAATCGCTTGCGCGAGTCCAATCCGTGCTTAGGTCTTCGGCCGGCAGCAGGGGCCTTGCGTGTGCGTAAAAGAAAGAGTGAGTGCTGGAGCGTTGTCCAGCGCTTTGAGACGCGATAGCGTCCAACTCGACGAGATGCTCGACTGACGAAATCCAGCGATGAGCTGCTTGATGTCTCACTGAGACGCCAAGGGGCCTCTCTCGTCCTCCACTGCCTGTGGGTGGAGCATTTAAGAACTTCTTTCAGACCGGTCTCCGGGAATGCCTTCTTCCTGACCCTCCATTGGTTCAGGCAATAGGGCGTCGTCGTCCCGAGGCCACGTTTAAGACTCCAATACGAAAAATAAGTTCGCACGACGTGCGAGAGCTCAGGAGCGCTAAATGAAGCTGAAGAAGTTTGATCCAATCGATGCAAAGAAATCGCCGAAACTCGCCAATCTCATCTGTGAGAAAGAAGCCGCGACAATCCTGGGAACTGCCAGGAAGACGTTGCAGCGCTGGCGAAGCACTGGCGAGGGGCCAGCGTTTATCAAAATTGGTTCGCTGGTCCGGTACGAACCTGCGGCCATACGGCAGTTCATTGATGAGCGGAGATGTTCGTCTACCGCCGATGTCAGTGGATAGCCCGCGTCTCAGGCTCGCTTAACCGAGCGTAGCTCCCGACATCAGACGCTGGCGGTTCGGTGCCAGTCTCGTACTGAGACGGTCA
>CAXQPB010000199.1:0-7576 GCA_964225545.1 Candidatus Nitrosopumilus sp. | reverse complement strand
GTCGATGTGGTCGAGGTCGTCGTGGTCGTCGGTGCCAGCGTCGTCGTGGTCGTCGGTGCCAGCGTCGTCGTGGTCGTCGGTGCCAGCGTCGTCGTGGTCGTCGGCGCCAGCGTTGTCGTCGTGTCCGAGAGACAGTTGACGCTGGAGACAATGACGCCCGGGTACGGAGTAATGCTCGTTGCCGTGGGGTCCGCGGCATCGACCACCGTTACTGCGAAGCTGCCTGGGACCGGATCGAACAGCCCGGCCTCGAACGAACAACTCGCCAGCGGCGTCGGTGAGGCAAACCCTCCGAGTGCGATGATCGAAGTCATCAGCGTCCTGTTCGTCGCTGACTCGAAATAGCTGTACATCGCGCCGTCGATCAGCCCGACACATGCGACGGAATTTCCGCTACCTTCGAAGCTCCCGCCTGCCGCGCTGTAGTCGACGCTGTATTGCAACGCGCCGATCGTCATTGGTGGGACGACGGCCAACTCCACTGCACAGAGACGCATAACCGCGGGAGGCAGAACGGTCGTGGTTACAGGCGTGAGAGTGGTCGTTACCGGCCCCGGCAAGGTTGTCGTAGCAGGCCCGAAGCAGTCCACCGTAACGGTAAGCGATGGCAGGGTGACAAGAGGCTGAAGGAGCGGGTCAACGGCGTCCACCACCACCGCGGTGATGTCGCCGGCGATCGGTAGATCCGGCGCGGTGACCGCGCACTCGAAAAGCGGCTGAGGTCCGACCGAGGATACGGTTTCCACAAACTCGGCCGTCAACAACCCGGCGTCATCGTCGTTGAACACGTGTGCCGCTGTGGTCAGGCTCGTACAGGCAACCGCGCTTCCCGAACCGTCGATCGTTACTGCGGATTGCAGGTATCCAACCTGGATACTCAGCGAGTTCCACTCGATGGCGTCATCGAGGGAGACGGCCGCGGTGCAGTTCAACTGGGCACCGGCAGCGCCCGGCGCGAGCATGCGCATGGCGAGCAGAAGTGCAGTTGTGGCGAGTGCCTTGCGCGGAGTCGTCATTCGTTACCGGTCCCTCGAGGGAGAGCAATCCAGCCACGAAGCAATTCCCGCGCCACGAGAAGCGAAGGGCAAAACCCTTTGAGTACGATCGCACCCCTGCCTCGCGGCCAGGCCTCAGACTCTGTATTTCGCCGTGCCTGAAGACACCGGCATGCAGAACAGCGCCGGTCGATGAAGTTTTACGGCTGGTGTTGCCGACTTGACGGCTTGAACGTTTTTGGACCCCGGCGGACGAATCGGAAGATATTTACGCTCTCCGCACAACACGTGCTGCGGAAGGCCGCAAGGTACACGCCCGGTTCGCGGTTACCGGCCGCCGTGAAAACGGGTGAGATCAGTGCCCTCGTCTGACCTCGAGAAATTCCTCGACGTCGTCCTGGCTCCCGATGATCAACGCGGTTCGCTGGTGAATCCCCTCGGGTTGGATCTCGAGGATCGGCTGATCTCCATCGGACGCCAGACCTCCGGCCTGTTCGACAATGTAGGCCATGGGATTGCCCTCGTACATAAGCCGCAACTTACCCCGATAAGGCTGCCCGGCCTCCTCTCGCTGCCCGGGATACAGAAAGATCCCGCCTTTGAGCAGATTCCGGTGAAAATCGGAGACGAACGAACCCACGTAACGCGATGAATATGGGCGCCCGGGTCCATCTTTCTTTTTCAGGGAGCTGACATAACGCCGCGTCGACTCTTCCCACTTTGTCGAGTTTCCCTCGTTGCAGCTGAAAATCTTACCGCGCGAAGGTGTCGTAATACCGGGGTGAGAGAGCAGAAATTCACCGCGTGCAATGTCCAGCGTGAAACCATGGACTCCAGCACCCGCGGTGTAGATGAGCATGGTGCTCGACCCGTAGGCGAAGTAGCCCGCCATCGCCTGCTTGACGCCGGGCTGGAGAAAGTCCTCCATCGAGGCAGCGCCAGTGCTCGTGACCCTGCGATACATCGAAAAAATCGTACCGATGCTCACGTTTACATCGATGTTCGAGGAGCCGTCGAGTGGATCGAAGAACAGGACATAGTTGCTGTCACGGCCCAGGCGAGATGCGGGAATGATCTCCTCGTTCTCCTCCGATGCCATGCCACAGACGGCGCCGGTCTCGCGCATCGCCTTCACGATCAGTTCATCGGCATAGATGTCGAGTTTCTTGACCTGCTCACCATGAACGTTCTGTTCCCCGGTGATGCCGAGAATGTCGACGAGCCCGGCCTTGTTGACCTCGCACGAGATCGCCTTGGCCGGCATGGTCAGATCGAGCAGAACATTCCCCGCCTCGGCGTCGAAGATCCCCTCGGTGACCTGTTCGGAAATGTGCGCCCGTAAAGACTGTCCCTTCTCCATGGGAGCAGTTCGTAACACCGGCAACAGAGTAAGTCATTCCCGAAAAGCGCGGACGCAGACGCCCACTTCAATACGAGCAGACGAGCCCGCGAACAACGGCCGAGAGGAAACGGCGGCGAGTCAGGGGTTGGCGATACCACCTGTGCGAACTGTTCCGCGGGCGCCCTGGATCACCCATTCGGATTTTTCGCTCTGCGGCCCCGAAGCATGGTACGACTGCCAGACGACGACCCAGTTTCCCGAGCCATCCGCCGTGATCGCGGGCAGCATATCGTCCACGTTATCGCGACGTGCATACCGATTCGCGTCGAAAGGAACCGACCATGTGCGCCCGTTGTCATCGGATAAAGCGGCAACCACATCCGCATCACTTCCGTCGTCGTAGGTGAAGCCGCCCCACGCGTGCCAGATCACCATCCAGTTGCCTTTCCCGTCCACCGCGATGTCCGGCGACGAATCCTCTCTCGAGTCGACAGCGGCGTTGTGATTGAGAGCCCGAGTCTGGCTCCAGGTCAGCCCGTTGTCGGCTGAACGCGCGGTGAGCACGTCACGATCGACTCCGATAGCGTCGTCGAGTCCGTCGGACGAGGTCCATACGGCCACCCAGTTTCCGCGACGGTCGGTCGCCAGACGTGGACTCCAGTCCGAGTTGGAGTCACTGGCCGCGTTGCTGTTGAGCGGTGTGGCCGTGCTCCAGCTACCCCCGAAATCGCTCGAACGTGCAAGCAGAATATCGCGGTCGGTGCCGATCATCCCGCCCTTCGAGTAACCGGAAGACCAGCTCACGAGCCAGTTTCCGGCTCGATCGGTCGCAATGTCCGGAGACGTATCGAAGCCGCTATCGCTCGCGGCGTTCGAGTTGACGGGGGTCGGCGGAGTCCAGGTCGCGCCATTGTCGGTCGACAACGCAACCAGGATATCGCTGTCGCCGCCGACCGTGGAGCCAAGAGAATCCGTGGATGACCATACCGCCATCCAATTTCCTCCAGCATCCGTAACCAGCCGGACCGATCGGTCATCGCCCCAGTCTTTGGACGCGTTGTTGTTCAGCGTGACCGGCGCGCTCCATGTTTTCCCGAGATCCGCGCTTCGAGAGACGAACAGGTCGCGATCGCGCCCTGTAGTCGCGCCAAGCGAATCGCTGGACTCCCAGGCAACGATCCAGGCCCCCTTTTCATCGGTCGCTATCGACGGCGAGAGGTCATCACCGGAATCGATTTCGGCGTTCCGATTGACGGCCGCCGGCGGCGTCCAGGCCACGCCGTCCTCCGAAACCGAGTAGAGAATGTCCCAGTCGTCCCCGAGACGGTCGCCGAGGGTATCCGAGGAGTGCCAGACGGCGATCCAGCGCCCGGCCGCATCGGTAGCGATCTCGGCATTGCTGTCGGTCCCGGGGCCCCCGTAAACATTGCTGATACTCCCGGTCGGCTGGTGGCGGTCAAGAACGACCGGGGGTTCGAAGATACCGGCGTTTCCTGAAGCCGCGCCCGGGCCGACGGCTGCCCCTCCGTGATCACCGGCGAACGCGATCACAGGGACGAACAGGAATTGGAGGAACGCCGCCACGGCCGCGTTCTGGATGCGCGAAGATTTCATCGCTTCTGGTCTCCGTCGTTTTTCGGTCGTTCAAGCACCGGCGCGCCGGCAGGCCTGTCATGCAAAGCCGCGGGCACCGGCATCGACATACCTTAGAACGGAAACATTAGCCGCTTTGTTCAAAGTCAAAAATACGCAAAACGACCACCCCCGAAATCAAAGTCATTTGCCCCAGCCGTCTCACCGCCGCGCCGCCCGGCTCGCCCCCTGAGGCAGGTCCACGGCATGGCGCTACTGCGGCATGATCGCTAGATTCGCCCGATGCGGACCTCGCCCCTCCCCCGAGCCCTGTGCCTTGCAGCGATCGTGATCACGATCGTCGGGTGCGGTCCGACAAAGCCGCGCGACCGGTGCGAGGATTCCGACGGTCTGAAGACACTCTGTGGTTTGCGCAACCCGGAGGATCTCGCGCTCGTCCCCGCCAGCGGCAGAATTCTGGTCTCGAACATGCGCAGAGACGGTAGAGACGCAGCGGGCGGGTTCATCTCGGAGATCATCCCGGACTCGGATGCGAAGCCACGGACAGTCTGGCCGCGGGAAGACGGCGCAGAGGCATCGGGGCAGCGGGCCGACACACCCTCGCCGGGCGCATCCGACTGCCCCGGGCCTCCTGACCCCGACGCTTTCTACCCCCACGGTGTGACAGTCGCCGGATCGAACCCCGAGCTGCTTTATGTAGTCACTCACGCCGGCGAGGCCGGCGGCAGGGAAGCCGTCGAAATCTTCGCGATCGGCGCTGTAGATTCCGCAACCTCGCTTCGCTGGAGCGGATGCATTCCGATGCCGGAGGGAACGGCCGCCAATGATGTTGCGGTCCTCGGGGACGGGAGCGTGATCGTGTCCAACTATGCTCCGGAGTTGTCGGTGCGTTACACGCTCGCCGCTGCCCTGTTCGGCACAGCCACCGGAAACATCATGCACTGGCGGGAAGCCGAAGGCTGGAAGGCGATCGACAACACCACCGCGCGACTGGCCAATGGCGTGGCGGTTTCTCCCGACGGGCAGACCTTGTTTTACGCAGAGACCATGACCGGTGAGCTGCACCGACTTCGGCTCGACGCGACCGGCGGCAAGATTTCCGTCGAGATCGGGGGCAACCCTGACAACCTGACGTGGACGCGGAACGGTTCCTTGCTGATCGCGACCCATACCGATGGAGTCGCTTTCATGCCTTGCGCGTTCGGTCGTCAACCGTGCAGAAGCGCCTGGGCTGTATACGAAATCGATCCGGTGACACTCGCGGCACGCCCCCTCCTCGAGCATGACGGAGAGGATCTGGGCGCCGTTGCGACCGCGCTCGAGGTGAACGATCGAATCTGGCTGGGCACCGTTTTCGATGACCGCGTCGGCGCAGTCCCCCTGATGACTGCGGAGTAGCTGTCCGGCGCAGGCGTTGGAGAGGCAGGGCTTGGAGACGGATGAGCCGGAGAAAGCGACGATCGAGGGCATCGGCTTGCCTGGGCTCTGCCGATCGTCGATAAAAAGGCCGTGCGCGTTCAAAAAAGGCCAGGCCCCGGCGACTTCGAACAAGCACGGTCGATGCAGGAGGTTCCCCTGCCACGGCCCCAGCGACGGACCCGCTCATCCGAATTGACCCGGAGCCTGATCGTCGACGCAGCTCTCGCCGAGTTCGCCGAGAGCGGTTACGAGAGTGCGACAACCGCGTCAATTTCGCGGCGAGTCGGCGTGACGCAGCCCCTCGTTCACTATCACTTCGGGTCCAAACGTCTGCTCTGGGAAGCGGCGGTGAATCACCTCGTCGAACGCTTGCTGGAAAATCTTCGCGGCAGCATGTCCCGACTGAAAGGAACAGGCCCCGAGGCCAGACTGACCGGTATCTGCTACGCACTTGTCGATTTCGTCATCGCGAATCCGGAGCTCCCGCGAATCGTCAACAGCGAGGGCGCGCGGGAGAGCGATCGACTCGATTGGCTGGTCACGGAACATTTCCGACCGCTCGTGACCGAACTGTCGCGCGAGCTTCAAGACGCACGGAAAGCAGGCGTGGTTCGGGACATTCCCGAAGCCTTTCTGTACTTCATCCTGTTCGGAGCAACACAGCACTTTTTCGACGTGGCGCCACTGGTCGAAAAAGTCTCCGGATACAACCCGGGAAACCCCGACACCGCGAAGGCTTTCGCCGACTCACTGGTTGGGGTCTTCCTCACCGGCTGCGGCCGACGCGGAAAGACCGACTGAGTTCCCGGCTCACCGAGAGCCATTCAACGTCCGCGCCACCGGTCGCGCCGTTCGTGCGATCGATCACAGAGTTTTGAGCAGTCCGAAGCGCTTGATAGTCTACGCCCTGTGGACTTCGGGTCAGATACAGGAGGAAGGGTAAATCGATGCCCAGCGACGTAAACAACACGCTCACGATTACGGATAACCGGACCGGTCGAACGTACGAACTGCCGATCGAGAACGGGTCCATCCGGACGATGGATCTTCGTCAGATCACGGTCGACGACGACGACTTCGGACTGCTCGGTTACGACCCGGGCCTCGTCAACACCGCCGCCTGCAAGAGCACGATCAGTTTCATCGACGGAGATGCCGGCATTCTTCGTTACCGCGGCTATCCGATCGAGCAGCTTGCCGAGCACAGCAGTTATCTGGAGACGGCGTATCTGATCATCAAGGGCGAGCTTCCGGACTCAGACCATCTCGGTGCGTGGAGTCACAACATCACCATGCACACGATGATCCATGAGAATCTCAAGAAGTTCCTGGAGGGCTTTCGCTACGATGCTCACCCGATGGGTATGCTCGTGGGTACCTTGGGCGCACTCTCGACGTTCTACCCGGAAGCCAAAGACATCGAGAGCCTCGAGTCGCGGAGGCTTCAGGTCCGCCGGCTGATCGGTAAGGTCCCGACGATCGCCGCCTGCACCTACCGCCACAGTCTCGGTCTTCCTTACGTCGCGCCGAACAATGAGCTCAGCTACACGGGCAACTTCCTTTCGATGCTCTTCAAAATGACCGAGCTGCGTTACAAGCCCAACCCGGTCTTCGAACGGGCGCTCGACGTCCTGTTCATCCTCCATGCCGATCACGAACAGAATTGCTCGACGACAGCCTGCCGGACTGTAGGAAGCTCCCACGCCGACCCCTACTCGGCAGTGGCTGCGGCAACCGCGGCGCTGTACGGGCCGCTGCACGGCGGCGCGAACGAAGCCGTAATCCACAGGCTCGAGGAGATCGGCTCCCTCGAAAACATCCCGGCTTTCATCAAACAGGTGAAGTCGGGGGATCGGAAGCTCATGGGCTTCGGGCACCGGATCTACAAGAACTACGATCCGCGCGCGAAGATCATCAAGCAGACGGCGTACGAGGTGTTCGAGGAAACCGGTAAGAACCCGCTCATCGACATCGCGATCGAGCTCGAGCGTATCGCGCTGGAAGACGACTACTTCGTCCAGCGGAAGCTTTACCCCAACGTCGACTTCTACTCGGGAATCATCTACCAGGCGCTCGGCTTCCCGATGGCGATGTTCCCGGTGCTGTTCGCGAGTCCGCGAATGGCAGGCTGGCTGGCTCAGTGGGTTGAGATGGTGCTGGACGAGGAGCAGAAGATCGTCAGGCCGCGCCAGCTCTATCTCGGTGCGGACAAGCGCGACTACTCACC
>CAXQPB010000198.1:0-113042 GCA_964225545.1 Candidatus Nitrosopumilus sp. | reverse complement strand
AGCTGGGCCGGGCTCGGCGCGATGGCTCCGCGGGTTCTCTCGCACCCGAATATCGACCGCTACGACCTTTCGAGCCTGCGCAACCTCGGCTCGGGCGGCGCGCCGACGAGCCCGGAGTTGCAGAAGCGTATGCGCGAGGTCGCGCCCAACGGCGCGAACGCGATCGGGCTCGGCTACGGATCGAGCGAGACCTGCACGGTGGTCGCGATGATCAGCGGCGCCGACCTGCTCGAACATCCGCGCTCTGTCGGACGTGTCCAGCCCTGCCACCGGGTCGAGATCCGCGATGCCGACGGCAACGCGGTCGAGGACGGCGAGCAGGGCGAGATCTTCGTCCGCAGCCCCTTCAACATGCTCGAGTACTGGCGCAATCCCGAGGCGACGGCCGAGACGATCTCCGATGACGGATGGCTCGCGACGGGCGACGTCGGTTACTTCGTCGAGTCGAGGCTGTTCATCAATGCCCGCGCGCGCGACCTCATACTGCGCGGCGCCGAAAACGTATATCCGGTCGAGATCGAGCAGCGCCTCGAAGCCCACCCCCAAGTCCATGAAGCGGCCGCGGTCGGCGTCGAGCACGCAGAACTCGGTCAGGAGGTGAAGGCGTTCATCGTGCTCGCACCGGGCAGCACCGTGGACACTGATGAGCTCGCCGAGTGGTGCGGTCAGACCCTGGCCAGGTTCAAGGTACCGACACTCTGGGAGACTCGCGACGAACCGTTGCCGCGCAATGCCGCCGGGAAGATTCTCAAGAACGTTCTGACCGGCGAGGCGGAGAACCGCTTCGTCGCGGAGGAATAGCCGGCGTAGCCGCCGGGCAAGCTACGCAGCCCTTCGATTCCACTTGCGGACGTCATCGCAGGTGATCGTTCTCAACACCTCACTGTTCTTCTCGGAGAGTTGCTGAGTAAGGCGTCCGTCCGGCGCATACAGGCTGAACAGGACGAGCGCACCGTCGGGGCCGCCGATCTCCAGATGATCTTCAACGCCGTGCTTGTGCGCGTAGTCACCGGCTCGACGGACTCGGCGACCGGTCTCGACCCCGTTCTGGTAATCGACCACGTGCAGCTCGCCCTCGAGAACCAGCGATGAGATCGGGGCGATATGGCGATGGTAGTGACAGGCCGTGTTGGGTTCCCAGCGGTACAGGACGTCGACATGACCGTCGTCGCGGATGCTCAGCGGTGCTGCCCAGTAATCCACGGGAGTTCCGAATTGATCGCCGCTATCGAAATGAGTCCAGTGCAGATTTTTGTTTTCCAACAACATCATATCGCGCTCTCCTCGCCCTGCAGTCGCAGCGCAATGGCGTCGCGAGCCTCCTCGGTCGGGCGGACCGGGAGACGCTCGACCCTCCACCCGATCCTCGCGCCTCGATCCTCGAGTTGCGGGCGGATGGACTCAAAAACGGTGCGGTAGCGATACCAGGGGATTGTCGTCCAGAGGTGGTGGATCAGGTGGTAGTTCTGTCCCAGCAGGATGACGAACCCGGCGCGGCCGGGGTAGACCCGCGTATCGTGGTAACGCTCTGTGGAGTCGAAGGGGTAATGCGGAAGGTAGTCGAAGGTGATGGTCAGCCACATGACCGCAAGCGCGGATGGCGCCGCCCAGACGACAAGAAATTCTGCGAAGTGCCCCGAGATCAGCGCAGCCACAGGCAACGCGACCAGCAGCAGCTCCGCGCCGAGAACCTCGGCGAGCTCGGTGCGGCTGCGCCAGAGCTTACGGCCGTAGTAATGCCGGCGGTACTCGAATACCACTCCCAAAACCCAGAGCGGCAGCAGGAGCATGCAGCCCCGCGAGACGAAGAGATCCGGATCGCGTTGCGGGTTGTTGGTGTGCGAATGATGTTCGTAATGGACACCGCGAAACATCGGCGCCGATACGGAAAGAAGCAGCGCCATCGGCCGGCCGAGCCAGGCGTTCACGGTGCGATTCGAGTGCGCGATGCCGTGCATCGATTCGTGCAGAACGGTGAACCCGATGTACATCGCCAAAGCGTTGAGCGCGATCGCGCCCCACGCAGGAAGATGTCCCGTGAAGTAACTCCAGGTCGATGTCGAGACCACGACGACCGTCAACAGCGCGAGCCAGCAGGTGGGGTTGGTCAGCGTGCCGGCGGGTGCACCGACCCATTCACGCTGGACCGCGATTCGCCCGTCCTTGCCATCGCTCCCGGGCTCGGGCGATCCCGAGCGTGCATTTTCCGGACCCGCCATGTCGGTAAGCCTACCAGCTTTACCCACGGAAAAGTTGTCGGAGAGCGCCATTTTGTTGTTCTACGGCGCCGATTCGGGCCGGTTTCTCGAATCCGCGGGCAGGAGGGCCGGGAGCCAATGCATTGAGTCACCGACGCCCCGAGCCGCGCCGGATCGCGGCAAAGGCGATCGGCGATCCGGCGCGGCTCGAGCAGCGTGAATGCTCCTACGGCTTGAACCTCAGCAGGAAGTTGAAGATCCGCGTGTGCTTCGGGGTGTACGGCGGGTGGAACATCTTCGTTCCATCGAGCGGCGGCGAGGTGTGAACCGGCCGCAACTTGCTCATCTCGGCGAAGCCTTCCCAACCGTGGTAGTGCCCCATCCCGCTCGCGCCGACGCCGCCGAAGGGCATGTCGTGTTGAGCGATGTGGAACACGCAGTTGTTGATCGTCACGCCACCGGAGATGGTGCCGTAGAGAAGCTTTTCCTGTGAACCGCTGTCGTTGGAGAAAATGTACAGGCCGAGCGGGCGATCGCGCTCACCGATGTACGAGATGACCTCGTCGAGATCCTTGTAGGTCTTGACGGGCAGAAGCGGTCCGAAGATCTCCTCCTGCATGATCGTCATCTCTTCGGTCGGGTTGAGGACCAGGTGCGGCGGTATCTTTCGATACTCGTCGTTGAAGTCGCAGTCGGGAACGAGGTTGATGACCTCAGCTCCTTTCGAGCGAGCGTCCTCCAGCGTATCGCGCAGCCGTTTGTAGGACTTCTCGTCGATGATCGACGTGTAGTCGCGTGAGCCGGTGTCCGGGTAGCGACGCGGCATGATCTCGCGGGCCGCGGCCGCGAACTCATCCTTCTTGCTCTCCGGGATCAGCACGTAATCGGGAGCGAGACAGGTCTGTCCCGCGTTGACGAACTTCGAGTAGAGAATCCTGTCGGCTGCGGTCGAGACATCGAAGTCGTCGCAGATGATCGTCGGCGACTTGCCGCCGAGCTCGAGCGTAACCGGAGTCAGATTCTCGGCCGCCGAAGCCATCACCGTGCGACCGGAGTCCGCCGAACCCGTGAACACCACATGATCGAACGGCAGCGTAGTGAAATCGCCGCCGCGTACCCCGGGGAGGAAAGCGACCTGATCTTCCTCGAACTCGGCCTTGAAAAGATCGTCGAGGAGACGGCAGAGCGTCTGCGAGTTGGCAGCCATCTTGATCATCACGCGGTTGCCTGCGGCGAGCGCGCTGGTCAGCGGGCTCAGCGCCAGGAACAGCGGATAGTTCCACGGCGTGACAATACCGATCACGCCCTTGGGCTGCGGGATCAGGCGGTTCTTGCCGCCGGCAAACGCGATCCCGACATGACGCTTCTGCGGACGCATCCACTTGCCCACGCGCTTGCGCGCGTAACGGATACCGTCGACCGTATTGAAGATCTCGAGCATCTTCGTTTCCTCGGCTGAGCGGTGACCGAAATCCTCGCAGATCGCGTCGGCGATCGCGTCGGAGTTCGCCACGAGGATCTTCTCGACCTTGCTGAGCGCGGTCTTACGATCCTCGAGGCTCGGGTACGGGTTGCGGAGATAAGCCGCGCGCTGCAGCTGATAGATGCGCTGCGCCTCGTTCTCCACATTTTGAATCAGTCGAAGCTGGGCTGTCTGGGCCATGAAGTTCCTCCGTTGAACGCGGCGCCAGATCGACGCCAGCGGTTAATCTGACCCCGATCACCAGCGGATTCAAGGACACTCCACGATCGCAGGATGCCTCGCTCGCTTGCGGACGCCTTCTGCCAGACATAGCGGGTCTGCGGTGAATCGAACCCAGCCGCCATTGCTGACCCGGGATTTCGTCCTCGCAGCGCTCGCCCACCTGAGCTTCGGGCTGGCACTTTTCCTGTTCCTCCACTTTCCCGGTTTCCTCAAAGAACAGGGCGCAGGTGAGGCGCAGATCGGCAGAATCATGGCCCTGAACGCGCTCAGCGCAATGGTCTGCGGCCCGCTGATCGGCCGTCTCCTCGACGTCTGCGGCAGGCGCCACGTGATCCTGTGGGGCGCGGCCCTGTACACGCTCTCCGTGTCGCTCTACCTGACGATCGACGGAATCGGGCCGCGGGTCTACGCAATCCGTCTGCTCGACGGTGTCGGCTCGATCGCCGTCTACGCCGGGCTGTTCACCTTCGCTTCGGATCACGTCGCCGAGTCGCGTCGCACGGAAGGGCTGGCCCTGTTCGGGGCCTCGGGTCTGTTGCCGATGGCTCTGAGCGGTCTGCTCGGAGACGCGGTCCTGGAGACGACCGGCTACCGGGCACTGTTCGCGATCGCGCTGGTGTTCGCGGTCATCGCGCTCGCACTCTGCCTGTCGCTTCGCGACGCCGCGGAGGTGAAGGCCGACAGCGAAGCATCGAGCGGACTGCGCGGACCGCTCCAGCAGGCCGAGCTCTATCCGATGTGGTTCGTGAGTTTCTGCTTCTTCTTCAGTACGGTCGCCGTCTTCACGTTCCTGAAGACATTCACCATGCAAACCGCGATGGGCTCGGTCGGCAGCTTCTTCACCGTGTACGCGGGCGTCGCGATCGGGCTGCGGCTTTTATTCGGCTGGCTTCCCGACCGCGTCGGACAGCGGCGCGTGCTGGGGCCGTCGTTGCTCGCGTATGCGACCGGACTCGCCGTGCTTGGAGGCTACGGCTCGATGACGGGTTTCCTGCTCGCGGCCCTGCTCTGCGGAGCCGGTCACGGCTTCGCGTTTCCCGTTCTGTTCTCGCTCGTCATCGAGCGTGCGAAGCGGGCAGACCGCGGATCCGCCATGGGCATCTATACGACGGTCGATTGGATCGGACACCTCACCGGGCCGCCGCTCATCGGACTGGCGATCGAGGGGCTCGGATACCCGGGGACGCTGCTCGGCCTCGGCGCAGCGCTTTCCGGCGCGCTGATCGTATTTTACATCTGGGACACGCGAACGCTTCGGCTGCTCGCGCAGCAGGCATGACCGCATCACGACACCAGGCCCGCAGACGACCGGCGGCCCGTTTTCTCGCGCTGGCGCTGCTCGCCTGCGGTGTGTACCTGCTGGCAGATTCGGGCGGTCTGCTGGAATTTCTCGACCCGGAGACGCTCGCCGACCGCATTCGCTCGAGCGGCTCACTCGGCATCGTGGTGTTCGTTGCCGCGTTCTGCCTCGGAGAGCTCGTGCAGGTCCCGGGTACGTTATTCTTCGCTACGGCTGTCGGCGTCTGGGGTCTGCCGGCGGGCGTGATCGTGGGCGTAACAGCGGCGATCGCGGCCTGCACGTTCGCGTTCGCGACCGTGCGGCTCGCCGGCCGCTGGGTACTCGACGGGAGGTCTCTCGAAGCGATCCAGCGCTTCGTACCGGCGATCGAGTCCGCCCCCCTGCGCACGACGGTCCTGTTGCGGCTCACGCTCGGCGCGTCTCCACCGGTGAACTGGGCGCTGGCGCTGTCGGCCATCGGCTGGCGGGAGTTTCTGATCGGCACGGTGATCGGAATCACGCCCAACGTGACGGCATACGTATGGCTCCTCGATCAGCTCGCGTTCACCAGTGAGCCCGTGATTCCGAAGTGGGGAGTCGTCGCGCTGCTGCTGGTCCTGGTGGGAATCGGCGTGCAGGTGAACCGCCGGCTCCAGCGGCGCGGCGACAGGATCGCGCGGGACAGAGGCGACTGAGCCGTTCGTCCGTCCCGCGCGTCGTTGCAGCGGTCAGCTTCGCGAGCTGGCCGCGCGCTTGCCGGCCTTCTTCGAAGCTTTCTTCTTCGCAGACTTCTTCGAAGCGGACTGCTTTTTCGTTGCCTTCTTTTTGGCCGCTTTCTTTTTCGCAGCTTTTTTGGCTGCTTTCTTTTTTGCGGTCTTTTTCGCAGTCTTCCCGGCGGCTTTTTTGGCCGCTTTCTTTTTTGTCGCCTTCTTCTTTGTCGCCTTCTTGCCGGCGGCTTTCGATCGGCCGCCTCGCCGCGTCAGGCTGCGCGCAGCGGCAGCCTTGCGCACCGCTCCTCGCGCTTCGCCGAGGAAGTCCTCGAGCCTGTCGAGAATCTGCTCCGCATCGCGCGCAGCGTTGCGCGTCATCTCACGCCAGGTCTTTTCGGTCCGACTCTCGTACCGATCCAGTGTGCGCCTCGCGTCGCGCAGAAGCTGGGTAGCCTCACGCCGCGCCGAGCTCGCTGCTTTTTCGATTTCCACCTCGAGGCGGCTGAGCTGACGTGCGACCTGTTTGCGGAACTGCCCGAGTGTGACCGGCACCGCGATCCGTGCGCTGGAGGCTTTCTTCTTGCGTGCTTTTTTCTTCCTCGAAGCCATGGGGCTCCCTCCTGATCTCGTTGGCAATACTGAGCCGGCGGCTGGAAATCAGTCCCACAGGCGACGACCTATTTCCAGAATCAGCCCGGATTTCCCCCGCCCCCCCCCGTTCGGGTTCATGTCTCAGCCCTCGGGGACGGAGAGCGTCGGGTTGCGCGCCGCGCGCACGTCGTCGAGGCGCGAATGACAGGCTTCGCGCCAGCCTTCCTCGGAGAGAATGTAGAACTGCCCGGCCTCGACAGCCGCGATCACGCGATCTGCGATGACCACGGGGTCGACGCCGGTGCGCACCGTCTCGGCGAGCGCGGCTGTGACGATCTCCGATTCCGCCGACGCGTCGCCATCGACGACGAGGCCCTGCGGACGGTTGCGTTCGGAGCGGTCGATGCGCGTGGCGACGCCCTCCGGGCAGAGCACCGACACACCGACATTCGGCGCCTTCATCGAAAGCTCGTGGTAAAGGCATTCGCTCAGCGAAACCACCGCATGTTTGCTCATATGGTAGGCGGAACAGAACGGCATCGAGGTCACGCCCGCCATCGACGACGTGTTGACGATGTGAGCCTCGACTCCCTGCTCGACAAAGATCGGCGTGAACGTACGGATGCCGTGAAGCACGCCCCACATATTCACACCCAGAACCCACTCGTAATCGCTGAGTGGTGATTCCCATGAAACGCCGGCCGCGAAAACGCCTGCGTTGTTGCACAGCAGATGGACGGCGCCGAAACGTTCCAGCGTCGCATCGGCGAGTTGCTGAACCGATTCCGGATCGGTGACGTCGGTCTGCACGGCGAGCGTCTGAGCGCCTGTTTGCGCAAGATCGGCCGCAACGCTCTGCGCTGCGTCCCTTTCGACGTCGGCCACCACGATTTTCATTCCCCGCGCGGCGAGGCGCTCGGCGAGAGCCTTGCCGATTCCGCTGGCCGCGCCGGTCACCACCGCCACCTTGTCTTCAAACTCTTTCATGGGGTCCCCCTGTCCTGTGCTTCGCCCGTCATGCCCTTGGCTTTTCTTCCGGCCCGCTCGGCGCGGCACGGAGCGTCTCGGCTCGATCCCACGCCGTCAACGGGCGCAACTCTGCTCCGCTCTGATCTCAGTGGTACGTATCGGATCCGGTCGAGAGGGCAGCGGAGATCATCGACGCGACCTCGAGAATGCGGTCGATCATCGCGCTCGACTGCGCATCGAACGTGAACCCACGGAACGCGGTTGTCGAGAGTTCCATGAACGGCGCCATCAGGTCCTGCGTCTCGGCAGCGCCCTCGATCGCCGTGTAAATCACGGCGAAGAAGTGTCGCGGCGCCTCGCCTTCGGCGCCCTGGCCGGCCAGATACTCGTCAAGTTCCTTCATCAGGGGCAGGATCTCTCCCTGCGCGGTCGTGGTTGCACTGGGCTGCTTGTCGTCGCTTGCCATCCTACCGGCGTACACGCGTCCGTGCTCCCGGACAACCGCAGATGCCTTGCAAACCCGGCGGCATGACCTATGACTGAGAACTGCGCGCGGGTCGCGGCGCCCCTCCCCTTCGCATGGGCACGACAATCGAACAGGTTCGGCAGATCCTGGCGTCCCACACGCCGAAGCTGACAACGTTCTCGCCGGAGAACACCCGCATCCGGGCGGCCGTCGCCATCATCGGGCGCGCGTCCCGGCAAAACGATGACGTGGAGTTCCTGTACATCCGAAGGTCGGAATTCGATGGCGACCCGTGGTCGGGCGACATCGCATTTCCCGGTGGCCGCATCGACGGCCCGGAGGAGCTGCCACGCCATGCGGCCGAGCGTGAGACCCTCGAGGAGGTCGGCATCGACCTCGGAAGCGCCGAGTATCTCGGCCAGATCGACGACGTCACCGGAAGCAGCGAGGCCGTGCTCGTGTCGGGTTTCGTCTACCGTGTCGAGGGCGACGTCGAGGTCTGCGCCAACCATGAAGTCGCCGCCACGCGTTGGGTCGGCATCGAAAAGCTCGCCGACCCGGAACGACGGACCGTTCGGCACCTGCGCTGGATGGAGCATGACGTCGACATGCCGGCGCTGGAGATCTTCGACGACGGTTCGCCCGTGCTCTGGGGCCTGACCTACCGATTCACCGAGCTGCTCATGGCGCTGCTGGACCGGCCGATTCCGAGCGGGCCGTGGCGGCGTGACGGCGTACAGTGAGTTCGGCGCGGGGCTGCGAGGCGGCCACGCGTTCCCGGCTCGCATTCGGAACACGAGCGGACCACTATCACGATCGTGAACGCGGGGACGGCCCCCGCGACGCGAAGGAGACCGCCATGCCGATCAGTGACCGTCGCCCTCAATCCTGCCCGACCCGCACGCCTCGTCTTCATTCCATGCCGCGCAGGAGAACGCGCGGCGGGTTCCGAGCGGCGTGCGCATTGCCGTTGCCCGCTCTGACTGCGTCGCTGGCTCTGGCGTCCCTGCTGACGGCCGCAGCGACGCCGGCACTTGCGCGACCGGACGTCGTCGAGTCGACCGACGAGAAACGCAGCGCTCTTTCCGTCACGGTCTACAACAGCGACCTCGGCCTGGTACGCGAGGTCCGATCCGTTCAGCTGCCGCGCGGTACGAGCACGTTGCGATTC
The DNA here is from genome assembly GCA_964225545.1 of Candidatus Nitrosopumilus sp. Lineage (GTDB taxonomy): Bacteria > Desulfobacterota > Binatia > UBA1149 > SPBQ01 > SPBQ01. The sequence goes on along the minus strand of CAXQPB010000198.1, from coordinate 103,953 downwards.
GGCGATGTGGCAGAGCGGATTCGCCCGGAGACGGTCTCGGTCTCGACCGCGAGCGGCCCTGCGCTGCGCGTACTGGAGCAGAATTACGAATACGACCTGATCAACGCTTCGAAGATCCTCGACAAGTACGTCGGCCGCGAAGTGACCGTGTACGTGACCAACCCCGAGACCGGCGACGAACGCCCCGTTACGGCGACATTGCTCAGCAACAACAACGGCCAGATCTTCCGGATCGGGAAACAGATCTCACTCGGGCTGCCCGGCCGCGTTGTGGTACCCGACCTGCCGGACAACCTCATCGCGAGGCCGACGCTGCTGTGGCTGCTCGAAACCGACGGGCGCGGCGCCCGCGACCTCGAGGTGAGTTACCTGACCGGCGGAATGAGCTGGCGTGCCGATTACGTCGCCACGCTCGCCGGCGACGAGCGCACGCTCGACCTCACCGGCTGGGTGACCGTCGACAATCAGAGCGGCGCACGATTCACCGATGCGACGCTCAAGCTCGTGGCCGGCGATGTGAACCTCGTTCGACCGACCACGCGCTACCGGGATGACGTCATGAAATCGATGGCGATGGCGGAACCGATGCGCCGCGGATTCCAGGAGCGCGAGTTCTTCGAGTACCATCTCTACGCGCTCGAGCGCCCGACCACCCTCGGACAGAACCAGACCAAGCAGATCGAGCTGCTTCACGCCGACAGCGTCGCCGTGAAAAAACGCTATATTGCCGAGACCGCGGTCAACGTGCACGGCGGATCGCAGCGCGACACCACGCCGCGCAAGGTCGACGTGAAGCTCGAGTTCGCCAATGACGCCGAATCGAACCTCGGACGGCCGCTGCCCAAGGGCGTCGTCCGCGTCTACAAAAGCGATACCGATGAGTCGCTGATCTTCGCGGGCGAGGACTCCATCGACCATACGCCCGACGGCGAGACCGTGCGCCTCACGCTCGGAGAGGCCTTCGACGTCACGTTCGAGCGCCGCGTGACCAGTTACCTGGAGGTCAGCAAGCGGGAGATCGAGCTCGGCGTCGAGGTGAAGATCCGCAATCGCAAGGACGAACCGGTAACGGTGACCGTCGTCGAACGATTCCCCGGACAGCGGCGAATCCTCGGTTCTTCGGCGAAGGCCGGCGAACCCGATGCCTTCACCAGCGAGTTCGAGATCGAGGTGCCCGCGGACGGCGCGCGCACCGTGACCTACGAAGCCCGGGCGTCGCGCTGAACCGGCCCGCCGGCGCGGCCTACTTGCCGGCAGCTGGTGCGGGCGGAGCGGATTGCGACGATTTCTCCCCGGCAACATCGCTGGCGGCCGGAGCGGAGGCATCCGTCGCATCCGTCGCATCCGTCGCATCCGTCGCAACTGCCGCAACTGCCGCAGCCGGACGCGGCGCGTCTTCACCAGCGAGCGCGTCTTCACCAGGAAGCGCCTCCTCGCCGGGTCGGAGCCACGCGAGAACGGGTCCCATCACCTCGCCCGGCGCCACGCGCGCCTGCGCGACGACGCTGTCGAAGCGCTCACGGAAGCGGTCGACGAACGTCGGTTCCTGGCGACGGTACTCTTCATCGGCCTCGAGCACTTCGTAGACCTTGAAAAGGAACGGCGTACCGGCGAGCACGGTCGCCTTGACCTCGTCGGACGGATCTTTCGACAGCGGCCCGTCGTGGTGGAGGTAGTAGCTCAACTCGAACATGCGCAGCAGACGTTCGGGACCTTCGACGTGTGCGACGCGCTCTTCGATGCGTCGCTCGTAGTTCTGGCGGTAATGGGCGATCTCGGCCTCGGTCGACTTCCACGGATCGAAGCAATCGGAATCGTTGAGCCCGAACGCCGCACCGGTCGCCTTGACGAACTGGAAGATACCGCACGCCGACGTTGTCGCTGCGCGCGCCATCGGATTGAAGCCTGACTCGATCTCGGCGGTCGCGAGCAGGACAGCCTGATGTTCGAGCGACAGGCCCGCCTCGCGAGATCCTTCGATGATCGCCTTGATCGACTCGTGCTGCATCCAGCTCGGCGCGCCCGCGCGCATGAACTCACGCGAGCCGCGACTGTCGATATCAGCAAGCGAATAGGTGCGCGTGAAGCGCGAGACCGCAGCGATCTCCTCGGCGGTGCGATCGGCCAGTCGCTGCGCAATCAGCTCCTCGTTGAGCGCGTCACCGGTCGCGAGCAGAACCAGCATCGCGACCGTCAGGAACACGTTGAGTACGAAGTGGACCGGGTGATGAATGACGTAGGTCGAGAGCGTACCGGCGGCGAAGCGTCCCCCCTCGAAAGCCGACCGCAACAGAAAAGAACTCAGCCGCCCGAGCCACAGCGCGAACGACTTGAGCTCGTGCGGCAGGCCGATGGTCGTCGCGTTGGGCAGTGTCGCTTCCGCGGCCACGGACTCGACTCCGGCGGCTGCAGATGCGGTCGCATCGGGGTCGATCGCGAACGAGTCGGTGGGTTCCCGTGCTGCCAGTCGTTCGGCGGCCTGCTTCAACGCTGCCGCCCGGCGATGTCGGCTCCTTGCCTCGCGCAGAACAGCCTCGCCGTCCGCGGCGTCGTCCCCTTCCCCGCTCGCTCCGGCCGCGCGGGGCTCGGCCAGCGGCCGCTCGACGCGCTCACGGACTCCCGGCGCCGGCCACGTGGGAACTCCGGTGGTATCAGCTTCCGACAGCCCGCCTGCGGGCTCGATGTTCTGATTCATCGCCTGGCCGCCTCCTCAACCTCAACCTGACCGCATCCCGACCTCGCCGCTCAGCCGCAGCAGACGACGTACATCACGTTCGCGCAGCAGTCTGCCAGCCGGAAAGACCACGAACTCAAGTCCGCGCTGGGAAACATCTGGTACGCCTCGGCGGTGCTGCCGGCCGAGACCGCCGTCTCCCCGTCGTGACAGGGTACGACGATCAGACCATCGCCGGAAGCCTCGGTCTGTTCGCGCTCTCGGCGGACGCATGTGGAAAATCGCGCTGAACCACCCTGTGCCGACGACGCCGCAGTGGGCGCGCCGGCCATCGGATCAGCGGCATGCTCCGAAACTGCCGCAAGTCCCGGAGGTCCCGGAGGTCCCGGAGGTCCCGGAGGCCCTGCCGGACCCGCGGGGCCTGCGGGGCCTGCGGGGCCTGCGACTCCCGGAGGTCCGGTCTGACCTGCCGGTCCCGGCGGTCCCTGGAATACGAAATGCCTGCGTGCGAGCAGGAATAGAGCGGAACTCGCGAGAACAAGTGCGAGCGCCGCGACAACTGCCGACCCTCTCAACTCCGCCTCCTCTTCTTCAAACAGACGAGCGAGAACGGAAAACCTTTGATCAAAAACGTTTTTGTTTTTCTGCGCGGCAACGCGCGGCGAGGAACACCGGCTCAAAATTGTCCAGCGTGGGGGTCCGGCGCGTAGTGACTGCGGCGACGTCTGTGCGTAACCGCGTGCAGCGAGAGGGCGCGGTATCGACGCCGTGCGACGCCTCGGGCGCCGAGCCCGGCGCGGCTGCGCAGGCCGGAGCCGGCCTGCGCAGCCGCTGTCAGAACTTCATGGCGCTCAGCCGAATACCATCGAGTAGGCCTCGTCGTTGAAACCGACGAGCACGGTCTTGCCGACGCGCAGGGTCGGAGCCCGAAGATTGCCTGGCGGTCCGAGCATCGCCGTCACGACCTCGGCCGGCGCTTTGCCGCCGGGCTTGAAGTCATCGACTTTCTTGCCCTTGGCCACGATCACGCGGGTCGCGGCCTTCGCCATCTCCGCCGCTTCCTTCTTGCCGAGCTTTGCCGACGCGGAAACGGTCTCTTTCGGTTCGATGCCGTTGGCGTCCAGGAACTTGGACGCTCGAGTGCAGGACGTTCAACCTTTGCGGTGGTAATACCAGTCAGCTTTCTTTGCCATCGTTCTATCCTCCTCTGGACTGCGCAGGCGGGACGCGCCTGCTGCTGTCGAGACTACAGCGGCCTGCTTTGATGCCAAGCGGCCGCCAAGACTCAATCGATCAGCTCGGCCATCGTACGCAGCGTCTCGAGGTCGAGCTGGCCGATGATCAGCGTCGTAACCGGAGTCTCACGCCACGCTTCGAGTCTCTCGCGGATTCGTTCCTTCGGGCCCACCAGTGAAATCTCGTCGGCGAACTGATCGGGCACGACGGCGAACGCCTCTTCGCGTTTGCCCTCGAAGAACAGCTCCTGGATCCGGTCGGCCTCTGCCTCGAAGCCCATTCGCGCCATCAGCTCCTTGTGGAAGTTGCGCTTCTTCGATCCCATCCCGCCGATATAAAACGCGAGCATCATCTTCACCGGCTCGAGCCCGCGCTCCACATCGTCGGTGATCGACACGACCACAGTCTGCGCGATCTCGAAGTCGGGCTTCGCTCCACGCAGGGAGTCCGCGTAGACCTCGTTGCGAAACGGCGAGTAGTAAAGCGGCAGCCAGCCGTCGCAGATCTCGGCCGCGAGCGCGACGTTCTTCGGCCCCTCGGCGCCGAGCAGAATCGGGACGTCCTTGCGCAGCGGATGGGTGATGCACTTGAGCGGTTTGCCCATTCCCCATGCTCCCTCACCGCGATACGGCAGCGGGTAATGCTCACCGTCGAGCTGGACCGGGGCCTCGCGGGCGAGGACCTGGCGCAGGATATCGACGTACTCGCGGGTACGCGCCAGCGGTTTCGAGAACGGACGCCCGTGCCAGCCCTCGACGACCTGAGGTCCGGACACACCGATCCCGAGGACGAGGCGGCCGCCCGACAGATGGTCGAGCGTCACGGCGTGTTGTGCCATGCACGCCGGTGTCCGCGCCGAGATCTGCGCGATGCCCGTACACAGTTTGATGCGAGAGGTCTGCGCGCCGATCCAGACCAGCGGCGAGAACGCGTCCGAGCCCCAGGCCTCTCCCGTCCATACCGAGTCGTAGCCGAGTCGCTCGGCCTCCTGCGCGAGCTCGACGTGATTGGCCGGCGCCAGCGCCCCCCAGTAGCCGAGCTGCAAACCGAGTTTCAGTTGCTTCGCCATGTCAGCCGAGAATCTCCCTCGCGCGCTCGCGCAGCACGAACTTCTGCACCTTGTTCATGGCGTTGAGCGGCAGCTCGTCGATCAGCGCGACGTGGCGCGGAACTTTGTAGTTGGCCATGTTCTCCCGGCACCACGCGATCACGCTCTCCGGGGTCGGCGAGGCGCCGGGCGCGGCAACGATAAACGCCATACCGACCTCCCCCATCCGCTCATCGGGCACACCGATCACCGCAGCCGCGGCGATCTCTTCGTGCCCGCACAGGATCAGCTCGATCTCTGCCGGGTAGCAGTTGAAGCCGCCCATGATGAACATGTCCTTGATGCGGTCGGTGATGCGGATGTATCCGCGCTCGTCCATGACACCGACGTCGCCGGTGTGCAGCCAGCCGTCGGCGTCGATCGTCTCGCGCGTGGCCGCGTCGTCATCAAGGTATCCGCGCATGACGTTGTAGCCGCGCACGACCACCTCACCGGCCTCTCCGCGCGCGACCTCCGCACCGGAATCGTCAACGCAGCGGACCTCGGCTCCCGGGATCGCCCGTCCTGAAGTCGTCGCGATGGTCTCGGGGTCGTCGTCGTAACGGCACATCGTCGCGATGCCGCAGGCCTCGGTCAGCCCGTATCCGGTGATGACGGTCTCGAAGCCGAGCACATCGCGCATCTTGTGAATAAGCTCGACGGGAATCACCGCTGCGCCCGTGACCGCCAGACGCAGGCTCGAAAGGTCGGCCGAATCGAACCCGGGAGTGGCGAGGATCGACTGGTAGAGTGCGGGTGGACCCGGCAGGACACTGATCGACTCCGACGCGATCCGCTCGAGAACAACGCCGACATCGAACACCGGCTGGGGCAGGATCGTGGCTCCGCGCATCAGCGCCGACAGCCAGCCGGCCTTGTAACCGAACGCGTGGAAGAACGGGTTCACCACGAGGTAGCGATCGCCCTCGCGCAGACCGACGACGTCGGACCAGGCCGCGAACGCCTCGAGGTTCTGGCCGTGCGCGGTCATCACGCCCTTGGGCTGCCCCGTCGTGCCGGAGGTGAACAGGATATCGGAGAGATCATCGGGAGAGACGGCAGCGGCGCGCTCAGCCGCAGCCTCGGCGCTGACCGATCCGCCGGCACCGAGGAAATCGTCCCAGCTCCGGCAGTCCACGCGCTCGCCACGCAGACAGATGATCTGCTCGAGCGCGGGCAGCCCCGCGACCGGCCTGGAATCCGATGCCGTACCGCAGGCGGACTGGAGCATGCCGACGTAATCGGTATCGAGGAACGCGTCTACCGTGCACAGCAGGCGCGCGCCGCTCTTTTCGAGAATGTAACCGGCCTCCGCACCCTTGAGCCGGGTGTTGAGCGGGACCAGCGCCGCTCCGGCCGACTGCAAACCGATCGCAGCGACGATCCACTCGTGAAAGTTCGGAGCCCAGATCGCCACCCGGTCGCCGGGTTCGACACCGGCCGCCATGAACGCGCGCGTGGCTGCGACTCCCGCTTCCGCAAGATCGCGGAAGCCGATCTTCAGCTCGCCTTCCTCGATGGCGGTCGCATCTCCGAAGTCCGCCGCCGCTGCGCCAATCAGGCCCGGGATTGTCCTTTGTTCGTGTGCTGCCACGCGAACTGCCTACAGGAACGCCGCGTATCGGTCGAGCAACGGCAACACCGTGTCCGCCGGCGCCGACGGCACATTGAGAACGACCTCTTCAATTCCGAGCTGTCCGTAGTAGGCGAGCTTGCCCGCATCGGGCAGCGTTCCGAACGGTACGACCTTCACCTCGGCCGGGTCGCGGCCGGCATCCTCGAGGGCTTCACGCAGCGCCGGCAACGCCGCGGCGGCCGCCAGCGCGACGATGGGGTCGACGGTGCGACCGTACTGTTCGGGAAGCTCGGGGTCGCCGGTCGGCGCGGGCGTCCGTCGCGATGTCGGGATGTGGGTGTGCTCGGGCAGATACAGCGAGTGGAAGCCGCTTGACTCGGCCTCGCGGGCGAGCTCGATGACACCGATCGATCGGTGGCGAACACGGTCAGCCCGATCTTCATCCTCAGATCCTCCGAGTCTTCCCTTTCCAGTACCGTTCGCGCAGCAGCCGCGTGTACAGCTTGCCGGTCGGGTGCCGGGGCAGCTGTTCCTCGAAGTCAATCGAGCGCGGAACCTTGTAGCCGGCCAGACGTTCGCGGACGTACTCAATCAGCTCGCCTGCCAGCGCCTCAGCGGCGGAATCATCAACCGGTGCTCTGCCGGCGCGCGGCTCGACGGCCGCCTTGACCGCTTCTCCCCACTCGTCATCGGGCACGCCGAAGACCGCGACGTCGGCGACCGCGGGATGTTCGGCGAGCACCTGCTCGATCTCAGCGGGGTAAATGTTCACGCCGCCGGAGATGATCATGTTCGACTCGCGATCGGTCAGATACACATGACCGTCGGCTTCCACGCGTCCGACATCGCCGGTCGTGAACGCGCCGTCCTGACGATACGCGGCCGCGGTCTTCTCGGGGTCGCCGTGGTATTCGAAGGGGCGCGCCAGCGCGCCGTTGCGCGCGAAAAGCAGTCCCTCCTCCCCGGGTGGCAGGCGCGCGCCGTCATCACCGGTCGCATAAACCTCCCAGCTCGCCACTGCGCGGCCGACGGTGCCGGGGTGGTCAAGCCACGCGGCGGAATCGACCAGAGTGCAGTAGCCGCCCTCGGTCGCCCCCCAGTACTCGCGCAGCACCGGCCCCCACCATTCGATCATGCGCCGCTTCACATCCACGGAGACCGGAGCAGCGCCATGCAGCACCATCTCCAGCGAGGACGGGGCGGCCGGCTGCGGCGTCTCCTCGAGCAGGCGCAGCAACCGGACGAACATCGTCGGCACGAGGTGGGTGTGGCGAACATCGTGCTCCGCAACCAGTTCGAGGAAACGGCGCTCATCCCAGCGCCGCATGATCACCATCGGTGCGCCCGCTGCCAGGTCGTAGATCGCGAACAGCAGCGGCGCTGCGTGATACATCGGCCCGGTGACAAGGTGGGGCCCGCGGCCGTCCATGCCGAGAGGACGCCCGGCCGCGACAAAGCCGTCGAGAGCCTCGCCGGCGGTGGCACGGCGGGCACGCTGCACCCCCTTGGGCCGGCCGGAGGTGCCGCTCGTGTAAATCCTGGTCGCGCCGGCAGGACGCGCGAGGCGTTCGTCGGCCAGTCGGCGCTCGCCGATATCGCCGAGCGTGGCCTCGAACTGCGGTCCGACCTCGACGAGCGCCGCATCGCTCGACTCGGCGAGAGCGGCGCGCTCGGCATCGACGAAGACCAGGCTCGCGGCGGAGTCGCGCAGAATATAGGCGATCTCTTCGGCCTGCAGGTGGCGGTTGATCGGAGTGATCCATACGCCGGCGAGCACCGCTCCGAGGATGATCTCGACATACTCGGCCCGGTTGCCCATCAGGACCGCGATGTGCCCGTTCGGGCCGACACCGGCCTCTTCGATCAGCGACGCGGTGCGAACGCAGCGGTCGATGAGCTCGCCCCACGTCCGGGTCGTATTCCCGTCAATCAGCGCCGTCTCATCAGGGCGGGTTCGCACGATCTCGTTCAGCATAGGGGCCCGGAGCGTAGCGCAGCGTCGCAGGCTTGTCCCGGCCGATGCGTGATAGTATCTCTCGCCCACCGCAACGACCGCCGATCGGCCGGTCAGGAGAAATCGTCATGCAGCTGAAGAATGCAGTCCTCGTTGATGGTGCGCGCTCGGCCTTTGCCCGCGGCGCTCGCGGAAGTCTCGTCGCCACCCGGCTCGATGAGGCGGGCGCCAAAGTGCTGCGAGCACTGCTCGATCGCCAGCCGAAGATCGCCGACGCGATGATCGAGGACGTCGGCACCGGCAACGTCGCCGGCGCCGCCAGCGAGTTCAGCTACATCGGCACCGTGCAACGACTCGCAGGGCTGCCGATGGAGTCGTGTTCGTTCCACAGCAACCGTCAGTGCGGCTCGAGCATGGAGACGCTTCACCGCGTGGCAACCAGCATCATGGTCGGTCAGATCGAGTGCGGTGCCGCGATGGGAATCGAGCGCATGGGCCGAACCATCGGCGGAGGCGGCGCCCGCAATCGCATCACGCAGCTCACCGATCGCATCGCGGAGATGACCGACGCGCAGATCGCGCACGCGCCGGACCACAGCGACTACTTCAGCGTCGAGTTTCCCGAATACATCCGCAAGTCACCGTGGATCCAGCCGATGCCACAGACCGCGCAGAACGTCGCGGAGTGCTACGACCTCAGCCGCGAGGAACTCGACGCCTACTCGGCCGAGAGCCACCGGCGCACGCACGCAGCCCACGAGGCCGGTATCTACAAAGACGAGATCATCCCGCTCGAGGTCGAGCTGCCGGTGTTTGATGACGAGAGAAACTGGCTCGAAGACGAGCGCGGCGAGAAGGTCGTCTTCGACTACGATGAGTGCACGCGCCCGGGCACCACAGCCGAGTCGCTGGCGGGCCTGCCGACGCTTCGCGGGCTGAAGAGCTTCGCCGACCGCGAGGTCGTGATCACAGCCGGCAACTCCTGCCCTACCAACGACGGCGTCTCCGCCGCGCTGCTGATGAGCGAAGAGCGGGCAGCGGCGTGCGGCGTCGAGCCGCTCGCACGGATCGTCGGGATGGCCGTGGGCGGCGTCAAACCGCAGGTCATGGGGCTGGGCCCGGTGGTCTCGTCGAAGAAAGCGATGGCACAGGCCGGCATCACCGCCGAGCAGATCGACCGCGTCGAGTTCAACGAGGCGTTCGCCGCTCAGGTGATCCCCTCGGTGCGCGAGCTCGGAATTCCGCTCGATCGCGTGAACGTGAACGGCGGCTCACTGGCCATCGGTCATCCGCTCGGAGCAACGGGCGCACGTCTGGTGGTGACGGTCGCGAAAGAACTCAGGCGATCGAACCTGCGCTACGGTCTGGCGACGCAGTGTATCGGCGCCGGGATGGGAATCTCGACAGTGATCGAGCGCCTGGACTGATTCGCGGTTCGAGCTCGCCCGAGCCGCGGCGTGCGAGTGCAGCAGCGCGGGCGCGCGATCAGGAGAGCGTCGCGCCGTCTACGCGGATCGACTCGCCGTTGATGTGCGCGCCGTCCTCCGACGCCAGCATCGCGATGACCGAGGCGACCGTCTCCGGACCGCGCGGCCGGTCCAGCGCCATCGCCCGACGCAGCAGCTTCAGATCCGCGTCCTCGGGGAAGCTTGCCTGACCGGTCATCGGCGTGTCGATCGAGCCCGGACACACCGCGTTGGCGCGCACACCACGCTTTCCGTACTCGATCGCGAGCGTGCGCGTCAGAGCCAGGACACCACCCTTCGACGACGCGTAGGCCGCCGTCCACGGAATGCCGGCCAGCGCCGACGTCGACGAGACGTTGACGATACAGCCCTTTGAATCGAGCAGCGCCGGCAGCGCCTCCCTGCACATCAGGAACGTACCGGTGAGATTCACCCGCAGAACCCTCTCCCAGACGTCGAGCTCGAGCTCGTGCGTGTTGTCCCAGTGGAGGATGCCGGCGACGTTGCACAGAACGTCAAGCCGTCCGAACCGCGCACGACAATCGGCGACGGCATGCGTGCAGTGCTCCGGGTCGGAGACGTCGCTCACACGCGCGACCGCTGCGCCGCCGGCCGAGGTGATTGCAGCAACGGTTTCTTCGAGGCCGGCCGCGTCGACATCGGTGCACAGTACCCGCGCCCCCTCCTCGCAGAGTCGCTCGGCCGTGGCGCGGCCGATACCCGAGGCGGCTCCGGTGACAAGCGCGGCTCTGTCGGCGAATCGTTTCATTTCATGCTCCTCACGGTCGGGTCGGGCAAGACCGACGACTTCAGCCGCGCTGGTCGTACGGCCCGGGCATCAGAAACCAGAGCACGCAGTACACGAGCATGCCGGGGAAGGCCACGCTTGCCAGCGAAACCACGACGTAAACCAGGCGCACACGAGATGGCGGCCAGCCGAGGTACTCGGCGATCCCCGCGCAGACGCCTGCGATCATTCCGTGTTCAGATCGACGCAAAACCCGTGAGCCTGTCATGCCGTGCTTCCCGTCCGGTCGCCGTCGCGCGCTGCAACGGCGTCGGCTGCTTTCTCGAAGTTCGAGAGCAGAACTTGATGAGACACCGCCACGGGTCTTAGCAGGAGTCGCGCAAACGCGAAATGACGACACGGCCTCACGATCGCCGCCTGCGGTGGATCCGAAGACGGTTTCCGCCGGTCTACTCGCTGCCGACAGCCGCACGCCGCGCGGCACCGGCTTTACCAAAGCCCCGCGCCTTGCTAATAGAACGCGTTCCACTGCTGCGATCGCGCTCCCGCTCCGATGTACAGCCGGAGTGTCGGTCGATCCGGAAGGGTTCCATCGGGTGAACAAACGCATGACAGCAGCCGACGTCGTCGGCCAACTCGCCGACGGCATGACTCTCGGCATCGGCGGTTGGGGCGCACGCCGCAAGCCGATGGCCCTGATTCGGGAGATCGCGCGATCGTCCCTGAAGGACCTCACACTGGTCTCGTACGGTGGCCCCGATGTCGGCCTGCTGTGCGCGGCCGGCAAAGTGCGCAAGCTGGTGTTCGGCTTCGTCTCCCTCGACCTGATCCCGCTCGATGCCCACTTCAGGGCGGCGCGGCAGGCCGGCCGGCTCGAGGTCATGGAGATCGACGAGGGAATGCTGCAGTGGGGTCTGCGCGCAGCGATGATCCGGCTGCCGTTCCTGCCGACCCGGGCCGGGCTCGGCTGCGACGTGCAGCAGCTCAACCCGGAGATCCGCACCGTCACGTCTCCGTATGAGGACGGCGAGGTGTTGCTCGCCATGCCGGCGCTCGAGCTCGACGCGGCGCTCGTCCACGTCGATCATGCCGACGAGCGCGGTAACGGTCAGATCCTCGGCCCCGACCCGTACTTCGACGATCTGTTCTGCGGGGCCGCGAAAAAGCGTTTCGTAAGCTGCGAGCGCATCGTCGAAACCGAAGAGCTCACACGGCTCGGCCCGCTGCAGTCGCTCGTCCTCAACCGCACGCTGACCGACGGCGTGGTCGAGACTCCGTTCGGCGCGCATCCGACCGCCTGTGTTCCTGCATACGGCATCGACCTCGATCACCTGAAGACGTACTCGGCAGCGGCGAAGGACGACGAGGCGCGTGCCGCGTACTGGAAAGAGTATGTGGACGTCGACGAGACCGCGTATCTCGACGCGGTCGGCGGCGGTGACCGCATCTCCGCACTCCCGGCACCGGTGTTCTGATGGATCACGGTCACTACACACACGCTGAACTCTGTATCGCCGCGTGCGCCGAGGCGTGGCGCGGCGACGGTGAGATCCTCGCGTCGGGCATGGGGCTGATCCCACGCCTGGGTGCAGGCCTGGCGCGGCTGAGCTTCAGCCCCGACCTGCTGCTCAACGACGGTGAGTGTCGGCTGGTCTCAGAGCCGATCCCGGTCGGCCCGCGCGGAGACGACGCGCTCAAGATCGAGGGGTGGCTGCCGTTCCGCAGAGTGTTCGACCTGCTCTGGAGCGGCAAACGTCATGCGATGACGATGCCGACGCAGATTGACCGCTTCGGCAGTTCGAACATCAGCGTGATCGGCGACCACGCGAAACCCAAGGTCCAGTTGCTCGGCGTACGCGGCATCCCCGGCAATACGATCAACCATCCGTGCAGCTTCTTCGTGCCTTCGCACACGGCGCGGACGTTCGTCGGCAAAGTCGATATGTCCTCAGGCGTCGGCTACGAGGCCGCGCGATGGCCCAAGGGCGTGCGCAGCGACCTGATGGAGCTGCGCCGGGTCATATCGAACCTGGCGGTGCTCGATTTCGGCGGACCGGACCACACGATGCGCGTTGTCTCGGTCCACCCGGGGACGACGCTCGAGGAGGTCCGCGAGAACACCGGCTTCGAGCTCGCGGTCGCCGAAGACTGCGGCGAGACGCCGGCGCCGACGGCTGAACAGCTGGAGATCATCCGCGGCGTACTCGACCCGCACGACCAGCGCGCTTCGGTGTTCGCCGCGCGCTGAACAGGAGCGGACGCGCGTATGCACCCTGCCCTGCAGACCGAACTCAGTGAGCGTTTCGGAGTCCGCTACCCGATCATCCAGACGGCGATGGGATGGGTCGCGACACCGGAGCTGGTCGCCGCCACCGCCAACGCGGGAGCGATGGGCTTTCTCGCCTGTGCGGTCCTGCGTCCCGCGGAGGCCGAGCGCGCGATCGTTCGCGTCAAGGAACTGACCGACCGCCCCTTCGGCGTCAACTTCCTGATGGAGCAGCCCGGCGCCGACGACATCGCCGACCTCGTCGTCCGTTACGGCGTGAAGGCAGCCAGCTACAGCCGCTCGCCGAAGAAGAGCTACGTCGAGAAGTTCAAGGCCGCGGGCGTGCTGTGCGTGCCGACCGTCGGCCAGGTGAAGCATGCGGTCAAAGCCGTCGAGCTCGGCGCGGACATGATCGTCTGTCAGGGCGGCGAAGGCGGAGGACACACGGGCTCGGTCCCGACTTCGTTGCTTTTGCCGCAGGTCCTCGATGCGGTCGACGTGCCGGTGGCCGCAGCGGGCGGTTTCCACGATGGACGCGGGTTGGCGGCTGCGATCACCTGGGGCGCCGCGGGTATCGCCATGGGCACTCGCTTCCTGCTGACCTCGGACAGCCCGGTCCCCCGCCCGACCCTCGAGCGCTACCTGCAGGCCTCGGTGCTCGACACGCGGGTGACCGAGGAAGTCGACGGACTCCCCCACCGCGTGGTTGTCAACGAGTTCCTGCGCAAGCTCGAGACGGGGAACCCGCTGACACGGCTGTGGCGCGCGCTGATGAGCGGGCTGGAATACCGCCGTATGAGCGGCGCTACGATCTCCGAGCTGCTCGGCGCGGCAATCTCGATGCAACGCAACGAGAGGCTGACGCGCACGCAGACGCTGATGGCGGCGAACTCTCCGATCTTCATCCAGCGCGCGATGGTCGAGGGGCATCCATCCGAAGGCGTGCTGCCGAGCGGCCAGGTCACCGGCGTGATCGATGACCTGCCCAGCTGCGCGGAGCTCGTCGCGCGAATCGCCGACGAAGCCGAGCAGCGACTCTCGGCGGTCGCCGCGACCGCCTGACGTACGGCGATGCGCGAGACGGCAAGCCGTGCACTGAGATCCGTCGGACGGCTGATCCTCGCCACGGTCTTCGGCGGCAGCGTGACGCTCCTGACGACCCACATCCTCCAGGCCCGTGGCATGCCGGACGTCAAGTTCTGGCACAGCGACGCGCTGCCCTTCGAGTTCGACGCCGACGACTCCGACGCCGACTTCGAAAGCTACCTCGATTACGAAAACGGGCTGTTCGAGGAGCTGGCCGCTCTCGAGCAGGAGAATGCACGCAGCGGTCTCGCGGCAGTCTTTGATCGCTTCAGCCCGGGCAGCCGATCAAGCCCGCGCGGTCGCGCCCGCAACTGGAACCGCACGTACATCCTGCGACCGGAGGAGATCCGCGGCGGCGCGCTGCTGCTCCACGGGCTGAGCGATTCGCCGTATTCGCTGCGATCCGTCGGGCAGATCCTCGTCGACCAGGGCTACTACGTCGTCGGTCTGCGCGTCCCCGGCCACGGGACGATGCCGGGCGCGCTGACCGAGATCGACGTCCGGGACGGGCGCGAGACCGGCCGGCTGGCCGCCGAACACGTCGTCGAGGTCAGCGAGAACGCCGCAGGCGATTCCGCCCGATTTTTCATCGCCGGTTACTCCAACGGCGCCGCGCTCGCCGTCGATCACAGCCTGCGCGTGATCGACCACGGGCGAGGACGCATCCCCGACCGGCTCATCCTGCTCTCGCCGGCCCTGACGGTATCGCCGCTCGCGGCGCTGGCGCGCGTGCAGCTGTGGATGGCGGCCATACCGGGCCTGGAGAAGCTGGCATGGATCGACATCCTGCCCGAATACGATCCGTACAAGTACAACTCGTTTCCGGTCAACGCCGGCCGGCAGATCTACCGGCTGACCGGGAAGATTCGTACGCGCCTCGAACGGCTGAGCGTCGAGCAGCGAACTCGATTCCCGCCGCTGCTCTCTTTCGGCTCCGTTGTCGATGCCACCGTGCCGCCCGACTCAGTGGTCCGGCTGGTGGAGAACCTCGGTCGCAACGGCTCGGAGGTGGTCCTGTTCGACATCAACCGCAGGACCGAAGCCATCGATTTCATCCGCGCCGGCAACCTCGCCTATCTCGAAGGCATCGTGTCGAGCACCGAGGCCGATTACGCCTTCACTCTGGTCACGAACACGGCACCGGACAGCGCCGAAGTGGTCGCGCAAAGACGCGCAGCCGGGAGCACCGAGTGGACGGAACAACCACTCGACCTGGCGTGGCCGCAGGCGGTCTATTCGCTCTCCCATGTCGCCGTCCCCTTCCCGCCCGACGATCCGGTCTACGGCGCCCACCGCGACCGCAGCGCCGTGCGGCCGTTCCCGCCGATCGGCTCACTCGACCTGCGCGGCGAGCGCGGCGTGGCGAGCATCCCTCTCGATCTCGCGATGCGCCTTCGCCACAACCCGTTCTTCGCCTACGTCGAGGACCGCATACGCGAGGCCGCACGCTGAGCGTGGCGGCTCCTTTACCAAGCGCCGCCCTCTTGATAGTGAAACACGTTCTATTCAACGCGTCGGCCGCCGACGATTCCCGAGAGGAAACGCCTTGCCATTCACTGTCACGACCGCAGACCGCATCGCCGAACTCGTTCTCGATCACCCGCCGGTAAACGCTTTTGACAGCGCCGGGTGGTTCGACCTCGCGCGCACCATCGACGAGACCGGCCGCGATGAGAACGTCAACTGCCTGCTGATCCGAGCCGAGGGCCGCGGGTTCTGCGCGGGCGTCGACATCAAGGAGCTGCAGGCCGACGGCAGCCGGATCACCCGCGTCAACAAAGGCTGCTACGACACCTTCGCGGCCATCCACGACTGCAAGGTCCCGGTCATCGTTGCCGTTCACGGCTTCTGTCTCGGTGGCGGTATCGGCATGGCGGGCTCGGCCGACATCATTCTCGCCTCCGAGGACGCCAGCTTCGGATTGCCGGAGATCGACCGTGGCGCGCTCGGGGCCGCCTCTCACCTCTATCGAATGTTCCCGATGCAGAAGGTCCGTCGCATGCTCTACACCGGCGAACCGATCAGCGCCGCCGAGGCCTATCGTCACGGCTCCATCGAATCGGTGGTGCCGGCCGACCGCCTCGCTGCCGAAGCGCGCGAGCTGGCCGCAAAGATCGCATCGAAGAGCGGCAAGGCCCTGCGGCTCGCCAAAGAGTCGCTCGACGGGATCGAGCTGCTGGACGTCAAGCGCAGTTACCGTTTCGAGCAGGGCTTTACCCTCGAGCTGTACACGTCGCCGGACTCCCAGGAGGCCCGGGACGCATTCGTCGAGAAACGCGACGCGGACTTTTCGGGCAAGAAGTGATCGATCTCAGTTACACACCGGAGCACCGGGCGCTGCGCTCGGAAGCACGCGAATGGCTCGCAAAGAACGTACCGAGCGACCCTCTGCCTTCGATGGACACCGCCGAAGGCTTCGCTGCCCACCGCGTATGGGAAGCGAAACTGAACGAGGGGCGCTGGGGAATGGTCAACTGGCCGGAGGAGTACGGCGGTCGCGGTGCCAATCTGATCGAGTGGCTGATCTTCGAGGAGGAGTACTGGCGAGCCGGCTCACCGGGCCGCGTGAATCAGAACGGAATCTTCCTGCTCGGACCGACTTTGATGGAATACGGCACCGCCGAGCAGAAAGCCCGGTTCCTCCCGCGCATGGCATCGGGCGAGGAGATCTGGGCGCAGGGCTGGTCCGAACCCAACGCCGGCAGCGATATGGCAGCCATCCGCGCCAGCGCCCGTATCGACGGCGACCACTTCGTTCTCAATGGCCAGAAGACCTGGGCTTCACGTGCCGCGTTCGCCGACTGGCTGTTCGGCATGTTCCGTACCGACCCGGACTCCGAGCGTCATCGCGGGTTGACCTTCATTCTCGTCCCCCTCGACCTCGACGGCATCACCGTTCGCCCGATCTCCCAGCTCGACGGCGAGACCGGCTTCGCGGAGATCTTCTTCGACGAGGTCCGCGTTCCGATCGAGAACCAGCTCGGCGAGCGTGACAAAGGCTGGTCGGTGGCGATGGCGACGGCGGGCTTCGAGCGCGGGCTGATGCTGCGCAGCCCGGCGCGTTTTCAGGCGACGGCGGCGCGGCTGGTCGAGTTGTACCGGCGTCATGCCGATGAGGCCGACCCCTCCCTGCGCGATGCGGTCGCGCGCGCGTGGATGGGCGCGGAGGCGTATTGCCTGAACACCTATCAGACCGCCTCACGGCTGATGCAGGGTGGGTCGATCGGTGCCGAGGCCAGCCTGAACAAGATCTTCTGGTCCGAACTCGACCTCAGCATGCACGAGACCGCGCTCGCCATCCTCGAATCACGGGCCGAGCTTCTGCCGCACGCGAGCGCGGCCGGCGACGTCGGCGGCTGGCTCGATGGCTTTCTGTTCTCCCTGGCCGGTCCCATCTACGCCGGCACCAACGAGATCCAGCGCAACGTGATCGCCGAGCGTGTGCTGGGACTCCCACGGGCCTGAGTCGATGCAGTTCACGTTCACCGAAGATCAGAACCTTTTCCGCGACAGCTTGCGGCCGCTGCTCGAGAAGCACTGCACGCCGGAGTCGATCCGCGCGCTGTGGGACGACGAGCGCGGCCGCTCGACGGAGCGCTGGGCGGCGCTGGCCTCGTCGGGCCTGCTCGGCGTGCTGGTGCCCGAATCGCACGGCGGACTCGGCATGAACGAGCTCGACCTCCTACTTCCGCTCGAGGAGACCGGGCGCGTCGCCCTCCCCGAGCCGGTCGTCGAGACCGCCGCGGTGGCGGCTCCGCTGCTCGCCGAGTGCGGCAACGAGGAGCTCGCGGGTCGCTGGCTTCCTGCGATCGCGAGCGGAGAAGCGGTCGTCACGGTGGCGGGTCACATCAATCCGGCAGTCGCCGATGCCGGCGATGCGGATCTTGTTCTGATCGAACGCGCAGGCGAGATCGCCGCCGTCGAACGAGCGGCGTTGAAAACCGAGCGACAGCCCACCAGCGATCCGTCGCGACGGCTGTACACCTTCGAGATTACCGGAGACGCGACGACCGTGGCGTCGGGAGACGAGGCCCAGGCGATGATGCAACGAGCCGCCGATCGCGCGGCCCTCGCAATCGCGGCCCAGCAGCTCGGCATCACTGCCCGGCTGATCGAGCTCGCCGTTGACTATGCGAAAGATCGTCATCAGTTCGGGAAGCCGATCGGTTCGTTCCAGGCGATCAAGCATCACCTGGCCAACGTGGCAGTGAAGCTCGAGTTCGCCCGACCGATGGTCTACCGGGCCGCGCATTCGATCGCGACAGACTCTCCGAATCGGACGATCGATGTCTCCCAGGCAAAGGCAATGGCCGATGAAGCCGCATGCGCAGCGGCGAAAACCGCGCTCCAGGTACATGGTGCGATCGGGTACACCTGGGAGGTCGACCTGCATCTGTGGATGAAGCGCGCGTGGGCCCTCGAGTCGAGCTGGGGCAGCCGGCTGTATCATCGACGCCGGGTAGCGGACGCCGTTCTGCGCGAGCGCGGAGGCCCCTCGTTCGGTTTCGAGGCAGTCGGCACGACACAAGCGTGAACGGAAAGAAGCGAGAGAAATGAGTCAGAAGAAAAAAGTCCCTGCGATCGACGGC
This sequence comes from Candidatus Nitrosopumilus sp., assembly GCA_964225545.1. GTDB lineage: Bacteria > Desulfobacterota > Binatia > UBA1149 > SPBQ01 > SPBQ01. The sequence goes on along the minus strand of CAXQPB010000198.1, from coordinate 85,271 downwards.
TGGTTCGTCGCCGACGGCGAGATCGCTCATCTCATCGGCACCCGCTGCAAGAGCTGCGGCAGTTACTTCTTTCCGCGGGAGACGTATTTCTGCCGCAACCCCGCCTGTCGCGGCAACGACTTCGAAGAGATCCCGCTCAGCCGCACCGGCACGCTGTGGTCGTTCACCGACAACCGCTATCCGCCGCCGGCTCCCTACGTGGCGCCCGACCCGTTCGAACCGTACATTGTCGCGGCCGTCGAGCTGGATCTCGAGAAGATGGTTGTCCTCGGCCAGGTCAGCTCCGATGTATCGATCGCTGATCTATCGGCGGGCATGAAGATGGAGCTGGTGATCGACGCTCTGTACGAGGACGACGAGAACGAGTATCTGGTCTGGAAGTGGCGCCCGAGCGCGGGCTGAGGAGACAGATCTGTTGAGCAACGGTACGGACAAGCAGGTCGCGGTCCTCGGCGTCGGTATGCACCCCTGGGGAAAGTGGGGACGCAACTTCGTCGAGTACGGCATTCACGCAGCCAACCAGGCCCTCGATGACGCGGGCCTGGAGTGGAAAGACATCGGCTTCGTCGCCGGTGGCGACACGATCCGCAACGGCTACCCCGGCTATGTCGCCGGCGCGACGTTCTCGCAGGCGCTCGGCTGGACCGGCGCGCCGGTCGCCAGCTCGTACGGCGCGTGCGCCAGCGGCACGCAGGCGATCAACACCGCGCGCGCGATGATCCTCGCCGGCATGTGCGACACCGCGCTCGTCGTCGGCGCCGACACGACACCGAAGGGCTTCTTTGCGCCGACCGGCGGCAAACGCACGCAGGACCCCGACTGGCTGCGGTTTCATCTCATCGGTGCGACCAACCCGATCTACTTCGGGCTGTACGCTCGCCGCCGCATGGAAATGTACGGGGCAACCGCGGAAGACTTCGCGCGCGTGAAGATCAAGAACGCTCGCCACGGTCTGAAAAACGAGAACGCCCGATATCGAAAAGAGGTCACCGAAGAGGACTTCGGCAAGTCGCCGGTCGTGTCCGACCCGCTGCGTCTGCTCGACATCTGCGCGACCAGTGATGGCGGCGCAGCGATCGTGCTTTCGAGCATGGAGTTCGCGCGCAAGCACACCACCGACCCCGTGAAGATCGCCGCCGTCTCGACCGTGACGCCGACCTATCCCAACGATGTCATCGAGATGCCGAACTTCGCGACCGATTCGGCTGCCGCGGTGGGTCTGCCCGATACGCCGTTCCGCGACTCGATCACCAGGGCCGCCTACGAGCAGTCCGGGCTGGGTCCGGAGGACATGAACCTGGCCGAGGTCTACGACCTGTCCACGGCACTGGAGCTCGACTGGTACGAGAACATCGGGCTGTGCGAACCCGGCGATGCGGAGAAGCTGCTCCGCGACGGTGAGACGACGATCGGCGGCCGCTGCCCGGTCAATCCCAGCGGCGGGCTCGCCTGCTTCGGAGAGGCGATCCCCGCGCAAGCGATCGCGCAGGTCTGTGAACTCACGTGGCAGATCCAGGGGCGGGCCGGCGACCGGCAGGTCGAGGGAGCGCGCGCGGGCGTCAGCGTCAACCAGGGGCTGTTCGGACACGGATCCTCGGTCGTCGTCACACGCTGATTCCCGACACAAGGCAGTCAACCAGAACAGAGACCCACGGAGAGCAATAACATGGCAGAGGCATACATCATCGACGCGGTCCGCACTCCGGTCGGCCGCAGAGGCGGCGGACTTGCCGGTGAGCACTCGGCTGACCTCGGAGCACACGTCCTCAAGGGCCTGGTCGAACGCACCGGCGTCGACGCGGGTGCGGTCGAGGACGTGATCTTCGGCTGCTGCGACACCATCGGCCCGCAGGCCGGTGACATCGCGCGCACCTGCTGGCTGGCCGCCGGGCTGCCGCAGCACGTCCCCGGAGTAACCATCGACCGCCAGTGCGGATCCTCGCAGCAGGCGGTGCACTTCGCATCGCAGGCCGTGATGAGCGGCACCAGCGATCTGGTGGTCGCCGGCGGCGTGCAGAACATGAGTCAGATCCCGATCTCGTCGGCGATGACGCTGGCCGAGCCTCTCGGTTTCACCGACCCGTTCTCCGGTTCGAAAGGCTGGGTCGAACGCTTCGGCACGCAGGAGGTCTCGCAGTTTCGCGGCGCGGAGATGATCGCCGAGAAGTGGGACATCACCCGTGACGAGATGGAGGCGTTCGCGTTCGAAAGCCACCAGCGCGCGATCCGCGCCACCGACGAGGGGCGCTTCAAGAACGAAATTCTCCCCTACGGCGAGCTCGACTTCGACGAAGGGCCGCGACGCGATACGTCGATCGAGCGGATGCAGAAGCTCAAGCCGCTGTCCGAAGGCGGCCGGCTCACCGCAGCCGTCGCCAGCCAGATTTCGGACGGAGCGACGGCCATGCTGATCGCGTCAGAGGGCGCGGTGAAACAGCACGGCTTGAAGCCACGCGCGCGCATCCACCACATGAGCGTTCGCGCCGACGATCCGATCTATATGCTGACCGCTCCGATTCCGGCGACGGCCTGGGCACTGGAGAAGACAGGGATGACTCTCGATCAGATCGATCTGGTCGAGATCAACGAGGCCTTCGCCCCGGTTGTGCTCGCCTGGCAGAAGGAGACCGGCGCCGACCTTTCGAAGGTCAACGTGAACGGCGGAGCGATCGCGCTCGGTCACCCGATCGGAGCGACCGGCACACGCCTGATGGCGACCCTGCTCAACGAGCTGGAGCGGACCGGCGGACGCTGGGGGCTGCAGACGATGTGCGAGGGCGGCGGTCAGGCCAATGTGACGATCATCGAGCGGCTGTAGCCGGAGGACGGCCGCTACTGGTCGTCGTGCAGATGCTCGAAGAGCTGGCGGTCGTGACGACTGGACGCGCTGAGCGGCAGCAGCCGCGGCTCCCAGCGCGGCGGCGATGCCGCCTGCGGCCGGTCGCCCATGACCGTGACGCGCTGGATCACTCGCTCCCCTTCGAAGTCGTTCAGAACGCAGTGCTGCGTGCAACGATTGTCCCAGATCGCGACGGTTCCGCGCGTCCAGCGGTAGCGGACGGAGAACTGCGGGCTGGATGCCCATGAGGTCAGGTACGAGAGCAGAGCACGGCTCTCGGCGTGGCTGAGTTCGACAATACGGCGCGTGAAGTGCTCGTTGACGAAGAGCGATTTTCTGCCGGTCTCCGGATGCACGCGAACGACCGGATGAATCGCGGTCTTATCGGCATCTCCGTGGGGATCCGCATCGTGCAGCGCGGACAGCCCTTCGCAGAATTCCTTCATCGCCGGTGAGAGCCCGTCGTAGGCCTTGTACATGTTGGCCCACATCGTATCGCCGCCGACCTCCGGGCACTTGACCATGTGCAGGATCGCCATGACCGAGGGCTCGGCCTGACAGGTGAGATCGCTGTGCCACTCGTCGGCGATCGCCCCCTGCCCTCCCTCGGCGTGCAGCTCGAAGAACTCGGGCCGCTCACCGGCGAACATGAGGTTGGGGTGCGCCTCGAGCTCACCGAACATACGTCCGAACGCGATGTGCTCGTCCGGAGTCAGGGTCTGATCCGGAAAAAAGATCACCAGGTGTTCGAGCAACAGCTTGCGGAAGGTTTCGACGTCATCGGGTGTCGCCTCCACCAGTTTGACGCCGCGGATCTCCGCCCCGAGTGAGCCGGAAAGACGGGTGACTGACAGTGTCCCTGCGTTCGTTGCTGTAGCCATGGTTACCTCCGGCGGCGAATGCGGTCCCGAAAAAGCCCGGCCGCAGGCACCAGCCTGCGCGGGCGCGCGAAACGCCGCGACGACGCGAGCCTAGCACTCGGGCAACCGCAACGGGAGAGCAGCGCGAAGGCTCTTCACAGAACCAGATCTCGAACGTACGCGCGCTTTTTCCTCGTACGGTCATTGACCGAAGAGATGAACTGCGCGTGAGGGCATCGGCACGCGCGACAATGTACGAACGCGCTCGCCGATGTACCTCGATCGAACCCGCCTGCTTCAGCAAGTTCCAGTGATTTCAAGCACTTAATCCATGCCAGGCACACGGCATGGCACCTGCTTTGTCTGCTCCCATCACGCACGGAGGAACGGGCATGGCTTTCTTCTCGAAAAAGAACAACGGATCGAAGAGCAGCAAAAAGGTTGTGGTGACGGGCAAGCGCATCGAAGGCACCTGGGTCATGGAGTCGACGCTGAAGCCGAAGAGCCGGCGATCCAAGCGCAGCGATGTCATCCTCGAGACCGAGAACCGGCGGGTTCGCACCCTTCACTGAACGACAGAACGCGGCATCCAGCGCGCCGGCCGCAAGGCAGCCAGTCTGCAACCGGCTAGCGCTCAGGCTCGCCGCCGCGCTTCCAGCGACACAATCCATCCGCATCCGGCGCGATCACCGGCGCCGAGACCAGCGCGGACGGATCGGCGAAAAGATAGGCAAAGGCGCGCTCCACGCGCGCGCTGGCAAGGCGGCATTCGATGATCGTGCGCACGTACAGATCGTCTTCCCCTTCCTGGCCGTAATCCTCGACTTCATCGAGCACGGCGAGGGTAGCCGCCATATGCTCCGGGCCGAGTTTCCACAGCTCTCCGGCCACGAGGTCAGCGCCGGCCACGAGCGCCGGGTAAGGCCCGAGATCGTGCAGCCGGCCCGTCACGACGGCCGGTTCGACAGCAAGCGGAGCGTGCGGCCACAGGTGTGACAGCTCCTCGCCCTGCTGCAGCGTGCCGTAGACGAAAACCCTCGAACAACTCTCCATCACCATGAGCTCGCGGTCGCGGCCATACGGTATCGTCTGCGCGGCGCGCAGAAACCACTTGTTCTCAGGGCGCCGGATACGCATGATCGGGCCGGGCCGGCGGCGCGGTCATCGAACGAATCGGGATCATCTGGATCAGCTGAATCATGGAATACAACTGGCAGGCCATTCTGGTTTTTCTGGTTACGCTCGTCGGTCTGACGAAGCTCGGAAGCGCGATCGCCTTCCGCGTGCCCGCATTCGCACACATGCGTGACCTCAACCGCGAGGCCGATCGTACCAAGCTCCGCCGCAAACCCTTCCGTGAAGCCGTCAAGCGTAACAACCTCGCCGGGCTGGGCGTCAACGTCGCGTTCTACGTCGCGGTCCTCCCGTTCTTCCTGAGCCTGGATCCGAGGCCGGTGTGGCGACACGCGGCCGATATCTTCGCCGTGCTGATGGTTTACGACTTCTTCTATTACCTCACCCCTCGATTCCTGTTTCACGGACGCCCTCTCAGGCGGATTCACGCGCTGCATCACCAGGTCCACCACCCGACCTACATCGACGCCCTGTACGTGCATCCTGTAGAGACCGCCATCGGGCTGACGCTGTTCCTCGGAACGATCCCGCTGATTGCCGTCAGCATCGGTGGCGGAAGCCTCAGCGCTTTCAGCATGGCGATCGCCACGCTGCTGTTTACCCAGCTCAACCAGATCAATCACACGTTCATCGATCTGCCGCGGTTTCCGTTCCGCACGCTTGATCGCATCACGTCGATTCACGCAGCGCATCATGCCGACATGAACCGCGGCAACTTCGCGACCCTGACGATGATCTACGACCGAATGTTCGGAACCCTCGAGGAACCGATCAGCCGATCGACCCCCTGACTCGACTCAGATCGTGCGCCACCAGCTGTCGAGCGGACGGCCGTTCCGGCTGCCGGCCCGGAGCGGAAGTGTCGGTGCCGGCGGGGGCGTCGATGCATGCGGCTCTCTTTCGAGGATTTGCACAGCGCGAGGATCGGCGAGCGCGTCCGCGACGGCTGCACGCCGGGCTTCGTCCAGCTTCGCAAACTCTCCGTGAAGCTCCGCCAGGCAGCGGACCCGGTAAGGCTTGACCGGTTCACGCCACTGCACGTTCTGCACCGTATACGTGACCTCTTTACTCCCCCGGTTGTGCGCGTCCGCGTTGGCAGCGAGGTAGGGAAGATAGATGTGCGCCACCGCCTCGAGCAACGGCTCGATCCGCTCGGGCAAAGTGGTCGGCGGCGCTTGGTCCGTGAGCAACTCCGGACGCAGGTTCCACATTCGCGCGACCCACTCGTTCACGCCCGGCGCAGTCGATCGCATGATCCTCGCCGGCGCGGGGTCGGAGAAGAAGTGTCGGAACATCGACGCGAAGAAGCCGAAGTCGGCCTCGGTCGGTATTTCTCCCAGAATGAAAGGGCGGATCTCGAAAATCGCCTCGAGCGCTTGCAGGCTTTCGAGATACGACGCCTCGGTCGCAGCGCGCGTGCTCGCGGTGACGCCGTCACGCCGTACGAACCATGTCGGCTGCCGATACAGCCAGTAGGCGCGCTTGAGCGCGGCGGGAGCGGGAATCGTCGAGAGGTGCTCCGCCAGCCAGGCGCTCATCAACTTCGCCGTGGAACGGTACGACCAACGGTAGTGCATGGCCGGCCGCCACAGCCACTCGTCCGCGTAGTCCTCGAGCAGCAACGAAACGAACCGCACGACAGGGTCGGCGGGGGAGAGCTTCGGCCCGGGACAGACGCTCTCGAGGTAGGCGATGGTCGGCGTGGTATCGAGGAGCCAGGTCCCGTCCGGACACTCGACCTGCGGGATCTGGCGGACGCCCGTGTTCTTCACACAGCGCCGCATCGACAGCGGCGTGAACATCTCCAGACGGTAGTCGATGCCTTTCGCGCGCAGATACGCCTCGATCTTGCCCGTATAGTACGAGCAGTCGGAGCCGTGGACGATTACCGGGTCCTTGAACGGTGACGCGTTCATAAGCGGTCGCGTGCTGCCAAGCTGCGCGACGGGACGCCGCTCTTCGAACTGCGCGAGGCGTGAGCCAGGGCTGCGAAAATCTTCAGCCGTTGCTGTCGATCGCACCGTCTCCGGGTCGCCCGCCGCATCGACGGACGCCCGGAGACAGCAACGAAAGGGTAGCCAGAAAAGAGGCCCGAATCAGTATCCGGCTTCTTTGGTGGTCTTGATGATGGCCGCAGCGACCTTGTAGGGGTCCGAGTTGGACGCCGGGCGGCGATCCTCCAGACGCCCCTTCCAGCCTTCATCGACGGTGGCGACCGGGATGCGGATCGAAGCACCGCGGTCGGAAACGCCGAAGCTGAACTGGTCGATTGACTGCGTCTCGTGCGCGCCGGTCAGTCTCTGCTCGTTGTGCGCGCCGTACACGTCGATATGCCGCTGGATATTCTTGCCGAACTCCTCGCAGATCTTCGTGAACACATCCGGCGTTCCGGCTTCGCGCATGGCGCCGTTGGAGAAGTTCGCGTGCATGCCCGAACCGTTCCAGTCGGTGTTTCCGAGAGGCTTCGGGTGCCACTCCACTGCGTAGCCGTGCTCCTCGGCGATGCGCTCGAGCAGATAGCGGGCCACCCAGGTCTCATCGCCGGCGCGCTTGGCGCCCTTGGCGAATACCTGGAACTCCCACTGTCCGGCGGCAACCTCCGCGTTGATGCCCTCGACATTGATGCCGGCTTCGAGGCAGGCGTCGAGGTGCTCCTCGATGCAGCCGCGTCCGTAGGCGTTGTTGGCACCGACCGAGCAGTAGTAAGGGCCCTGAGGTCGCGGGTAGCCCGCACGCGGGAACCCGGCAGGCAGGTCCGTGCTCGGATCCCACAGGAAGAACTCCAGCTCGAAACCGAACCAGAAGTCCTCATCGTCGTCATTGATCGTCGCGCGCCCGTTCGACTCGTGCGGCGTACCGTCGGCGTTGAGCACTTCGGTCATGACCAGGTAAGCGTTCTTGCGGCCCGGGTCGGGGAAGCAGGCCACAGGCTTGAGCAGACAATCAGAGTCGCTGCCATCGGCCTGCTCTGTCGAGCTGCAGTCGAAAGACCACATGGGGCATTCCTCGAGGGTGCCACCGAAATCCGACTCGACGCGCGTCTTACTGCGAAGGCTCTGCGTCGGCTTGTAACCGTCGAGCCAGATGTATTCCAACTTCGTTTTCATTGCTACGTGTGTCCTCCAGGCACGGATCGCTTTCGCGGCCGATCAGCCGCGTCCATCCATTCGTTCAAGCAATAATTATTCCCCGCCTGCGCCGATGCACACCCATCCGCGCCGGTCAGCGAATCTTTTTCTTCGCCCCCTCTAACCCTTTGTTTCACAAAGGGGTTTGTCACAGCACCGCCCGGGCCCGGGAGGCCGCGGTGGGGGACGGCAGACATTTCCAAGTGCCCAATCCGCAGTCAAACCGGAGAAGCTGCTGCCTGCCAGACAGGCAGAAAGCCAGGCGGGTCTGCAGGGGAGCAGGGGCGCGGCGTCGCAGCTGCCGCGGTCAGCTGTGCAGCCAGTCTTCCTGAAGCTGGCGCACCAGATCGCCCGCCGACTGCAGCCGGTCCGCCCGGTCGCTCGCGATGCAGCGCATCGTAACCGCCTCGAGCAGCGCAGGGATCTTTACGGATGTATGGGTCGACGGCGGAGCCGGCTTGCCTTCGAGGATCTGCTCCATGACCTCGCGAACCGTCTCGCCCACCGCCGGCGGCCGCCCGCCGAGGATCTCGTAGAGCACCACACCGATACTGTAGAGATCGGTTCGGTAGTCGATCTCCGGGTCTTCGAGAATCTGCTCGGGAGACATGTAGCTGATCGTGCCCTGCAGCTTGCTCTGCCCGGTCAGGCTGCTCGGTTTCTGCAACATACCGCCCGCTCCGCCAGGCCCTCCGTCGCGGCCCTCCTGCTCATCGCCCGCCGATCCGTCGGAGTTCCAGACCTTTGCCAGCCCCCAGTCCAGCAGCAGGACCTCACCGAAAGGGCCGACGAGAATATTCTCCGGCTTGATGTCACGGTGTGCGACCCGGTGGCCGTGGGCGAATTCGAGGGCGTGCGCGACCTGAATCACGACGTCGATCAACTGCGTCAGGTCATAGCGATCACGGTAGTCGAGGACCTCGCGCAGCGTGTACCCGTGCACGAGCTTCATCGTGAAATAGTAATGCTTCCGCGAGTCACGACCGAGCTCGTAGACCGGCACCGTGTTCGGGTGCTGGAGCATCGAGGTCACTCGCGCCTCGCGCAGAAAACGCTGCTGCTCGACCGCGTCGTCAGCCAGCTCCGGCCGCAGCGATTTGTAACAGATCGTCCGTGAAAGGAGCAGATCCTTGCAGGACTGGATAATGCACTTTCCGCCGCGCGCGATCGTCTTGAAGTATGCGTAGCGCGTGCCCGGGTTGATACTCTCGGGAAGCGGCTGATCGGTATCGGACAGGTATACGAGCGCGTAGTCGTCTTTCGGCGGTTCGGGAAAGCGTGCCATTCGGATCTCCGCGGTGAGTGTATCCGGGCAGCGTTGGAACGGCCACCCGATTCGGACCGCGTTGCCGCCTCGACAACGCGGTCCGGAGTCAACGCCGCCGTGCCGGGCAGGCCATCTGCGGGCTCAGGCTCAGGGGGTCGCTTGCATTATTCCCCCGTGTAAATTCGATTGTCGCCTCAGGTTTCCTCCCCCCCTCCATGTCTGCGTGCCCGATATCGCAGGGAGCGTGAGGCCGGCGGGGTTCACGGGCCGAAAAATCCACGAACAGAGCGGAGTCTCATCTCGAATGTCTGGAATATGCGAAGGAAGAGTCGTCATTGTCACCGGCGCCGGGCGCGGCATAGGCAAGGAGCACGCGCTCGCGTTCGCTGCCGAGGGAGCGCGCGTGATCGTCAACGATCTCGGGTGTGAACTCGACGGCAGCGGCGGCGGCACCGGCCCGGCCGGTGAGGTCGTCGAGGAGATCCGCAATGCCGGCGGCGAAGCGATCGCCAACGGCGCCGACATAGCCGATTTCGCGCAGGCCGGGGAGCTCGTCGGCGCAGCGATCGAGGCCTTCGGCGGTCTCGACGTAGTCGTCAACAATTCCGGCTTCGTGCGCGAACGGATGTTTGTCAGTTGCGCCGAGGACGAATGGGACGCGGTGATTCGCGTTCACCTCAAGGGACACTTCGCGGTCTCCAACCAGGCCTGCGCTTACTGGCGCAACCGCTCGAAGGAAGGCGCGGATGTCGATGCCCGAATCATCAATACCAGCTCGGGTGCAGGGCTTCAGGGAAGCGTCGGGCAAAGCGCCTATTCGGCTGCCAAGGGCGGCATCGCCACACTGACGCTGGTTCAGGCCGCCGAGCTGCGTCGCTACGGGGTGACCTCGAACGCCATCGCGCCCTCGGCCCGAACGCGCATGACCGAAGGCGTGTTCGCCGACATGATGAAGAAACCGGACAGCGGTTTTGATGCGATGCACCCGGGCAACGTCTCCCCGCTGGTCGTGTGGCTCGGCAGCAGCGCTTCGCGAGACGTGACCGGCCGGATCTTCGAGATCGCCGGCGGCAAGATCAGCGTCGCGGACGGCTGGCGCGAAGGCCCGGCGGTCGATTGCGGAAGACGCTGGGAACCGGCCGAGGTCGGAGGCGCGATCGAGAAGATCCTCGGCGAGGCGATCGAGCCGCAGAAAGTCTACGGAACCTGACAGCGGGAGCCCGTGCATGGATTTCTCCTTCAACGAAGAACAGGAAGAGCTGCGCAGAAGCGCTCGCACGTTCCTCGACGATCACGCATCGGCCGATTCGGTGCGGGCGGCGATGGAGAGCGACTCCGGCTTCGACCCGGATCTGTGGAAGCGGATCTCTACCGAGCTCGGCTGGGCCTCGATCATCATTCCTGAGGAGCATGGCGGCATCGGCATGGGCTACGTCGAGCTCGTCGCGTTGCTGGAAGAGACCGGAGCCGCCCTGCTCTGCGCGCCGCTGTTTTCCACCGCGTGCCTCGCGGCGCAGGCGCTGCTGAGCTCCGGCGATAGCCGACAGCAGTCCGCGCTGCTGCCGGGGATCGCATCCGGCGAGTCGATTGCCACACTCGCGCTGGCCGAGCCGGACACAGGCTGGGAGAAGACCTGGACGGCTGGAGGCGTGGCGGCAACCGCCACGCGCGAGGGCGACAGCTTCGTGCTCGCAGGCACTAAGAAGTACGTGACCGACGGCCAGCTCGCCGATCTGTTTCTGATCGCGGCGCGAGCACCGGGCTCGAGCGACCGCGAAGGCGTCAGCCTGTTCGCGGTGCCGGCAGACACCCCCGAGCTTCGGTGCGAGCCGCTGACGACGATGGACCAGACCCGTCGACAGTCACAGATCGGGCTGGACGGAGTGCGGCTTCCCGCGACCGCTCTGGTGGGCGACGAGGGGGGAGCCTGGGAGGGGCTCGAGCGCACACTCCAGCTCGCGGTCATCGCGCTGGCGGCCGAGCAGGTCGGCGGCGCCCAGCGGTGTCTCGATCTGACGGTCGACTACGCCGGCGAGCGGGTTCAGTTCGGACGCAAGATCGGGTCGTTTCAGGCGATCAAGCACAAGTGCGCCGACATGTTCCTGCTGGTCGAGTCGGCACGCTCAGCCGCTTACTACGCCGGATACGCCGCATCCGTGAACGATGCAGAGCTTTCCGTGCTGGCGTCGCTCGCCAAGGCATACTGCTCGGAGGCCTACTTCCGCTGTGCGGCCGAGGCGATCCAGATTCACGGTGGGGTCGGCTTCACCTGGGAGTACGACGTCCATATGCACTTCAAGCGCGCGCGAGCCGGAGAGCAGCTGTTCGGGACGCCGGCCTACCATCGCGAGCTCGTCGCGCGCAGTGCGGGTCTTTGATCCTCTCGCCGGACGACAGCCGAGGGGCCTGCGCGGGGTACAGCGCGGAACCGCCGGCAGCGCGGTGCGAACCGTCACCACGGGCCGCCGGGGCCGGAAGCCACTCGAAGGCGACGGGCCGGTTCGCACTGCCGGGCAGGAACATGATGCCTCGCATGCTCCCCCTGCTGACCTTCCTGACCACGCTGACCCTCGGCGGCTGTTCGCGCGACAGCGCTGAGCTGCCGCTCAGAACGCCGGAGGGCAACCCGCCGAACCTGTTGATCGTCTCGATCGACACGCTGCGAGCCGATCATCTCGGTGCATGGGGCTACGACCAACCGACCAGCCCGATGATCGATGAGCTCGCGGCGACAGGAGTCCGTTTCGAGCGCGCACTGTCGCCCGCGTCGGAGACCGCTCCCGGAACCGCCTCGCTGCTCACCGGGCGATACGCCGACCGCCACGGCGCGTGGCACAACGTCGTCCCGCTCTCGCCGGAGGCGACCACCATCGCCGAGCTCGCATCACGCGCGGGCTACCGGACGGGTGCGCTGGTCGGCAATCGTCTGCTGGCTGCCAGGTTCGGTTTCGCGCAGGGCTTCGACTCCTTCCATGGTTTCTGGACCGAGAACGCCGAGGAGGCATCCGACGAGGTGGGAGTGTCGCGCGCGATCGAGTGGATCGAAGGACGCGAAACCGACGCCGCCGACGCCGGCCGCCCGTGGTTCCTCTGGCTGCACCTGATGGACCCGCACGGCCCGTTCACATCCGCGGGTCCGGATTGGAGCAAGGATTTCGAGTATCCCGACGGTCGGTTCGGCGAGGACGCCGCGGTACGGCTCGCCATCGGCAACTACGGACTCGGAGTCATTCCGCGCTACCAGCAGATCGACGATCACGACCGGCTTTCCTATTATGTGCGCCGATACGACGGGGAGATTCGCTACACCGATCACCATCTCGGCCGGCTGATGCGGGCGCTGCGCGAACGCCGGCTGCATCGCCGCACGCTCGTCGTATTGAGCGCCGACCACGGCGAGAGCCTGACGGGGCATCGCGAGTACCTCCAGCACGGTTGGTTCATTTACGACTCGACCGTCCGCGTCCCCCTGCTCTTCGCCCTGCCCGGCAGCCTGCCCGAGGGGGCGGTCGTCCGCGAGCCGGTGGGAACCATCGACGTCGTCCCGACGCTGGTCGAGCTGCTCGGTCTCGAAGCATCGCCGCAGGCCTTCGACGGACGCAGCCTGGCGGTCGCGCTGGCCGGCGGAAGAATCGATGCCGAACGCTCACTGTTCGGGTTCGGCGCGCGGGCGAACTACCCCTTCTCTGTCTCGCGTGGACGCTGGAAACTGATCCACACGACGGCCGGTACACCGCGTGACGCGCGGCTTTCGGTTCCGCCGGGCGGTTTCCAGAGCGCGGAGAGTGTCGAGCTCTACGACATCGTCAACGACCCAGGCGAGCTCGACAACCTTGCCGACGAGGCGCCGAAACGCACAGACGAGATGCTCGCCGAGCTTTCCGCCTTCGAGATTCGCGTGAAGGCGTCCATCCCGGACGTCGGCCGCGCGCTGTCACGCTAGCCCCTACAACCCGTATAGCCCGCTCAGCCCGGAATGCCCGAGCCTGTAACAATCGGCGTGTTGGTCCAGCCGCCACCGGGCACCCGATAGAATCCCCCTGCGGCAAGCGCACCCCCGTCGACGTGGACCGTTGTTCCGGTCACCCAGGCCGAAAGCTTTGAAGCGAGGAACAGCACGCTGCCGGCGATGTCGTCGGGGCGACCGAAGCGGCCTGCGGGGATCCAGTACGGTTCCCGGTCACGATGCTCGGCGGGGATCCAGCGGCTGGGCTGTACCTGCTCGGTTTCGGTCGTCTCGGGAGCCACCGCGTTGACACGAATCCCCTCGGGGCCGAGCTCGAGCGCCAGGCTGCGGGTGAAACCGGTGATCGCCGACTTGAAAGCCGAGTAGACGGCGCAGCCCGGTATACCGCGAAACGCCTCGATCGTAGTCACGTTGACGATGCTGCCGCCGCGACCGGCATCGATCATCGCAGGCAGCAACGCGTGCGTGCAGGTCAGGACGTGATCCAGGTTCACCCGATACAGAGCGTCCCAGTCCTCGTGGCGGGAATCGACGAAGCGGCCCGCCGAGAGATAATGGCCGACATTGTTGACCAGAATATCGGGCGCGCCGAGCTCGGCGAGGACGCGATCACGGAGACGATCGACGTCTTCGCGCTCACGTACGTCCGCGGGAGCGTCGAGCGCCCTGCCCCCGCGCTCTTCGATCGCGCGCGCGACCTCGGCGGAGCGTTGCGGAACGCTGTCTACAACGGCGACCGAGGCACCATGCGCGGCGAGGCTCTCGGCGACCGCACGCCCGATCCCGGCACCGGCGCCGGTGACGACGGCAGTGCTTCCTTCCAACATGATCGTATCGCGATCCAGCATGATCGTTCCTCCTCGGGTTGTGCTCGCCGGAACGGCCCCTGCGTGCCCGGTTGCGATACGCGCTCGACGAGGCAGCGGCAAGGCAGCGAGAGGACAGGGACTGGACGGGGACAGGACAGTCTGCATGGCGGGCAGTTGCGACCACGTCGCCTGGCACCTATGCTCCGTCGCCGACCGTCAAAGCGGTCGACCCCCGATGCGATCCTCCGACCCCATGGATTTTTCAGGCAAAGCCGTCGTCGTTACGGGCGGCGCGCGCGGCGTCGGCCGCGGTATCACGCGCCGCTTTCTCGAACACGGCGCCGATGTGGTGATCTGCGGCCGCCACGAACCCGACGAGCTTCCGGCTGTCGCGAACCGCCGCGCGTCCTTCGTGGCCGCCGACGTACGAGACCCCGAGCAGGTCGCCGCTGTGGTCAAAGCTACCGTCGAACGCCACGGGCGACTCGACGTGCTGGTCAACAATGCCGGTGGAGCGCCGTTTGCCGAAGCCGCAACGGCTTCACCGCGCTTCTCGGAGAAGATCATCCAGCTCAATCTGATCGCGCCGCTCACCTTCGCGCAGCGGGCCAATGCGGTCATGCAGTCACAGGAAAGCGGCGGCGTCATAATCAATATCGCGAGCGTCAGCGCGGTGAGGCCATCGCCGGGGACGGCTGCATACGGCGCCGCGAAGGCCGGTCTGCTGAGCCTCACGCAGAGCCTCGCGGTCGAATGGGCGCCCAAGGTGCGCGTCACCGCGGTCACGGCGGGAATGGTGAAGACCGAGCAGGCCCACCTGCATTACGGCGACGACGACGGAATCGCCGCTGTCTCGGCGACCGTTCCACTCGGGCGGCTCGCCGAGCCTGACGACGTCGGCGACGCATGTCTGTTTCTGGCCTCACCGCTGGCGTCCTATGTCAGCGGCGCGGACCTGCTGCTGCACGGCGGCGGTGAGCGTCCCGCGTTTCTCGACGCGGCGATCAACGCAACTCACGAGAACAGCAAAAAGGGAGATTAGAAAAGATGGCGACCGTGATCGGATCACCGGCAGAGCTGCCGGAAATGGTGGGGAAACACCTCGGCTACAGCGACTGGCTCGACATAGACCAGGAACGCGTGAACCTGTTTGCAGACGCGACCGGGGATCATCAGTGGATCCATATCGACCCCGAGGCTGCGAAGTCGGGACCGTTCGGGACCACGATCGCACACGGCTACCTGACACTGTCTCTCATCAGTTACTTCCTGCCCCGCATCGTACGCGTGGAGAATGTCTCCATGGGCGTGAACTACGGATGCGACAAGGTCCGATTCCCGGCCCCGGTCCCCGTCGGCTCGAAGATTCGTGCAGGCGCCGAGCTCGTCAAGGTCGATGAGATCAAAGGGTCCTACCAGGCCATCATCCGGGTATCGATCGAGGTGGAGGGAAACGACCGGCCCTCATGCGTGGCCGACACCATCAGCCGTTTCTTCCCGGCGTGAGGCGGAGTCGGTCGAACGAATTCCAGCTGCCGTTCCGCGCAACGCTCCTGAACCGGCAGCCCTGACAATACGCAGCCCCGCGGCCGGTGGACGAAACCGACCGCGAGGCAAGGCCGGGTCCACGTCACCGCCGTCCGAACGAACGCGACGCATCGACTCCGGCCTGGCAAGCTCGCATCGGTTGGACCGCACGGACCAACCGTTTTGCGAGCAAACCTCGAGCCGGAAGCAGGGCTCGAGGTCCGAGCAAGTGCTCGTTGCCGAAAACCACCAACCTTTGTCGGGCTGCCTTCGGTCGTCTCGCTGTGCGCGGCCGATATGCGGCACGGGCGAGCGACATTCTTGATGCCTCACTACGGCATCATACGAAGCGATAACGCGGCTACGCGAACCTCGTCAATGACGAAAAGAGCAAGTCGTCGAGTTTAACGACCGTTATTCGTGTTTTGTACTGAAAACCCCGAGTGGAAAACCCTCGAAGGGAAGCCTGTCGAAGTCATGGGTCGGAGCTGCACGACCTTCAGACAGGGTCGGTCGCGTAGAGCACGGATCGCTCGAGCGCATTCTCTCGAAGGTGGGCGATCGCCTGATATTGGTCCGATTCGACCATTTTGAGGAAGTCTCCGCGGCTCGGGTAACGGACCAGAACGATCATGTCCCAGTCCTGCCCTCCGAGCAGCGACTCCGCCGCCATCGCCTGGTACTCGATGCTTCCACCGACAGCTTCGATGAGTGGCTGGACGGATTGACCGTATTGAATGTAGCTCCGCAGGCCGCCGTCCGGTTTGAACTTCAGCATGTTGAGCATCACGACGGGCCAGTCCACGCTGCGCGCAGCGAAGGCAGCGAGAACGTCCGGCGAAAGCTCCGCCGCAGGTTCTCGTTTTGTTTCGCTCATCGCCCGCCCGCGATCAGTGACTGAACGCTGTACCAGTCCTCGGCGACCGACGAAGGGTGATCGAACCCGAGATCCAGATACCAGCCCGGCTCGTTCTGGAAGGCCAGCCCGGGAATCGCCACGCGCGTGCTGTGCTGCAGCTGGATATCGATCACCGAGTACGCGTAGGCGAACATACGCTCCTCCGGGTACTCGAAGTCGACTTTGGGGTTGGGCCGGTTCGACACTCGGAAACTCAGGATGACCGTCTTCCACAGCTCGCCGCCGGGATCGTAGAGGTCGGAATACGGAATGATGTTCGCCTCTTTGTCGACATAGATCACGCGCTTGGAGAACGCGTATTTCGGGGACTTCGACTTGCCTTCGACAATGTAGACCGAGGGCCGCATCTCCCACGGTTCACAGAACGTCATGCCGCCATCCGACTTGCACGGCTCCGGAGGCAGTCTCTTGCCATGCAGGGAGGCGAGCATCGGCTTCTCGCCGAGCAGCTTCCACTCGAACCAGGGAATCTGCCCCGCGTAGCCACCGTAGCTGTCTACATCGATATCCTGTCCGAAGAGCGCGTCACTTCGCTGGGTCGTTGACATACGACGAACACGGCGCGCGAAAGGAAGATACAGCCAGGTGTCATCGTGCTTGGCCTGGTCGAGATAACGGAAACTGATACCGCCGACGCCCTTGAGGTCGAACGGCTCGATCAGCGGATACAGGCCGGCCTTGTAGAAGACCTCATCCTTGTTCGGTTCGATGCTGGGCTTGGGATCGTTGCGAAGCCGTCCCTGGAAGCGAAGCACGCGGAACCATTCAGGGATGAAGTGCCGCTCGACGGAATACATGGGGTTGCCCTCGGAGTCGGTTTCCATCGCTCCGGTGTCGGCGTCCATCAGGTTCAGATCCAGCGTCTCCGTGAAGTAGTGGGTACGCTGGAAGTTGTACATGATCTTGGTGGCCGCATGCGGGTCGTTCGAATCGATGTCCGGGAACGGGAGACCTGCGATCCAGTTTTCGAGCTCGGCGTTCTCTCCGAGCTTGACCTGCGCGGAGTACTTCTCGGTCGCCTCCTGGTAGTCGGCAGGCACAGAGATCTTTCCATACGGTACGATCTCCATGTCCATTCCGTTCTCAACGCACCACAGGACCCCCTCGGGGACGAGTCCGCGAACCTTCTCGAGGTTCTTCTTGGTGATGATCTCGCCGGGTTTCACCTCGGCGGATGCAGCGTACGGCGCGATGTGAAACGCGAGCGAAAAGAACGTGACAGCGAAAAGCGAAACGCGCAGGTGCGCACCAAAAGAACGAATCTCGGGTAACACGAAGCGATCCCTCCAGACCGGGCGCCCCTTGTGCAGAAGGATCAGGCGGGCAAACCGGCATACATCGTTTTAGTCCATGTTCGGGTTCGACGCCACCACGAGTCGTATCCGACACAGACAGCACTTGCACTGATTTTCCTGGGCTGAAAAAAAGCCCGTCATGACCGATGAAAAGAAACGCGAGACCGTTCTAGAAACGATCGAGGGCGGAGTGCTCACCGTGACCCTGAACCGCCCTCGTCACAAGAACGCCTTCAATGCCGCGATGTGGCGGGACGCCCGGGAAAGCCTTGAGGACGCGCTTGCCGACGATCGCGTCCGAGCCGTGGTCATCACGGGCGCCGGGGGAGCCTTCTCGGCCGGTCAGGACCTCGCAGAGATGAGCAACCTTTCACCGGGCTCCGACTCCGACGACGCATCGGGTCAAGACAACGGTTTTTCACTCTTCATGGATGTGCTCTGCGACTTCGACAAGCCGCTGATCGCGGCGGTCAACGGGGTCGGGGTCGGCATCGGGATCACACTGCTGCTTCATTGCGACTACGCCTGCATCGCTCGTGGCTCGCGCCTCCGGGCGCCATTCGTGACCCTCGGCGTGGTTCCGGAAGCCGCGAGCAGTTACCTGTTCCCCGCAGTCATCGGTTATCGCAACGCGATCGACCTTCTGTTCGAATCCGATTTCATCAGCGCGGAACGATCCGTCGAGCTCGGGATCGCGACCGACCTGTGCGAGCCCGAAGAAGTGCTGGCCGTTGCAAGCCGCCGCGCCCAACACCTCGCCGCGAAGCCGCTCGGCTCGCTTCGACACACGAAACGACTGGTTCTGGCGACTCGGCGCGAACAGGTCGATGCAGCACGGCGACGAGAGGACGCCGCCTTCGTCGGTCGCATCGGCAGCGCCGAGAACATCGAAGCGGTAACCGCGTTCTTCGAGAAGCGCGACCCGGATTTCAGCGAGGTACCCCCGCACGATCGCGAACCCTGAGCCGGGACAGCCGACCGATCCGCGCAACGCGGACGGGCGCTCGGTCGGCGCTCAGGTCGCGCCGGCGACAGCGGGGATACAAACGCGGAATGTCTTGCTGGCCCGGAGGCTCTTCGGGCCGAACGCATCCCGAACGTAAAGATCAGCTCCGGCGAACTTGTCCTGTTTCGGTGTCGTCTTCGCGTCCTTGACCTTGAAGCACTGCAGGAACTCGTTCGGTTCGCTCGGCTCGATCCCGTTCACCGCGACCGGCACGCAGAAAGCACTTGGTCCGATTACCACAGTCTGCTTCTGCTCGAAGTCATCCACGAGTGTGACGGTGCGGCGCTCCAGCTTCGGCGAACCCGCAGCGCGTTTGGCACGGTAGCACTTGAATGCGTCGAGCAATCCGGAAGCCAGCGCCGGCGGCGCCCCTGATGCCGAACTCGACGACGGCATACAAAGCGTCTCCGGTTTGAGGATCTGCAGAGACTCGCTGCCGAATGCATGAGAGATCTGCACCGATGTCGCCTGGAACTTCGGCTGCGGCGCAGCCGTGGTCGAATCCTTGATCTTGTAACAGACCGCGTGCGCCTCCGGGATGGCCGCCTCGACGCCGTCGCGCGATGCCGGATTGCCGACCGCATGGACCTTGGAAACATGGGTCGATCGCGAGTCCAGAGCATCGATCAGTTCGACATCGGTGGGTACGAACGGCTCCCCGATCCGGCCGCGCTTGGCGCGGTAGAATTTGAAGACGTCGAGGGTGCAGGCTTGTGCATCGGACAGGCAGACGCCGACGTCGCACTGCTCGGTGGTACAACCGATCTCATCGGAGCACGGGGTCCCTGTCAGGGGCGTGCAATCGCTCGGCGCCCCCTGGTCGCATGAATGACATTCCTCGACAGAGCAGACAGACGAACATCCGTCACCGGCTGCACCGTTCCCGTCATCACAGCTCTCGTTGCCCTCGACGACACCGTCACCGCATTGTGCGCCCCAGCCGATGTCCGCAAGGAGTTGTCCGGTCAGTAGAATCTCGGACTGCGGGGAAGCGAACGGTTCCATGAGCTCGTCCGTGCCGCCCGCCGAGAAGGCGGTGTCGAAGTGGGAAACCGACGATCCGCTGCGCACCGGGTCAGGCGCATACATACGAACCTTCCCGTCGGTCAGACCTGATGTGAGAATTCCTGACCCGGCGGTCACGGCGGCGCCCGACCATACGAGGTTGCCGGAATCAACAACGGACGCGGCCCGCTGCTGGTTGCTCATCTCCTCCCAACCGAGACCGCTGTCCGCATCGCTGAGGTTTCGCGCGTAGCTGTCGATCAGATCGAAAAACAGCGCCCCGGTCGACGGATCGACGAGCGAGGTGAACCCGATCCCGTGTGCGATCTCGTGCAGCACGGTGCGGTAGAACGAGATCGTTCCAGAAGGCCCTTCCTCGGGCCCGACGCTGTAGTACCAGTTCGCGCCTTGCAGACAGGAGTCGTTGTTATCGATACTCTCGTTGAAGGCGGCCTGCAGATCGGACGTGTTCGACATGAGGTCAGTATTCGCCAAGCGGTTCGCGAGCGCGGCCGGATACCACGTCGAGGCGTGAGGCGCATCGACGCCGCCCGCTGCCGGCACCCAGTCGCGGGCGACGGTCCGTACGCTCGCGCCGCCGAGCACCGCCGAGCCGGCGTTGCAGCTCATCGCGACCATCTGGACGTCCATCGAGACAGGGATATTGCTGTCCAGACGAGTTCCCCACTCGTTCGCAGCCGCCTCCATCGACGCCTTGCGCTGCTGTCCGAGCGTGTCGCCCGGCGCCGTCGAGCTCGGGTCGGCAGGCAACTCAGAAGCGAAACCGTCTGTCGGGTTGACGTAAAGAACCGACACATCAGCTGCACTGGCGATATCAACACCGTGGAGCAACCCGATACTCACCACGACCGGCCAGGCCGCCGCACGCAAAGCCGGCGGTCGGCTGCGGCGAACCGGAACTGAACACCTCTCGCGCGCGGCCATCATTGCGACGCGCCTGACGCGACCGGGTCGGCGCAGTGGGTCTTCAAGCGTCCGTCCGGTGCAATCGTGGCGGTCGCGAGGTGTCCGAAGCGCCCCTGAAGATCGACGACCACCGCGTCGCTTCGACGCGACACTGTCAGACCGGCCGACGATGTACTGAGCATTTCGATCTCAAGCGGGCTCAGCGTCAGCGATTCGCCTTCCGGCTTCTCGGCCGTCAACTCTCCGGTGCCCCTGTCGAGGTACAGCGGCGAGTCGCCGGCCAGGAGCTGTGCACAGGCAGCCTGGCCCGGGGCCAGAACAGACGGCAGAGCCGGCAGTGCGAACAGGGCGAGCAGAGTGAGCAGGGAGATCTTCAGCGCGGAGCGAAGAAAGCCTGAAACTGAGTTACCAATCCCACGCAGCTTCGACTGCGGCGCGGACCCAACGCGATACTTCATTCGACGTTCCCCCCCCGGAACCAATGAATAGCATGTGACCATACGAGTCCGCGGGGGCTCGAATCCAGAGACTTTTTCAACAATTCGGAACCTCAGGAGAATGTCGGAGTTCGGGATGTGCGGATGTGCTCGACGAAACGCCAGACCGAACGCACGACGTATTCGGTGCGAATGGAGTGAAACACCTCGAACGCGTGTTGGCCACCGGGGAGCTCAGCGTAGACGACGGGCGCTGCCGACACCGATCTGAGCTTTTCGACGAAACCGCGAGCGCCATCGACCGATGCGAGAGCATCGTGCGTCCCGTGGATCACGTAAAACGGTGGCGCGGCCGGCCCGACCTGATCGATCGGCGAGGCCCCCTCCCAGACCGCCCGCTGGTCGACCGGTGAACATTTGAGAACATAGCGCTCGAGAAACGGCTCCATCGAATTGCCGGAGTTGCCGCCGCCGCCGCGTCCGAGAAAATCGTAAACCCCGTAGAACGGTACGCACGCTGCCACCGATGTGTCCGCATCTTCGAAGCCGGGCTGGAATTCCGCCCGGCCCTGCGTAAGCGCCATCATCGAGGAGAGATGACCACCGGCCGAGCCGCCGGTCACCACCACGAGGCCGGGGTCAGCTCCGTACGGGGCGGCGTGCTCGCGGATCCACGCGAGGGCTTTCTTGCAGTCGATCAAATGGTCCGGCCAGACCGCGTCAGGGCTGAGTCGGTAATTGATCGCGAAACAACACCAGCCGCGCGCGGCCAGGTAGCGCATGAGCGGGCCGCCCTGCTCCTCCTTGTTGCCGATCACCCAGCCTCCGCCGTGAATCTGCAGAAGAACAGGACAGCGCCCGTCGGATTCTCGCGGCCGGTAGATATCGAGGAGATTACGCTTCCCCGCATCACCGTAGGCAACGTCCCGCTCGACAACGATGTCCGGGTGCCGCATCCGGAACGGCAGCAACAGGCGTGCGATCGGGACGGGCTCCGGTTCGCCGGGCTTTGCGGAATCTCCCGCATACCCGGTACCCAGTGTCTCCCGCAGCGCGGATTCAGTGACTCCAGACGCGGCACGCGAGTGCTTGAGCGCAACGCAGAGACCGGCCCACGACAGCAGCGTGATGACGAGACCGGCGACACCCGCAGGCTGCTCGAGAGCTCCGTAAGCAACGAACCCCGCCGTGGCAGCCGCCTGCCAGGCGATATGGTACAGAGCGAGCTCGCCGGTCAGCCAGGAGGCGAAGAAGCGTGGGATCGACGCCCAGTTCTGACGTCGCTGCGGGATCAGCGTCGTCAGAGTGAAGGTCAGGCCGATCAGGCTCAGCGCGAGGAAAACCGAGGAAACCACGACGCCAGTTCCGAGCTCCACGGCAACCCGCCGCGCGCCGGATCCCATCCGCTCTCGATCATTCCCGACTCCAGCATGGCTGCGTCGAGAAGTTCACGAACATCGTTCTCGAAGACGAACGAGACATGCGACCCCTGGTACCAGACGATGCGCGGTCGTTCCCAGTGTTCCCAGAGCGCCATCGCCGATCCCGGCGGCGCCAGCCGGTCGGCAACCGCTGCAAAAATATATCGTCTCTCGCGCGGGATCCGCGGCTGCATGCTGAGCGGGGACACCACAGTCAGAAGCCGTCGAGTCTGCTCCCAGAACGCATCCATCCGGTCCGGATCGATACCGCTCACTCGATCGGAGTGCTGACGGAACAGCTCAACGAAACAGGAGGCCGGTATACCGGCGACGGCACAGGCAAGATCGGGTTCGAGAGCCGAAAGCAGCGCTGTCGTGTACCCGCCGAGCGAGACACCGTGGACCGCGACACGGTCGGCTCCCTGCGTACCCCGAATCCACGAAATGATTCGGCGCAGGTCCCACATCGCCTGCGCTTCACCGTGGATCAGATTTGAGACGCCTCCGCTGAACAGCTCGCTGCCGTATCCGCGCCCGACCCGTCGCGGCCCATGCAGCGGCATGACGTAGGACAGAACGTTCAGTCCGAGCGCGTGATGGAGGTAGCGCGCGCGCATCCCACCGAGATCGGCGAGCGGCGACCCCATCCCGTAGCCGTGCAACGCGATCATCCATGGGCGCGAGTGATCGGCATGACGCAACATCCACGCGTGAGCGCGTCGATTCTCGCGATACCCCATCCACCGCCGTCGTCCGGGCTCACCGACTGCAGGCGTGTATCCGCTCTCGAAGCTCAGCTGCTCGTAAGGGATCAGCCCGAAGACACTCTCGATGTCCGGATCCGCGAGTACCGGCGGCTCTCGGTGGTAGGCGGCGGGGTCATCGAGCCAACCACGCTCGCCGTAAAAATCGATACCGCGCGAGACTTCGTTTCGTACGGTTCGATCGAGCCGGTCCGAATGGGCCCAGAAGCCGGTCGACCCGGACATCGCTCGGAGCAGCCCCTCATCGAGGAGGATCTTGGCGAGCATCGACGTATCGCGACGTACCGATGGCACGCTCTCGTGCTGCGCGCCGCCACCCAGCAGCGCGTCCCACAGCATCGCGATCGTCAACACGAAGTCGGGCCGTCACGCCTCGGCGCTCAGGCCCTCCCGCGGCCGTTGTTCGAGGCCGCGTTCATCGGCGCTGCATGCGCCTCGGGCTAGGAACCCAGCCGGCCGTCATCGGACTGAGTCTGAGCGGCGGGATTTCGGATCACCCTGGGCTCGGCCCCGAGCTTGATCCCGGCCGCGTTCGCCAGCTCGACGAAGGACGCCCGTACCATGCGAACGAAGTCGCTGGCGTCCGGTACCACGCCCGGATCTGCATTGAAGCCCCAGCACATCCGGCCGTTGTAGCTGAACAGCGCCACACCCAGACCGGTGTTCTCGAGCAACGGAACCTGCGGGTACATATCGACGAGCCGTGAACCGAGCATGTAGAGCGGAATCTGCGGGCCCGGCACGTTCGTCACGATCATGTTGATCGGCCCGCTCGTCGACTGGGAACCCAGCGAGAGCAGCTGCGCGGGTGCCCATTCCGCTGCCGCCATCAGCATCTGCACGCCGAGTGCCTGCTCGGAACGTTTGAGGTCGTCCGTGACCCGGTGGATCGCCTCGAGCCTGCGAACCGGATCCTTCTCCTGAATCGGCAGCTTGACGATCCAGCTCGAGACGTGGTTCCCCAGCTTGCCGCGGTCTTCATCACGCCGGACACTCACCGGCGCCGATACGCGGAACTCGATGTCGTTGGCGTCTACACGATGTCGAATCAGATATTGCCGGACCGCCCCGGATACCGTCGCGAGCACCAGGTCGTTGACCGTGCAGCCGTAGTGGCGTCGCACCGCCTTCACGTCTTCGAGCGACATGTCGAGCCAGTCGAAGCATCGATGCGGCCCGAGGCGACCGTTGAGCGGAGTCTCGGACGGCTTGCGGATCGCGTAGCCGAACAGCTCGACCAGCGCAGAGCTGCGCTTGAAGAGTTCGCTTCGAATGCTTTCCGCATGCTTGCCGAAATCGTACAGCCCCCTGGCGATCGCGTTCGGCAACCCGAGCATACGCGTCACTTCATCGCGCAGCAGCTCGCCACCGGTGGGCGAAGGACGTGGCACGTACGGGTGAACTTCGGGGAGGTGGTGCTCCGGTGTCAGCGACATCATGATTGTGGCCAGATCGGCGCCGGCGCTGCCGTCAATCATGCAGTGGTGGATCTTGCTGATGATCGCGAACCTGCCGCCTTCGAGCCCCTCGACGACCCAGAACTCCCACAGCGGTCGATCGCGATCGAGCTTCTGGGACATGATGCGTCCGGCGAGTTTCTTCAGCTGGGCATCGGTACCCGGCCGCGGGAGCGCGGTGTGACGGATGTGGTAGTCGAGGTTGAAGTGCCGATCGTCGACCCAGACCGGCGTCTCGACGTAGGGCACCCAGCGGAGCTTTTCGCGGTAGCGGGGGATGACGTGGATGAAGCCTTCGATGGCGCGCCGGAACGCCTCGATATCCACGCCGCCGTCTTCTCCGACGAGCGGGCCGCCCTCATAAACCGCGGTGGCTGCAACGTGCATGTACACGTTGCGGCGCTCCATCAGCAGAAAAGTATTGTCCTGAGCCGAAAGTCTTTCGTAGGAGTAACGCGGCATGGTTCCACCCAACTTCCCCCAGTGTTATTCAAACGGCGGCAGTACCAGTCTTATTGCGACGCCCGCGCTCGGTCAATTGTCGGGGCAAAAGCCCCCCGGGCGCGGCGAGCACCGAAGAACAGGCGAACACGGGGGAAAAGGGCATGAAGATAGAAACAGGACTACCGATGACCGACTGGCGGGCGATCGAGGCGGCTGCGCGCAGCGCTGAGGCGATCGGGTTCGACGGCCTCGTCAGTTACGAAATCGCCTCCGACCCCTTCATCCCGCTGGCCCTCGCTGCCATCGCCACGGAGCGCGTTCACCTCGGCACCGCCATCGCCGTCTGCTTCCCGCGCAGCCCGATGGTCGTCGCGAACACGGCCTGGGACCTCCACGTTCAATCGGGGGGGCGCTTCACCCTCGGACTCGGGACGCAGGTCAAGGGGCACAACGAGCGCCGCTTCAGTGTTCCGTGGAGCCCTCCGCTGCCGCGCCTGCGCGAATACGTCCAGGCGCTGAGAGCGATCTGGCGATGCTGGGAGAAAGGCGAGAAGCTCGACTATCAGGGGGAGCACTACAATTTCACGCTCATGACTCCGGAGTTTTCACCGCAGCCGTCCGGGCTCGGCCCGATCCCGATCAGCATCGCGGCGGTCAAGCCGGCGATGATGCGTATGGCGGGGCGTCATTGCGACGGCGTTCGTCTGCACGGTTTCGCGACACGCCGCTATCTGGAAAACGTCGCGCTCCCTGCAATCGACGAAGGTCTCGAAAAAGCCGGCCGTGATCGATCCACGTTCGAGATCTGGGGCGGTGGCTTCATCGCCACGGGAGCCGATGATGAGGCGGTCGCCAGACAGCTCGAGTGGTGCCGGTACCGCGTAGCGTTTTACGGATCCACTCGCAGCTACCACGGGGTCCTCGCCGAACACGGCTGGGAAGACCTCGGGATGAAGCTTCACTCGATGTCGAAGCAGGGACAGTGGAAGGAGATGGCAGCCGAGATCCCGGACGAGGTTCTTCACGAATTCGTCGCGGCCGGCCGCCACGATCAGATCGCGGCTGTCATGGAGCAACGCTTCAATGGAATCAGCGACAGCATCACGCTCGGCTTCGACGATTCGACATCCGAGGGTCTCCAGCGCGAGCTGCTTCAGGACATCGGCCGCATTCCCGCAGCGTTCACCGGCTTCCCTGCCGACTGGTAGCCGGCGACCAGAGTCGGGGCAGCCGCCAGGCGACCCCGGCGGCAACGAAGTAGCCGGTGGCAGGCGCGTCGAACCCGGTCCCGGCGCTGACATCGAACTGGAGGTTTGGCGTCGCCAGATAGGTAAAGCCGCCGTCGACGCCGTTGATGTCGGGCGTTCCGCGCGATCGCAGACTGGCGAAGTACTCGAAGAAAACGCCCCAGCCGCCACCGAGCCCCGTACCGATCGCGACCGAGGGCGAGAACTCGAAAAATCGCCCCGAGGTCCCCTCCCCCCGGCTCAGAGCTGCCGCCTCGAAATTCCACCCCAGGGTGAAACGACGCGCGAGCGTCCACTGGCCAAGCAGAACCAGGGTCGGGTCAACGCCGCCGCTGGTGATCTCCTTGCTGCCGACGGGAAAACTGAGATCGAGCTCGATCGCGGTCTGCGGGAGCACGCCGAACTGTTCACAGAGCACGGCGCGCAGATCGACTCCGAGATCGGAGAACCCGCGAACCTCGTTGCCGTCTTCGAAGTCGGTGCCAGACCACCCGGAGAAACCGAGCGCGACCTCGACGCGCGGATGAACGCCGAGCCGGACCTCCAGTTCCGGGACGACCAGGCCACGCTCGCCGGGCGCACCGCTCTCAGCGGTCCCG
Organism: Candidatus Nitrosopumilus sp.; assembly: GCA_964225545.1. Taxonomy (GTDB): domain Bacteria; phylum Desulfobacterota; class Binatia; order UBA1149; family SPBQ01; genus SPBQ01. The sequence goes on along the minus strand of CAXQPB010000198.1, from coordinate 58,219 downwards.
AGATCGACGCCGCCCCGGCCCTGATGCGTGAGGCCGGCCTCGATCTGCAAAAAGCCGACGCCGACCACGGTCGGCGGGTTGACGACCCCCGGCCGGTCCGGGCTGATCGGATCGATCGGTGAAGCGCGAGCCGACATCGGCACGCAAACGCAGATCGAGATGAGCGTCGCCGCGATTCGCCGCGGCGGCCTCACAGGCCGTAGCTCTTCGCGAAAAGACGCTCGAACATCCGGTCTCCGATCCAGTGTCGCAGCTTCGCGCCTGCCCTCTGGCCGAAAGCGCCGACCGGATGTCGCGCAGCGGGATCCGGGTCGGCGATAAGCCGCTCGACCAGAGCGGCGAAGAGTTCAGGGTCGGCGCCGGCGACCTCATCGGCAGCGTAACGATCGACAACGCGTTGCATACGCTCAGCGTATGCGGGCGAGTGGGCGCCACCGGCATAGAGCCGGTTCGCGGTCATCGATGTTCGGAAATCTCCGGGCTCGATACAGCAGACCTTGATGCCGTACGGCCTTACCTCATGACGAAGCGCCTCGGTCAGCGCTTCGACTGCGAATTTGCTGGCGCTGTAAAACGACTGGAACGGCAGCGAGATCAGGCCGCCGATCGAGCTGACATTGATGATCCTGCCCTCGCCGGCTGCGCGCATGTGAGGCAAGACGGTCTGGATCAGCCGCACGGTGCCGAAAAAGTTGGTATCGAGCTGGGACTTCACCTCGTCCAGAGAGGTATCCTCGACCGAACCGACCAGGCTGATGCCGGCGTTGTTGACGAGAACATCGATTCGACCCGCACGCTCGACGACAGCGGCGACCCCCGCGCTCACGCTGGCGTCGTCGGTAACGTCCATCACCACACTCTCGAACGCCGTCTGCGCGCTCCGGCCTGCGTCCGGGTCGACGATCACCCGGCGGGTCGTGCCGAAAACCCGCATCCCCGCACGCGACAGGCGTTCGGCTGTCGCCTTGCCGAAACCGGACGAGGTCCCCGTGATCAGAACAACTTCAGCCATGATGGGCTGGTTCTGTAGCGCACGCGCGGACCCATCTCCACGTCCGCCACGCCTTCGGTGCATTCGGGTCGTCGGGCCAAGCGCACGGCGCACGCAACGCCTGCCGCAGCGGGCGTCAGCGATCCGCCGCTGGTACCCGCAGCGTTTCGAAGATATCTGGCACCGTTTACCGCGTCGCGGCCGGATCCATCAGCCGCAACTCAAGCAGAAACCGAGAGGAGAATAGAAAAGTGAAATCAACATTCAGCAAGCTGGGGACCGCGCTCGTCGCTTTCGCGATTGCGACAGGAGTCAGTTTCACCGCTCAGGCCGGCATTTCATCCGACGGAGTGATCGAAGAGATCGCCAAAGGCTGCGAGAAAGAGCTTACCGAGTACTGCTCCAACGTTACAGTCGGGCAAGGTCGAGTCCTCGCCTGCATCTACGCGCACGGCGACAAGCTCAGCGGTCGCTGCGAGTATGCGATGTACGACGCCGCTGCGAAGCTCGAACGGGCGGTCAACGCACTGAGCTACATCGCCAATGAGTGTCTCGATGATGCCGAGAAGCATTGCGCCCAGGTGGAGCTCGGCGAGGGGCGCGTGATCAACTGCCTGAAGGGCAAGAAGTCCGAACTCGATCAGCGTTGCTCTCAGGCCCTGCGCGACACGGGCATGATGTAAACTCCGAGTCTTGCCTTGGAGTCGCGACTCCAAGGCAAGACTCGGAGTTTACATCATGCCCGTGTCGCGCAGGGCCTGAGAGCAACGCTGATCGAGTTCGGACTTCTTGCCCTTCAGGCAGTTGATCACGCGCCCCTCGCCGAGCTCCACCTGGGCGCAATGCTTCTCGGCATCATCGAGACACTCATTGGCGATGTAGCTCAGTGCGTTGACCGCCCGTTCGAGCTTCGCAGCGGCGTCGTACATCGCATACTCGCAGCGACCGCTGAGCTTGTCGCCGTGCGCGTAGATGCAGGCGAGGACTCGACCTTGCCCGACTGTAACGTTGGAGCAGTACTCGGTAAGCTCTTTCTCGCAGCCTTTGGCGATCTCTTCGATCACTCCGTCGGATGAAATGCCGGCCTGAGCGGTGAAACTGACTCCTGTCGCAATCGCGAAAGCGACGAGCGCGGTCCCCAGCTTGCTGAATGTTGATTTCACTTTTCTATTCTCCTCTCGGTTTCTGCTTGAGTTGCGGCTGATGGATCCGGCCGCGACGCGGTAAACGGTGCCAGATATCTTCGAAACGCTGCGGGTACCAGCGGCGGATCGCTGACGCCCGCTGCGGCAGGCGTTGCGTGCGCCGTGCGCTTGGCCCGACGACCCGAATGCACCGAAGGCGTGGCGGACGTGGAGATGGGTCCGCGCGTGCGCTACAGAACCAGCCCATCATGGCTGAAGTTGTTCTGATCACGGGGACCTCGTCCGGTTTCGGCAAGGCGACAGCCGAACGCCTGTCGCGTGCGGGGATGCGGGTTTTCGGCACGACCCGCCGGGTGATCGTCGACCCGGACGCAGGCCGGAGCGCGCAGACGGCGTTCGAGAGTGTGGTGATGGACGTTACCGACGACGCCAGCGTGAGCGCGGGGGTCGCCGCTGTCGTCGAGCGTGCGGGTCGAATCGATGTTCTCGTCAACAACGCCGGCATCAGCCTGGTCGGTTCGGTCGAGGATACCTCTCTGGACGAGGTGAAGTCCCAGCTCGATACCAACTTTTTCGGCACCGTGCGGCTGATCCAGACCGTCTTGCCTCACATGCGCGCAGCCGGCGAGGGCAGGATCATCAATGTCAGCTCGATCGGCGGCCTGATCTCGCTGCCGTTCCAGTCGTTTTACAGCGCCAGCAAATTCGCAGTCGAAGCGCTGACCGAGGCGCTTCGTCATGAGGTAAGGCCGTACGGCATCAAGGTCTGCTGTATCGAGCCCGGAGATTTCCGAACATCGATGACCGCGAACCGGCTCTATGCCGGTGGCGCCCACTCGCCCGCATACGCTGAGCGTATGCAACGCGTTGTCGATCGTTACGCTGCCGATGAGGTCGCCGGCGCCGACCCTGAACTCTTCGCCGCTCTGGTCGAGCGGCTTATCGCCGACCCGGATCCCGCTGCGCGACATCCGGTCGGCGCTTTCGGCCAGAGGGCAGGCGCGAAGCTGCGACACTGGATCGGAGACCGGATGTTCGAGCGTCTTTTCGCGAAGAGCTACGGCCTGTGAGGCCGCCGCGGCGAATCGCGGCGACGCTCATCTCGATCTGCGTTTGCGTGCCGATGTCGGCTCGCGCTTCACCGATCGATCCGATCAGCCCGGACCGGCCGGGGGTCGTCAACCCGCCGACCGTGGTCGGCGTCGGCTTTTTGCAGATCGAGGCCGGCCTCACGCATCAGGGCCGGGGCGGCGTCGATCTCGGGACCGCTGAGAGCGGTGCGCCCGGCGAGCGTGGCCTGGTCGTCCCGGAACTGGAGGTCCGGCTCGGCGTTCATCCGCGCGTCGAGGTCGCGCTCGGTTTCTCCGGGTGGTCTGGCACCGACTTCGAAGACGGCAACGAGGTTCGCGGGTTCTCCGATCTCGGAGTCGATCTGCGCGCCGTGCTCTGTGAACAGTTCGGCGTGCTCCCGCAGACCGCGATCGAGCTCGATCTCAGTTTTCCCGTCGGCAGCAAGGAGATCACCAGCGGCGGCGTTGACCCGACCCTGGTTCTGCTTGGCCAGTGGACGCTCGCGCGTCGTTTCACCCTGGGGTGGAATTTCGAGGCGGCAGCTCTGAGCCGGGGGGAGGGGACCTCGGGGCGATTTTTCGAGTTCTCGCCCTCGGTCGCGATCGGTACGGGGCTCGGTGGCGGCTGGGGCGTTTTCTTCGAGTACTTCGCCAGTCTGCGATCGCGCGGAACGCCCGACATCAACGGCGTCGACGGCGGCTTTACCTATCTGGCGACGCCAAACCTCCAGTTCGATGTCAGCGCCGGGACCGGGTTCGACGCGCCTGCCACCGGCTACTTCGTTGCCGCCGGGGTCGCCTGGCGGCTGCCCCGACTCTGGTCGCCGGCTACCAGTCGGCAGGGAAGCCGGTGAACGCTGCGGGAATGCGGCCGATGTCCTGAAGCAGCTCGCGCTGGAGACCCTCGGATGTCGAATCGTCGAAGCCGAGCGTGATGCTGTCGCTGATTCCATTGAAGCGTTGCTCCATGACAGCCGCGATCTGATCGTGGCGGCCGGCCGCGACGAATTCGTGAAGAACCTCGTCCGGGATCTCGGCTGCCATCTCCTTCCACTGTCCCTGCTTCGACATCGAGTGAAGCTTCATCCCGAGGTCTTCCCAGCCGTGTTCGGCGAGGACCCCGTGGTAGCTGCGAGTGGATCCGTAAAACGCTACGCGGTACCGGCACCACTCGAGCTGTCTGGCGACCGCCTCATCATCGGCTCCCGTGGCGATGAAGCCACCGCCCCAGATCTCGAACGTGGATCGATCACGGCCGGCTTTTTCGAGACCTTCGTCGATTGCAGGGAGCGCGACGTTTTCCAGATAGCGGCGTGTCGCGAAACCGTGCAGACGAACGCCGTCGCAATGACGCCCCGCCATACGCATCATCGCCGGCTTGACCGCCGCGATGCTGATCGGGATCGGGCCGAGCCCGGACGGCTGCGGTGAAAACTCCGGAGTCATGAGCGTGAAATTGTAGTGCTCCCCCTGATAGTCGAGCTTCTCGCCTTTCTCCCAGCATCGCCAGATCGCTCTCAGCGCCTGGACGTATTCGCGCAGGCGCGGCAGCGGAGGGCTCCACGGAACACTGAAGCGGCGCTCGTTGTGCCCCTTGACCTGCGTCCCGAGTCCGAGGGTGAAGCGCCCCCCCGATTGAACGTGGAGGTCCCAGGCCGTGTTCGCGACGACCATCGGGCTGCGCGGGAAGCAGACGGCGATGGCGGTGCCGAGGTGAACGCGCTCCGTGGCGATGGCAGCGAGGGCCAGCGGGATGAAGGGGTCGGAGGCGATTTCGTAACTGACGAGGCCGTCGAACCCGATCGCCTCAGCGCTGCGCGCAGCCGCCTCGATCGCCCGCCAGTCGGTCATCGGTAGTCCTGTTTCTATCTTCATGCCCTTTTCCCCCGTGTTCGCCTGTTCTTCGGTGCTCGCCGCGCCCGGGGGGCTTTTGCCCCGACAATTGACCGAGCGCGGGCGTCGCAATAAGACTGGTACTGCCGCCGTTTGAATAACACTGGGGGAAGTTGGGTGGAACCATGCCGCGTTACTCCTACGAAAGACTTTCGGCTCAGGACAATACTTTTCTGCTGATGGAGCGCCGCAACGTGTACATGCACGTTGCAGCCACCGCGGTTTATGAGGGCGGCCCGCTCGTCGGAGAAGACGGCGGCGTGGATATCGAGGCGTTCCGGCGCGCCATCGAAGGCTTCATCCACGTCATCCCCCGCTACCGCGAAAAGCTCCGCTGGGTGCCCTACGTCGAGACGCCGGTCTGGGTCGACGATCGGCACTTCAACCTCGACTACCACATCCGTCACACCGCGCTCCCGCGGCCGGGTACCGATGCCCAGCTGAAGAAACTCGCCGGACGCATCATGTCCCAGAAGCTCGATCGCGATCGACCGCTGTGGGAGTTCTGGGTCGTCGAGGGGCTCGAAGGCGGCAGGTTCGCGATCATCAGCAAGATCCACCACTGCATGATTGACGGCAGCGCCGGCGCCGATCTGGCCACAATCATGATGTCGCTGACACCGGAGCACCACCTCCCCGAAGTTCACCCGTACGTGCCACGTCCTTCGCCCACCGGTGGCGAGCTGCTGCGCGATGAAGTGACGCGTATGCTCGGGTTGCCGAACGCGATCGCCAGGGGGCTGTACGATTTCGGCAAGCATGCGGAAAGCATTCGAAGCGAACTCTTCAAGCGCAGCTCTGCGCTGGTCGAGCTGTTCGGCTACGCGATCCGCAAGCCGTCCGAGACTCCGCTCAACGGTCGCCTCGGGCCGCATCGATGCTTCGACTGGCTCGACATGTCGCTCGAAGACGTGAAGGCGGTGCGACGCCACTACGGCTGCACGGTCAACGACCTGGTGCTCGCGACGGTATCCGGGGCGGTCCGGCAATATCTGATTCGACATCGTGTAGACGCCAACGACATCGAGTTCCGCGTATCGGCGCCGGTGAGTGTCCGGCGTGATGAAGACCGCGGCAAGCTGGGGAACCACGTCTCGAGCTGGATCGTCAAGCTGCCGATTCAGGAGAAGGATCCGGTTCGCAGGCTCGAGGCGATCCACCGGGTCACGGACGACCTCAAACGTTCCGAGCAGGCACTCGGCGTGCAGATGCTGATGGCGGCAGCGGAATGGGCACCCGCGCAGCTGCTCTCGCTGGGTTCCCAGTCGACGAGCGGGCCGATCAACATGATCGTGACGAACGTGCCGGGCCCGCAGATTCCGCTCTACATGCTCGGTTCACGGCTCGTCGATATGTACCCGCAGGTTCCGTTGCTCGAGAACACCGGTCTGGGTGTGGCGCTGTTCAGCTACAACGGCCGGATGTGCTGGGGCTTCAATGCAGATCCGGGCGTGGTACCGGACGCCAGCGACTTCGTTCGCATGGTACGGGCGTCCTTCGTCGAGCTGGCGAACGCGGCCGGGATCAAGCTCGGGGCCGAGCCCAGGGTGATCCGAAATCCCGCCGCTCAGACTCAGTCCGATGACGGCCGGCTGGGTTCCTAGCCCGAGGCGCATGCAGCGCCGATGAACGCGGCCTCGAACAACGGCCGCGGGAGGGCCTGAGCGCCGAGGCGTGACGGCCCGACTTCGTGTTGACGATCGCGATGCTGTGGGACGCGCTGCTGGGTGGCGGCGCGCAGCACGAGAGCGTGCCATCGGTACGTCGCGATACGTCGATGCTCGCCAAGATCCTCCTCGATGAGGGGCTGCTCCGAGCGATGTCCGGGTCGACCGGCTTCTGGGCCCATTCGGACCGGCTCGATCGAACCGTACGAAACGAAGTCTCGCGCGGTATCGATTTTTACGGCGAGCGTGGTTGGCTCGATGACCCCGCCGCCTACCACCGAGAGCCGCCGGTACTCGCGGATCCGGACATCGAGAGTGTCTTCGGGCTGATCCCTTACGAGCAGCTGAGCTTCGAGAGCGGATACACGCCTGCAGTCGGTGAGCCCGGACGACGGCGGTGGATGGGGTATCGCGAGAATCGACGCGCTCACGCGTGGATGTTGCGTCATGCCGATCACTCGCGCCCATGGATGATCGCGTTGCACGGCTACGGGATGGGGTCGCCGCTCGCCGATCTCGGTGGGATGCGCGCGCGCTACCTCCATCACGCGCTCGGACTGAACGTTCTGTCCTACGTCATGCCGCTGCATGGGCCGCGACGGGTCGGGCGCGGATACGGCAGCGAGCTGTTCAGCGGAGGCGTCTCAAATCTGATCCACGGTGAAGCGCAGGCGATGTGGGACCTGCGCCGAATCATTTCGTGGATTCGGGGTACGCAGGGAGCCGACCGTGTCGCGGTCCACGGTGTCTCGCTCGGCGGGTACACGACAGCGCTGCTTTCGGCTCTCGAACCCGATCTTGCCTGTGCCGTCGCCGGTATACCGGCCTCCTGTTTCGTTGAGCTGTTCCGTCAGCACTCCGATCGAGTGAGCGGTATCGATCCGGACCGGATGGATGCGTTCTGGGAGCAGACTCGACGGCTTCTGACTGTGGTGTCCCCGCTCAGCATGCAGCCGCGGATCCCGCGCGAGAGACGATATATTTTTGCAGCGGTTGCCGACCGGCTGGCGCCGCCGGGATCGGCGATGGCGCTCTGGGAACACTGGGAACGACCGCGCATCGTCTGGTACCAGGGGTCGCATGTCTCGTTCGTCTTCGAGAACGATGTTCGTGAACTTCTCGACGCAGCCATGCTGGAGTCGGGAATGATCGAGAGCGGATGGGATCCGGCGCGCGGCGGGTTGCCGTGGAGCTCGGAACTGGCGTCGTGGTTTCCTCGGTTTTCCTCGCGCTGAGCCTGATCGGCCTGACCTTCACTCTGACGACGCTGATCCCGCAGCGACGTCAGAACTGGGCGTCGATCCCACGCTTCTTCGCCTCCTGGCTGACCGGCGAGCTCGCTCTGTACCATATCGCCTGGCAGGCGGCTGCCACGGCGGGGTTCGTTGCTTACGGAGCTCTCGAGCAGCCTGCGGGTGTCGCCGGTCTCGTCATCACGCTGCTGTCGTGGGCCGGTCTCTGCGTTGCGCTCAAGCACTCGCGTGCCGCGTCTGGAGTCACTGAATCCGCGCTGCGGGAGACACTGGGTACCGGGTATGCGGGAGATTCCGCAAAGCCCGGCGAACCGGAGCCCGTCCCGATCGCACGCCTGTTGCTGCCGTTCCGGATGCGGCACCCGGACATCGTTGTCGAGCGGGACGTTGCCTACGGTGATGCGGGGAAGCGTAATCTCCTCGATATCTACCGGCCGCGAGAATCCGACGGGCGCTGTCCTGTTCTTCTGCAGATTCACGGCGGAGGCTGGGTGATCGGCAACAAGGAGGAGCAGGGCGGCCCGCTCATGCGCTACCTGGCCGCGCGCGGCTGGTGTTGTTTCGCGATCAATTACCGACTCAGCCCTGACGCGGTCTGGCCGGACCATTTGATCGACTGCAAGAAAGCCCTCGCGTGGATCCGCGAGCACGCCGCCCCGTACGGAGCTGACCCCGGCCTCGTGGTGGTGACCGGCGGCTCGGCCGGTGGTCATCTCTCCTCGATGATGGCGCTTACGCAGGGCCGGGCGGAATTCCAGCCCGGCTTCGAAGATGCGGACACATCGGTGGCAGCGTGCGTACCGTTCTACGGGGTTTACGATTTTCTCGGACGCGGCGGCGGCGGCAACTCCGGCAATTCGATGGAGCCGTTTCTCGAGCGCTATGTTCTCAAATGTTCACCGGTCGACCAGCGGGCGGTCTGGGAGGGGGCCTCGCCGATCGATCAGGTCGGGCCGGCCGCGCCACCGTTTTACGTGATCCACGGGACGCACGATGCTCTCGCATCGGTCGATGGCGCTCGCGGTTTCGTCGAAAAGCTCAGATCGGTGTCGGCAGCGCCCGTCGTCTACGCTGAGCTCCCCGGTGGCCAACACGCGTTCGAGGTGTTTCACTCCATTCGCACCGAATACGTCGTGCGTTCGGTCTGGCGTTTCGTCGAGCACATCCGCACATCCCGAACTCCGACATTCTCCTGAGGTTCCGAATTGTTGAAAAAGTCTCTGGATTCGAGCCCCCGCGGACTCGTATGGTCACATGCTATTCATTGGTTCCGGGGGGGGAACGTCGAATGAAGTATCGCGTTGGGTCCGCGCCGCAGTCGAAGCTGCGTGGGATTGGTAACTCAGTTTCAGGCTTTCTTCGCTCCGCGCTGAAGATCTCCCTGCTCACTCTGCTCGCCCTGTTCGCACTGCCGGCTCTGCCGTCTGTTCTGGCCCCGGGCCAGGCTGCCTGTGCACAGCTCCTGGCCGGCGACTCGCCGCTGTACCTCGACAGGGGCACCGGAGAGTTGACGGCCGAGAAGCCGGAAGGCGAATCGCTGACGCTGAGCCCGCTTGAGATCGAAATGCTCAGTACATCGTCGGCCGGTCTGACAGTGTCGCGTCGAAGCGACGCGGTGGTCGTCGATCTTCAGGGGCGCTTCGGACACCTCGCGACCGCCACGATTGCACCGGACGGACGCTTGAAGACCCACTGCGCCGACCCGGTCGCGTCAGGCGCGTCGCAATGATGGCCGCGCGCGAGAGGTGTTCAGTTCCGGTTCGCCGCAGCCGACCGCCGGCTTTGCGTGCGGCGGCCTGGCCGGTCGTGGTGAGTATCGGGTTGCTCCACGGTGTTGATATCGCCAGTGCAGCTGATGTGTCGGTTCTTTACGTCAACCCGACAGACGGTTTCGCTTCTGAGTTGCCTGCCGACCCGAGCTCGACGGCGCCGGGCGACACGCTCGGACAGCAGCGCAAGGCGTCGATGGAGGCGGCTGCGAACGAGTGGGGAACTCGTCTGGACAGCAATATCCCTGTCTCGATGGACGTCCAGATGGTCGCGATGAGCTGCAACGCCGGCTCGGCGGTGCTCGGCGGCGCGAGCGTACGGACCGTCGCCCGCGACTGGGTGCCGGCAGCGGGCGGCGTCGATGCGCCTCACGCCTCGACGTGGTATCCGGCCGCGCTCGCGAACCGCTTGGCGAATACTGACCTCATGTCGAACACGTCCGATCTGCAGGCCGCCTTCAACGAGAGTATCGATAACAACGACTCCTGTCTGCAAGGCGCGAACTGGTACTACAGCGTCGGGCCCGAGGAAGGGCCTTCTGGAACGATCTCGTTCTACCGCACCGTGCTGCACGAGATCGCACACGGGATCGGGTTCACCTCGCTCGTCGATCCGTCGACCGGGGCGCTGTTTTTCGATCTGATCGACAGCTACGCGCGAAACCTCAGCGATGCGGACAGCGGTCTCGGTTGGGAGGAGATGAGCAACCAGCAGCGGGCCGCGTCCGTTGTTGATTCCGGCAACCTCGTATGGTCGGGCGCCGCCGTGACCGCCGGGTCAGGAATTCTCACATCAGGTCTGACCGACGGGAAGGTTCGTATGTATGCGCCTGACCCGGTGCGCAGCGGATCGTCGGTTTCCCACTTCGACACCGCCTTCTCGGCGGGCGGCACGGACGAGCTCATGGAACCGTTCGCTTCCCCGCAGTCCGAGATTCTACTGACCGGACAACTCCTTGCGGACATCGGCTGGGGCGCACAATGCGGTGACGGTGTCGTCGAGGGCAACGAGAGCTGTGATGACGGGAACGGTGCAGCCGGTGACGGATGTTCGTCTGTCTGCTCTGTCGAGGAATGTCATTCATGCGACCAGGGGGCGCCGAGCGATTGCACGCCCCTGACAGGGACCCCGTGCTCCGATGAGATCGGTTGTACCACCGAGCAGTGCGACGTCGGCGTCTGCCTGTCCGATGCACAAGCCTGCACCCTCGACGTCTTCAAATTCTACCGCGCCAAGCGCGGCCGGATCGGGGAGCCGTTCGTACCCACCGATGTCGAACTGATCGATGCTCTGGACTCGCGATCGACCCATGTTTCCAAGGTCCATGCGGTCGGCAATCCGGCATCGCGCGACGGCGTCGAGGCGGCCATCCCGGAGGCGCACGCGGTCTGTTACAAGATCAAGGATTCGACCACGGCTGCGCCGCAGCCGAAGTTCCAGGCGACATCGGTGCAGATCTCTCATGCATTCGGCAGCGAGTCTCTGCAGATCCTCAAACCGGAGACGCTTTGTATGCCGTCGTCGAGTTCGGCATCAGGGGCGCCGCCGGCGCTGGCTTCCGGATTGCTCGACGCATTCAAGTGCTACCGTGCCAAACGCGCTGCGGGTTCGCCGAAGCTGGAGCGCCGCACCGTCACACTCGTGGATGACTTCGAGCAGAAGCAGACTGTGGTAATCGGACCAAGTGCTTTCTGCGTGCCGGTCGCGGTGAACGGGATCGAGCCGAGCGAACCGAACGAGTTCCTGCAGTGCTTCAAGGTCAAGGACGCGAAGACGACACCGAAACAGGACAAGTTCGCCGGAGCTGATCTTTACGTTCGGGATGCGTTCGGCCCGAAGAGCCTCCGGGCCAGCAAGACATTCCGCGTTTGTATCCCCGCTGTCGCCGGCGCGACCTGAGCGCCGACCGAGCGCCCGTCCGCGTTGCGCGGATCGGTCGGCTGTCCCGGCTCAGGGTTCGCGATCGTGCGGGGGTACCTCGCTGAAATCCGGGTCGCGCTTCTCGAAGAACGCGGTTACCGCTTCGATGTTCTCGGCGCTGCCGATGCGACCGACGAAGGCGGCGTCCTCTCGTCGCCGTGCTGCATCGACCTGTTCGCGCCGAGTCGCCAGAACCAGTCGTTTCGTGTGTCGAAGCGAGCCGAGCGGCTTCGCGGCGAGGTGTTGGGCGCGGCGGCTTGCAACGGCCAGCACTTCTTCGGGCTCGCACAGGTCGGTCGCGATCCCGAGCTCGACGGATCGTTCCGCGCTGATGAAATCGGATTCGAACAGAAGGTCGATCGCGTTGCGATAACCGATGACTGCGGGGAACAGGTAACTGCTCGCGGCTTCCGGAACCACGCCGAGGGTCACGAATGGCGCCCGGAGGCGCGAGCCACGAGCGATGCAGGCGTAGTCGCAATGAAGCAGCAGTGTGATCCCGATGCCGACCCCGACCCCGTTGACCGCCGCGATCAGCGGCTTGTCGAAGTCGCAGAGCACATCCATGAAGAGTGAAAAACCGTTGTCTTGACCCGATGCGTCGTCGGAGTCGGAGCCCGGTGAAAGGTTGCTCATCTCTGCGAGGTCCTGACCGGCCGAGAAGGCTCCCCCGGCGCCCGTGATGACCACGGCTCGGACGCGATCGTCGGCAAGCGCGTCCTCAAGGCTTTCCCGGGCGTCCCGCCACATCGCGGCATTGAAGGCGTTCTTGTGACGAGGGCGGTTCAGGGTCACGGTGAGCACTCCGCCCTCGATCGTTTCTAGAACGGTCTCGCGTTTCTTTTCATCGGTCATGACGGGCTTTTTTTCAGCCCAGGAAAATCAGTGCAAGTGCTGTCTGTGTCGGATACGACTCGTGGTGGCGTCGAACCCGAACATGGACTAAAACGATGTATGCCGGTTTGCCCGCCTGATCCTTCTGCACAAGGGGCGCCCGGTCTGGAGGGATCGCTTCGTGTTACCCGAGATTCGTTCTTTTGGTGCGCACCTGCGCGTTTCGCTTTTCGCTGTCACGTTCTTTTCGCTCGCGTTTCACATCGCGCCGTACGCTGCATCCGCCGAGGTGAAACCCGGCGAGATCATCACCAAGAAGAACCTCGAGAAGGTTCGCGGACTCGTCCCCGAGGGGGTCCTGTGGTGCGTTGAGAACGGAATGGACATGGAGATCGTACCGTATGGAAAGATCTCTGTGCCTGCCGACTACCAGGAGGCGACCGAGAAGTACTCCGCGCAGGTCAAGCTCGGAGAGAACGCCGAGCTCGAAAACTGGATCGCAGGTCTCCCGTTCCCGGACATCGATTCGAACGACCCGCATGCGGCCACCAAGATCATGTACAACTTCCAGCGTACCCACTACTTCACGGAGACGCTGGATCTGAACCTGATGGACGCCGACACCGGAGCGATGGAAACCGACTCCGAGGGCAACCCCATGTATTCCGTCGAGCGGCACTTCATCCCTGAATGGTTCCGCGTGCTTCGCTTCCAGGGACGGCTTCGCAACGATCCCAAGCCCAGCATCGAACCGAACAAGGATGAGGTCTTCTACAAGGCCGGCCTGTATCCGCTGATCGAGCCGTTCGACCTCAAGGGCGTCGGCGGTATCAGTTTCCGTTATCTCGACCAGGCCAAGCACGATGACACCTGGCTGTATCTTCCTTTCGCGCGCCGTGTTCGTCGTATGTCAACGACCCAGCGAAGTGACGCGCTCTTCGGACAGGATATCGATGTAGACAGCTACGGTGGCTACGCGGGGCAGATTCCCTGGTTCGAGTGGAAGCTGCTCGGCGAGAAGCCGATGCTCGCCTCCCTGCATGGCAAGAGACTGCCTCCGGAGCCGTGCAAGTCGGATGGCGGCATGACGTTCTGTGAACCGTGGGAGATGCGGCCCTCGGTCTACATTGTCGAAGGCAAGTCGAAGTCCCCGAAATACGCGTTCTCCAAGCGCGTGATCTATGTCGACAAAGAGGCGAACATCATTCCGTATTCCGACCTCTACGATCCCGGCGGCGAGCTGTGGAAGACGGTCATCCTGAGTTTCCGAGTGTCGAACCGGCCCAACCCCAAAGTCGACTTCGAGTACCCGGAGGAGCGTATGTTCGCCTACGCGTACTCGGTGATCGATATCCAGCTGCAGCACAGCACGCGCGTGGCGATTCCCGGGCTGGCCTTCCAGAACGAGCCGGGCTGGTATCTGGATCTCGGGTTCGATCACCCTTCGTCGGTCGCCGAGGACTGGTACAGCGTTCAGTCACTGATCGCGGGCGGGCGATGAGCGAAACAAAACGAGAACCTGCGGCGGAGCTTTCGCCGGACGTTCTCGCTGCCTTCGCTGCGCGCAGCGTGGACTGGCCCGTCGTGATGCTCAACATGCTGAAGTTCAAACCGGACGGCGGCCTGCGGAGCTACATTCAATACGGTCAATCCGTCCAGCCACTCATCGAAGCTGTCGGTGGAAGCATCGAGTACCAGGCGATGGCGGCGGAGTCGCTGCTCGGAGGGCAGGACTGGGACATGATCGTTCTGGTCCGTTACCCGAGCCGCGGAGACTTCCTCAAAATGGTCGAATCGGACCAATATCAGGCGATCGCCCACCTTCGAGAGAATGCGCTCGAGCGATCCGTGCTCTACGCGACCGACCCTGTCTGAAGGTCGTGCAGCTCCGACCCATGACTTCGACAGGCTTCCCTTCGAGGGTTTTCCACTCGGGGTTTTCAGTACAAAACACGAATAACGGTCGTTAAACTCGACGACTTGCTCTTTTCGTCATTGACGAGGTTCGCGTAGCCGCGTTATCGCTTCGTATGATGCCGTAGTGAGGCATCAAGAATGTCGCTCGCCCGTGCCGCATATCGGCCGCGCACAGCGAGACGACCGAAGGCAGCCCGACAAAGGTTGGTGGTTTTCGGCAACGAGCACTTGCTCGGACCTCGAGCCCTGCTTCCGGCTCGAGGTTTGCTCGCAAAACGGTTGGTCCGTGCGGTCCAACCGATGCGAGCTTGCCAGGCCGGAGTCGATGCGTCGCGTTCGTTCGGACGGCGGTGACGTGGACCCGGCCTTGCCTCGCGGTCGGTTTCGTCCACCGGCCGCGGGGCTGCGTATTGTCAGGGCTGCCGGTTCAGGAGCGTTGCGCGGAACGGCAGCTGGAATTCGTTCGACCGACTCCGCCTCACGCCGGGAAGAAACGGCTGATGGTGTCGGCCACGCATGAGGGCCGGTCGTTTCCCTCCACCTCGATCGATACCCGGATGATGGCCTGGTAGGACCCTTTGATCTCATCGACCTTGACGAGCTCGGCGCCTGCACGAATCTTCGAGCCGACGGGGACCGGGGCCGGGAATCGGACCTTGTCGCATCCGTAGTTCACGCCCATGGAGACATTCTCCACGCGTACGATGCGGGGCAGGAAGTAACTGATGAGAGACAGTGTCAGGTAGCCGTGTGCGATCGTGGTCCCGAACGGTCCCGACTTCGCAGCCTCGGGGTCGATATGGATCCACTGATGATCCCCGGTCGCGTCTGCAAACAGGTTCACGCGTTCCTGGTCTATGTCGAGCCAGTCGCTGTAGCCGAGGTGTTTCCCCACCATTTCCGGCAGCTCTGCCGGTGATCCGATCACGGTCGCCATCTTTTCTAATCTCCCTTTTTGCTGTTCTCGTGAGTTGCGTTGATCGCCGCGTCGAGAAACGCGGGACGCTCACCGCCGCCGTGCAGCAGCAGGTCCGCGCCGCTGACATAGGACGCCAGCGGTGAGGCCAGAAACAGACATGCGTCGCCGACGTCGTCAGGCTCGGCGAGCCGCCCGAGTGGAACGGTCGCCGAGACAGCGGCGATTCCGTCGTCGTCGCCGTAATGCAGGTGGGCCTGCTCGGTCTTCACCATTCCCGCCGTGACCGCGGTGACGCGCACCTTGGGCGCCCATTCGACCGCGAGGCTCTGCGTGAGGCTCAGCAGACCGGCCTTCGCGGCGCCGTATGCAGCCGTCCCCGGCGATGGCCTCACCGCGCTGACGCTCGCGATATTGATTATGACGCCGCCGCTTTCCTGTGACTGCATGACCGCATTGGCCCGCTGCGCGAAGGTGAGCGGCGCGATCAGATTGAGCTGGATGATCTTCTCCGAGAAGCGCGGTGAAGCCGTTGCGGCTTCGGCAAACGGCGCTCCACCGGCATTGTTGACCAGCACGTCGAGTCGCCCGTGGCGTTCGACGGTAGCTTTGACCACAGCGGCGACCTGCTCGGGGTCTCGTACGTCGGCGGCCACGAAGGACGCGCGGCGGTTCGCGACAGCCGGAAGCTCGTCGGGTTCGTGGCGGCCGCAGATCACCACATCGGCGCCGTGTTCGAGAAAGCGGCGCGTGATACCGCGGCCGACGCCGCGCGCGCCGCCCGTAACGACGACGGCTTTGCCTGAAAAATCCATGGGGTCGGAGGATCGCATCGGGGGTCGACCGCTTTGACGGTCGGCGACGGAGCATAGGTGCCAGGCGACGTGGTCGCAACTGCCCGCCATGCAGACTGTCCTGTCCCCGTCCAGTCCCTGTCCTCTCGCTGCCTTGCCGCTGCCTCGTCGAGCGCGTATCGCAACCGGGCACGCAGGGGCCGTTCCGGCGAGCACAACCCGAGGAGGAACGATCATGCTGGATCGCGATACGATCATGTTGGAAGGAAGCACTGCCGTCGTCACCGGCGCCGGTGCCGGGATCGGGCGTGCGGTCGCCGAGAGCCTCGCCGCGCATGGTGCCTCGGTCGCCGTTGTAGACAGCGTTCCGCAACGCTCCGCCGAGGTCGCGCGCGCGATCGAAGAGCGCGGGGGCAGGGCGCTCGACGCTCCCGCGGACGTACGTGAGCGCGAAGACGTCGATCGTCTCCGTGATCGCGTCCTCGCCGAGCTCGGCGCGCCCGATATTCTGGTCAACAATGTCGGCCATTATCTCTCGGCGGGCCGCTTCGTCGATTCCCGCCACGAGGACTGGGACGCTCTGTATCGGGTGAACCTGGATCACGTCCTGACCTGCACGCACGCGTTGCTGCCTGCGATGATCGATGCCGGTCGCGGCGGCAGCATCGTCAACGTGACTACGATCGAGGCGTTTCGCGGTATACCGGGCTGCGCCGTCTACTCGGCTTTCAAGTCGGCGATCACCGGTTTCACCCGCAGCCTGGCGCTCGAGCTCGGCCCCGAGGGGATTCGTGTCAACGCGGTGGCTCCCGAGACGACCGAAACCGAGCAGGTACAGCCCAGCCGCTGGATCCCCGCCGAGCATCGTGACCGGGAACCGTACTGGATCCCCGCAGGCCGCTTCGGTCGCCCCGACGACATCGCCGGCAGCGTGCTGTTCCTCGCTTCAAAGCTTTCGGCCTGGGTGACCGGAACAACGGTCCACGTCGACGGGGGTGCGCTTGCCGCAGGGGGATTCTATCGGGTGCCCGGTGGCGGCTGGACCAACACGCCGATTGTTACAGGCTCGGGCATTCCGGGCTGAGCGGGCTATACGGGTTGTAGGGGCTAGCGTGACAGCGCGCGGCCGACGTCCGGGATGGACGCCTTCACGCGAATCTCGAAGGCGGAAAGCTCGGCGAGCATCTCGTCTGTGCGTTTCGGCGCCTCGTCGGCAAGGTTGTCGAGCTCGCCTGGGTCGTTGACGATGTCGTAGAGCTCGACACTCTCCGCGCTCTGGAAACCGCCCGGCGGAACCGAAAGCCGCGCGTCACGCGGTGTACCGGCCGTCGTGTGGATCAGTTTCCAGCGTCCACGCGAGACAGAGAAGGGGTAGTTCGCCCGCGCGCCGAACCCGAACAGTGAGCGTTCGGCATCGATTCTTCCGCCGGCCAGCGCGACCGCCAGGCTGCGTCCGTCGAAGGCCTGCGGCGATGCTTCGAGACCGAGCAGCTCGACCAGCGTCGGGACGACGTCGATGGTTCCCACCGGCTCGCGGACGACCGCCCCCTCGGGCAGGCTGCCGGGCAGGGCGAAGAGCAGGGGGACGCGGACGGTCGAGTCGTAAATGAACCAACCGTGCTGGAGGTACTCGCGATGCCCCGTCAGGCTCTCGCCGTGGTCGGCGCTCAATACGACGAGCGTGCGGCGATGCAGCCGGCGTTCGCGCAGCGCCCGCATCAGCCGGCCGAGATGGTGATCGGTGTAGCGAATCTCCCCGTCGTATCGGCGCACATAATAGGAAAGCCGGTCGTGATCGTCGATCTGCTGGTAGCGCGGAATGACTCCGAGTCCGTAGTTGCCGATGGCGAGCCGTACCGCGGCGTCCTCGCCGAACCGACCGTCGGGATACTCGAAATCCTTGCTCCAATCCGGACCCGCGGATGTGAACGGGCCGTGCGGGTCCATCAGGTGCAGCCAGAGGAACCACGGGCGGCCGGCGTCGGCGGCGTCGGTTTCGCGTCCTTCGATCCACTCGATCGCGCGCGACACTCCCACCTCGTCGGATGCCTCCTCGGCGTTCTCGGTCCAGAAACCATGGAAGGAGTCGAAGCCCTGCGCGAAACCGAACCTGGCAGCCAGCAGACGATTGCCGACCAGCGCACCCGTCCGGTAGCCCGCGCGTGATGCGAGCTCGGCGATGGTGGTCGCCTCCGGCGAGAGCGGGACGACGTTGTGCCACGCGCCGTGGCGGTCGGCGTATCGCCCGGTGAGCAGCGAGGCGGTTCCGGGAGCGGTCTCCGACGCGGGCGACAGTGCGCGCTCGAAACGGACTCCTGTCGCCGCGAGCTCATCGATCATCGGGCTGGTCGGTTGGTCGTAGCCCCATGCACCGAGATGATCGGCTCGCAGCGTGTCGATCGAGACGATCAACAGGTTCGGCGGGTTGCCCTCCGGCGTTCTGAGCGGCAGCTCAGCGCTGTCGCGCGAACAGCCGCCGAGGGTCAGCGTGGTCAGGAAGGTCAGCAGGGGGAGCATGCGAGGCATCATGTTCCTGCCCGGCAGTGCGAACCGGCCCGTCGCCTTCGAGTGGCTTCCGGCCCCGGCGGCCCGTGGTGACGGTTCGCACCGCGCTGCCGGCGGTTCCGCGCTGTACCCCGCGCAGGCCCCTCGGCTGTCGTCCGGCGAGAGGATCAAAGACCCGCACTGCGCGCGACGAGCTCGCGATGGTAGGCCGGCGTCCCGAACAGCTGCTCTCCGGCTCGCGCGCGCTTGAAGTGCATATGGACGTCGTACTCCCAGGTGAAGCCGACCCCACCGTGAATCTGGATCGCCTCGGCCGCACAGCGGAAGTAGGCCTCCGAGCAGTATGCCTTGGCGAGCGACGCCAGCACGGAAAGCTCTGCATCGTTCACGGATGCGGCGTATCCGGCGTAGTAAGCGGCTGAGCGTGCCGACTCGACCAGCAGGAACATGTCGGCGCACTTGTGCTTGATCGCCTGAAACGACCCGATCTTGCGTCCGAACTGAACCCGCTCGCCGGCGTAGTCGACCGTCAGATCGAGACACCGCTGGGCGCCGCCGACCTGCTCGGCCGCCAGCGCGATGACCGCGAGCTGGAGTGTGCGCTCGAGCCCCTCCCAGGCTCCCCCCTCGTCGCCCACCAGAGCGGTCGCGGGAAGCCGCACTCCGTCCAGCCCGATCTGTGACTGTCGACGGGTCTGGTCCATCGTCGTCAGCGGCTCGCACCGAAGCTCGGGGGTGTCTGCCGGCACCGCGAACAGGCTGACGCCTTCGCGGTCGCTCGAGCCCGGTGCTCGCGCCGCGATCAGAAACAGATCGGCGAGCTGGCCGTCGGTCACGTACTTCTTAGTGCCTGCGAGCACGAAGCTGTCGCCCTCGCGCGTGGCGGTTGCCGCCACGCCTCCAGCCGTCCAGGTCTTCTCCCAGCCTGTGTCCGGCTCGGCCAGCGCGAGTGTGGCAATCGACTCGCCGGATGCGATCCCCGGCAGCAGCGCGGACTGCTGTCGGCTATCGCCGGAGCTCAGCAGCGCCTGCGCCGCGAGGCACGCGGTGGAAAACAGCGGCGCGCAGAGCAGGGCGGCTCCGGTCTCTTCCAGCAACGCGACGAGCTCGACGTAGCCCATGCCGATGCCGCCATGCTCCTCAGGAATGATGATCGAGGCCCAGCCGAGCTCGGTAGAGATCCGCTTCCACAGATCCGGGTCGAAGCCGGAGTCGCTCTCCATCGCCGCCCGCACCGAATCGGCCGATGCGTGATCGTCGAGGAACGTGCGAGCGCTTCTGCGCAGCTCTTCCTGTTCTTCGTTGAAGGAGAAATCCATGCACGGGCTCCCGCTGTCAGGTTCCGTAGACTTTCTGCGGCTCGATCGCCTCGCCGAGGATCTTCTCGATCGCGCCTCCGACCTCGGCCGGTTCCCAGCGTCTTCCGCAATCGACCGCCGGGCCTTCGCGCCAGCCGTCCGCGACGCTGATCTTGCCGCCGGCGATCTCGAAGATCCGGCCGGTCACGTCTCGCGAAGCGCTGCTGCCGAGCCACACGACCAGCGGGGAGACGTTGCCCGGGTGCATCGCATCAAAACCGCTGTCCGGTTTCTTCATCATGTCGGCGAACACGCCTTCGGTCATGCGCGTTCGGGCCGAGGGCGCGATGGCGTTCGAGGTCACCCCGTAGCGACGCAGCTCGGCGGCCTGAACCAGCGTCAGTGTGGCGATGCCGCCCTTGGCAGCCGAATAGGCGCTTTGCCCGACGCTTCCCTGAAGCCCTGCACCCGAGCTGGTATTGATGATTCGGGCATCGACATCCGCGCCTTCCTTCGAGCGGTTGCGCCAGTAAGCGCAGGCCTGGTTGGAGACCGCGAAGTGTCCCTTGAGGTGAACGCGAATCACCGCGTCCCATTCGTCCTCGGCGCAACTGACAAACATCCGTTCGCGCACGAAGCCGGAATTGTTGACGACTACGTCGAGACCGCCGAAGGCCTCGATCGCTGCGCCGACGAGCTCCCCGGCCTGCGCGAAATCGGCTATGTCGGCGCCGTTGGCGATCGCTTCGCCGCCGGCATTGCGGATCTCCTCGACGACCTCACCGGCCGGGCCGGTGCCGCCGCCGCTGCCGTCGAGTTCACACCCGAGATCGTTGACGATCACGCGCGCTCCCTCGGCAGCGAACGCGAGCGCGTGCTCCTTGCCTATGCCGCGCCCGGCGCCGGTGACAATGACGACTCTTCCTTCGCATATTCCAGACATTCGAGATGAGACTCCGCTCTGTTCGTGGATTTTTCGGCCCGTGAACCCCGCCGGCCTCACGCTCCCTGCGATATCGGGCACGCAGACATGGAGGGGGGGAGGAAACCTGAGGCGACAATCGAATTTACACGGGGGAATAATGCAAGCGACCCCCTGAGCCTGAGCCCGCAGATGGCCTGCCCGGCACGGCGGCGTTGACTCCGGACCGCGTTGTCGAGGCGGCAACGCGGTCCGAATCGGGTGGCCGTTCCAACGCTGCCCGGATACACTCACCGCGGAGATCCGAATGGCACGCTTTCCCGAACCGCCGAAAGACGACTACGCGCTCGTATACCTGTCCGATACCGATCAGCCGCTTCCCGAGAGTATCAACCCGGGCACGCGCTACGCATACTTCAAGACGATCGCGCGCGGCGGAAAGTGCATTATCCAGTCCTGCAAGGATCTGCTCCTTTCACGGACGATCTGTTACAAATCGCTGCGGCCGGAGCTGGCTGACGACGCGGTCGAGCAGCAGCGTTTTCTGCGCGAGGCGCGAGTGACCTCGATGCTCCAGCACCCGAACACGGTGCCGGTCTACGAGCTCGGTCGTGACTCGCGGAAGCATTACTATTTCACGATGAAGCTCGTGCACGGGTACACGCTGCGCGAGGTCCTCGACTACCGTGATCGCTATGACCTGACGCAGTTGATCGACGTCGTGATTCAGGTCGCGCACGCCCTCGAATTCGCCCACGGCCACCGGGTCGCACACCGTGACATCAAGCCGGAGAATATTCTCGTCGGCCCTTTCGGTGAGGTCCTGCTGCTGGACTGGGGGCTGGCAAAGGTCTGGAACTCCGACGGATCGGCGGGCGATGAGCAGGAGGGCCGCGACGGAGGGCCTGGCGGAGCGGGCGGTATGTTGCAGAAACCGAGCAGCCTGACCGGGCAGAGCAAGCTGCAGGGCACGATCAGCTACATGTCTCCCGAGCAGATTCTCGAAGACCCGGAGATCGACTACCGAACCGATCTCTACAGTATCGGTGTGGTGCTCTACGAGATCCTCGGCGGGCGGCCGCCGGCGGTGGGCGAGACGGTTCGCGAGGTCATGGAGCAGATCCTCGAAGGCAAGCCGGCTCCGCCGTCGACCCATACATCCGTAAAGATCCCTGCGCTGCTCGAGGCGGTTACGATGCGCTGCATCGCGAGCGACCGGGCGGACCGGCTGCAGTCGGCGGGCGATCTGGTGCGCCAGCTTCAGGAAGACTGGCTGCACAGCTGACCGCGGCAGCTGCGACGCCGCGCCCCTGCTCCCCTGCAGACCCGCCTGGCTTTCTGCCTGTCTGGCAGGCAGCAGCTTCTCCGGTTTGACTGCGGATTGGGCACTTGGAAATGTCTGCCGTCCCCCACCGCGGCCTCCCGGGCCCGGGCGGTGCTGTGACAAACCCCTTTGTGAAACAAAGGGTTAGAGGGGGCGAAGAAAAAGATTCGCTGACCGGCGCGGATGGGTGTGCATCGGCGCAGGCGGGGAATAATTATTGCTTGAACGAATGGATGGACGCGGCTGATCGGCCGCGAAAGCGATCCGTGCCTGGAGGACACACGTAGCAATGAAAACGAAGTTGGAATACATCTGGCTCGACGGTTACAAGCCGACGCAGAGCCTTCGCAGTAAGACGCGCGTCGAGTCGGATTTCGGTGGCACCCTCGAGGAATGCCCCATGTGGTCTTTCGACTGCAGCTCGACAGAGCAGGCCGATGGCAGCGACTCTGATTGTCTGCTCAAGCCTGTGGCCTGCTTCCCCGACCCGGGCCGCAAGAACGCTTACCTGGTCATGACCGAAGTGCTCAACGCCGACGGTACGCCGCACGAGTCGAACGGGCGCGCGACGATCAATGACGACGATGAGGACTTCTGGTTCGGTTTCGAGCTGGAGTTCTTCCTGTGGGATCCGAGCACGGACCTGCCTGCCGGGTTCCCGCGTGCGGGCTACCCGCGACCTCAGGGCCCTTACTACTGCTCGGTCGGTGCCAACAACGCCTACGGACGCGGCTGCATCGAGGAGCACCTCGACGCCTGCCTCGAAGCCGGCATCAATGTCGAGGGCATCAACGCGGAGGTTGCCGCCGGACAGTGGGAGTTCCAGGTATTCGCCAAGGGCGCCAAGCGCGCCGGCGATGAGACCTGGGTGGCCCGCTATCTGCTCGAGCGCATCGCCGAGGAGCACGGCTACGCAGTGGAGTGGCACCCGAAGCCTCTCGGAAACACCGACTGGAACGGTTCGGGCATGCACGCGAACTTCTCCAACGGCGCCATGCGCGAAGCCGGAACGCCGGATGTGTTCACGAAGATCTGCGAGGAGTTCGGCAAGAATATCCAGCGGCATATCGACGTGTACGGCGCGCACAACGAGCAGAGACTGACCGGCGCGCACGAGACGCAGTCAATCGACCAGTTCAGCTTCGGCGTTTCCGACCGCGGTGCTTCGATCCGCATCCCGGTCGCCACCGTCGATGAAGGCTGGAAGGGGCGTCTGGAGGATCGCCGCCCGGCGTCCAACTCGGACCCCTACAAGGTCGCTGCGGCCATCATCAAGACCACCAAAGAAGCCGGATACTGATTCGGGCCTCTTTTCTGGCTACCCTTTCGTTGCTGTCTCCGGGCGTCCGTCGATGCGGCGGGCGACCCGGAGACGGTGCGATCGACAGCAACGGCTGAAGATTTTCGCAGCCCTGGCTCACGCCTCGCGCAGTTCGAAGAGCGGCGTCCCGTCGCGCAGCTTGGCAGCACGCGACCGCTTATGAACGCGTCACCGTTCAAGGACCCGGTAATCGTCCACGGCTCCGACTGCTCGTACTATACGGGCAAGATCGAGGCGTATCTGCGCGCGAAAGGCATCGACTACCGTCTGGAGATGTTCACGCCGCTGTCGATGCGGCGCTGTGTGAAGAACACGGGCGTCCGCCAGATCCCGCAGGTCGAGTGTCCGGACGGGACCTGGCTCCTCGATACCACGCCGACCATCGCCTACCTCGAGAGCGTCTGTCCCGGGCCGAAGCTCTCCCCCGCCGACCCTGTCGTGCGGTTCGTTTCGTTGCTGCTCGAGGACTACGCGGACGAGTGGCTGTGGCGGCCGGCCATGCACTACCGTTGGTCGTACCGTTCCACGGCGAAGTTGATGAGCGCCTGGCTGGCGGAGCACCTCTCGACGATTCCCGCTCCCGCCGCGCTCAAGCGCGCCTACTGGCTGTATCGGCAGCCGACATGGTTCGTACGGCGTGACGGCGTCACCGCGAGCACGCGCGCTGCGACCGAGGCGTCGTATCTCGAAAGCCTGCAAGCGCTCGAGGCGATTTTCGAGATCCGCCCTTTCATTCTGGGAGAAATACCGACCGAGGCCGACTTCGGCTTCTTCGCGTCGATGTTCCGACACTTCTTCTCCGACCCCGCGCCGGCGAGGATCATGCGATCGACTGCGCCGGGCGTGAACGAGTGGGTCGCGCGAATGTGGAACCTGCGTCCGGAGTTGCTCACGGACCAAGCGCCGCCGACCACTTTGCCCGAGCGGATCGAGCCGTTGCTCGAGGCGGTGGCGCACATCTATCTTCCCTACCTCGCTGCCAACGCGGACGCGCACAACCGGGGGAGTAAAGAGGTCACGTATACGGTGCAGAACGTGCAGTGGCGTGAACCGGTCAAGCCTTACCGGGTCCGCTGCCTGGCGGAGCTTCACGGAGAGTTTGCGAAGCTGGACGAAGCCCGGCGTGCAGCCGTCGCGGACGCGCTCGCCGATCCTCGCGCTGTGCAAATCCTCGAAAGAGAGCCGCATGCATCGACGCCCCCGCCGGCACCGACACTTCCGCTCCGGGCCGGCAGCCGGAACGGCCGTCCGCTCGACAGCTGGTGGCGCACGATCTGAGTCGAGTCAGGGGGTCGATCGGCTGATCGGTTCCTCGAGGGTTCCGAACATTCGGTCGTAGATCATCGTCAGGGTCGCGAAGTTGCCGCGGTTCATGTCGGCATGATGCGCTGCGTGAATCGACGTGATGCGATCAAGCGTGCGGAACGGAAACCGCGGCAGATCGATGAACGTGTGATTGATCTGGTTGAGCTGGGTAAACAGCAGCGTGGCGATCGCCATGCTGAAAGCGCTGAGGCTTCCGCCACCGATGCTGACGGCAATCAGCGGGATCGTTCCGAGGAACAGCGTCAGCCCGATGGCGGTCTCTACAGGATGCACGTACAGGGCGTCGATGTAGGTCGGGTGGTGGACCTGGTGATGCAGCGCGTGAATCCGCCTGAGAGGGCGTCCGTGAAACAGGAATCGAGGGGTGAGGTAATAGAAGAAGTCGTAAACCATCAGCACGGCGAAGATATCGGCCGCGTGTCGCCACACCGGCCTCGGATCCAGGCTCAGGAAGAACGGGAGGACCGCGACGTAGAACGCGACGTTGACGCCCAGCCCGGCGAGGTTGTTACGCTTGACGGCTTCACGGAAGGGTTTGCGGCGGAGCTTGGTACGATCGGCCTCGCGGTTGAGGTCACGCATGTGTGCGAATGCGGGCACGCGGAAGGCGATCGCGCTTCCGAGCTTCGTCAGACCGACGAGCGTAACCAGAAAAACCAGAATGGCCTGCCAGTTGTATTCCATGATTCAGCTGATCCAGATGATCCCGATTCGTTCGATGACCGCGCCGCCGGCCCGGCCCGATCATGCGTATCCGGCGCCCTGAGAACAAGTGGTTTCTGCGCGCCGCGCAGACGATACCGTATGGCCGCGACCGCGAGCTCATGGTGATGGAGAGTTGTTCGAGGGTTTTCGTCTACGGCACGCTGCAGCAGGGCGAGGAGCTGTCACACCTGTGGCCGCACGCTCCGCTTGCTGTCGAACCGGCCGTCGTGACGGGCCGGCTGCACGATCTCGGGCCTTACCCGGCGCTCGTGGCCGGCGCTGACCTCGTGGCCGGAGAGCTGTGGAAACTCGGCCCGGAGCATATGGCGGCTACCCTCGCCGTGCTCGATGAAGTCGAGGATTACGGCCAGGAAGGGGAAGACGATCTGTACGTGCGCACGATCATCGAATGCCGCCTTGCCAGCGCGCGCGTGGAGCGCGCCTTTGCCTATCTTTTCGCCGATCCGTCCGCGCTGGTCTCGGCGCCGGTGATCGCGCCGGATGCGGATGGATTGTGTCGCTGGAAGCGCGGCGGCGAGCCTGAGCGCTAGCCGGTTGCAGACTGGCTGCCTTGCGGCCGGCGCGCTGGATGCCGCGTTCTGTCGTTCAGTGAAGGGTGCGAACCCGCCGGTTCTCGGTCTCGAGGATGACATCGCTGCGCTTGGATCGCCGGCTCTTCGGCTTCAGCGTCGACTCCATGACCCAGGTGCCTTCGATGCGCTTGCCCGTCACCACAACCTTTTTGCTGCTCTTCGATCCGTTGTTCTTTTTCGAGAAGAAAGCCATGCCCGTTCCTCCGTGCGTGATGGGAGCAGACAAAGCAGGTGCCATGCCGTGTGCCTGGCATGGATTAAGTGCTTGAAATCACTGGAACTTGCTGAAGCAGGCGGGTTCGATCGAGGTACATCGGCGAGCGCGTTCGTACATTGTCGCGCGTGCCGATGCCCTCACGCGCAGTTCATCTCTTCGGTCAATGACCGTACGAGGAAAAAGCGCGCGTACGTTCGAGATCTGGTTCTGTGAAGAGCCTTCGCGCTGCTCTCCCGTTGCGGTTGCCCGAGTGCTAGGCTCGCGTCGTCGCGGCGTTTCGCGCGCCCGCGCAGGCTGGTGCCTGCGGCCGGGCTTTTTCGGGACCGCATTCGCCGCCGGAGGTAACCATGGCTACAGCAACGAACGCAGGGACACTGTCAGTCACCCGTCTTTCCGGCTCACTCGGGGCGGAGATCCGCGGCGTCAAACTGGTGGAGGCGACACCCGATGACGTCGAAACCTTCCGCAAGCTGTTGCTCGAACACCTGGTGATCTTTTTTCCGGATCAGACCCTGACTCCGGACGAGCACATCGCGTTCGGACGTATGTTCGGTGAGCTCGAGGCGCACCCCAACCTCATGTTCGCCGGTGAGCGGCCCGAGTTCTTCGAGCTGCACGCCGAGGGAGGGCAGGGGGCGATCGCCGACGAGTGGCACAGCGATCTCACCTGTCAGGCCGAGCCCTCGGTCATGGCGATCCTGCACATGGTCAAGTGCCCGGAGGTCGGCGGCGATACGATGTGGGCCAACATGTACAAGGCCTACGACGGGCTCTCACCGGCGATGAAGGAATTCTGCGAAGGGCTGTCCGCGCTGCACGATGCGGATCCCCACGGAGATGCCGATAAGACCGCGATTCATCCGGTCGTTCGCGTGCATCCGGAGACCGGCAGAAAATCGCTCTTCGTCAACGAGCACTTCACGCGCCGTATTGTCGAACTCAGCCACGCCGAGAGCCGTGCTCTGCTCTCGTACCTGACCTCATGGGCATCCAGCCCGCAGTTCTCCGTCCGCTACCGCTGGACGCGCGGAACCGTCGCGATCTGGGACAATCGTTGCACGCAGCACTGCGTTCTGAACGACTTCGAAGGGGAGCGAGTGATCCAGCGCGTCACGGTCATGGGCGACCGGCCGCAGGCGGCATCGCCGCCGCGCTGGGAGCCGCGGCTGCTGCCGCTCAGCGCGTCCAGTCGTCACGACCGCCAGCTCTTCGAGCATCTGCACGACGACCAGTAGCGGCCGTCCTCCGGCTACAGCCGCTCGATGATCGTCACATTGGCCTGACCGCCGCCCTCGCACATCGTCTGCAGCCCCCAGCGTCCGCCGGTCCGCTCCAGCTCGTTGAGCAGGGTCGCCATCAGGCGTGTGCCGGTCGCTCCGATCGGGTGACCGAGCGCGATCGCTCCGCCGTTCACGTTGACCTTCGAAAGGTCGGCGCCGGTCTCCTTCTGCCAGGCGAGCACAACCGGGGCGAAGGCCTCGTTGATCTCGACCAGATCGATCTGATCGAGAGTCATCCCTGTCTTCTCCAGTGCCCAGGCCGTCGCCGGAATCGGAGCGGTCAGCATATAGATCGGATCGTCGGCGCGAACGCTCATGTGGTGGATGCGCGCGCGTGGCTTCAAGCCGTGCTGTTTCACCGCGCCCTCTGACGCGATCAGCATGGCCGTCGCTCCGTCCGAAATCTGGCTGGCGACGGCTGCGGTGAGCCGGCCGCCTTCGGACAGCGGCTTGAGCTTCTGCATCCGCTCGATCGACGTATCGCGTCGCGGCCCTTCGTCGAAGTCGAGCTCGCCGTAGGGGAGAATTTCGTTCTTGAAGCGCCCCTCGTCGGTGGCGCGGATCGCGCGCTGGTGGCTTTCGAACGCGAACGCCTCCATCTCGTCACGGGTGATGTCCCACTTCTCGGCGATCATCTCCGCGCCGCGAAACTGCGAGACCTCCTGCGTGCCGAAGCGTTCGACCCAGCCTTTCGAACCGGAGAACGGGTCGGTGAAACCGAGAGGCTCGGCCAGCGTCATCGCCGACGAGATCGGGATCTGACTCATGTTCTGCACGCCGCCGGCGACCACCAGATCGCTGGTGCCGCTCATCACGGCCTGCGATGCGAAGTGCACCGCCTGCTGCGAGGATCCGCACTGGCGGTCGATGGTTACTCCGGGGACGTGCTGCGGCAGCCCGGCGGCCAGCCAGCAGGTGCGCGCGATGTCACCGGCCTGCGGGCCGATGGTGTCGCAGCAGCCGAAGATCACGTCCTCGACCGCACCCGCGTCGACGCCGGTGCGTTCGACCAGGCCCTTGAGGACGTGTGCTCCGAGGTCAGCCGAGTGCTCACCGGCAAGTCCGCCGCCTCTGCGGCCGACCGGAGTGCGGACCGCGTCGATGATGTATGCCTCTGCCATGTTATTGCTCTCCGTGGGTCTCTGTTCTGGTTGACTGCCTTGTGTCGGGAATCAGCGTGTGACGACGACCGAGGATCCGTGTCCGAACAGCCCCTGGTTGACGCTGACGCCCGCGCGCGCTCCCTCGACCTGCCGGTCGCCGGCCCGCCCCTGGATCTGCCACGTGAGTTCACAGACCTGCGCGATCGCTTGCGCGGGGATCGCCTCTCCGAAGCAGGCGAGCCCGCCGCTGGGATTGACCGGGCAGCGGCCGCCGATCGTCGTCTCACCGTCGCGGAGCAGCTTCTCCGCATCGCCGGGTTCGCACAGCCCGATGTTCTCGTACCAGTCGAGCTCCAGTGCCGTGGACAGGTCGTAGACCTCGGCCAGGTTCATGTCCTCCGGACCCAGCCCGGACTGCTCGTAGGCGGCCCTGGTGATCGAGTCGCGGAACGGCGTATCGGGCAGACCCACCGCGGCAGCCGAATCGGTCGCGAAGTTCGGCATCTCGATGACATCGTTGGGATAGGTCGGCGTCACGGTCGAGACGGCGGCGATCTTCACGGGGTCGGTGGTGTGCTTGCGCGCGAACTCCATGCTCGAAAGCACGATCGCTGCGCCGCCATCACTGGTCGCGCAGATGTCGAGCAGACGCAGCGGGTCGGACACGACCGGCGACTTGCCGAAGTCCTCTTCGGTGACCTCTTTTCGATATCGGGCGTTCTCGTTTTTCAGACCGTGGCGAGCGTTCTTGATCTTCACGCGCGCGAAGTCTTCCGCGGTTGCCCCGTACATTTCCATGCGGCGGCGAGCGTACAGCCCGAAGTAGATCGGGTTGGTCGCACCGATGAGATGAAACCGCAGCCAGTCGGGGTCCTGCGTGCGTTTGCCGCCGGTCGGCGCAAAGAAGCCCTTCGGTGTCGTGTCGGCGCCGACGACGAGCGCGGTGTCGCACATGCCGGCGAGGATCATCGCGCGCGCGGTGTTGATCGCCTGCGTGCCGCTGGCGCACGCGCCGTACGAGCTGGCGACCGGCGCGCCGGTCCAGCCGAGCGCCTGCGAGAACGTCGCGCCGGCGACATAGCCGGGGTAGCCGTTGCGGATCGTGTCGCCACCGGCGACGAAGCCGATGTCTTTCCACTCCAGGCCCGCGTCATCGAGGGCCTGGTTGGCTGCGTGAATGCCGTACTCGACGAAGTTGCGTCCCCACTTTCCCCAGGGGTGCATACCGACGCCGAGGACCGCGACCTGCTTGTCCGTACCGTTGCTCAACAGATCTGTCTCCTCAGCCCGCGCTCGGGCGCCACTTCCAGACCAGATACTCGTTCTCGTCGTCCTCGTACAGAGCGTCGATCACCAGCTCCATCTTCATGCCCGCCGATAGATCAGCGATCGATACATCGGAGCTGACCTGGCCGAGGACAACCATCTTCTCGAGATCCAGCTCGACGGCCGCGACAATGTACGGTTCGAACGGGTCGGGCGCCACGTAGGGAGCCGGCGGCGGATAGCGGTTGTCGGTGAACGACCACAGCGTGCCGGTGCGGCTGAGCGGGATCTCTTCGAAGTCGTTGCCGCGACAGGCGGGGTTGCGGCAGAAATACGTCTCCCGCGGAAAGAAGTAACTGCCGCAGCTCTTGCAGCGGGTGCCGATGAGATGAGCGATCTCGCCGTCGGCGACGAACCAGCCGTCGATCGCAGGGACTTTTTTCTTCTGACTCATTTCTCTCGCTTCTTTCCGTTCACGCTTGTGTCGTGCCGACTGCCTCGAAACCGAACGAGGGGCCTCCGCGCTCGCGCAGAACGGCGTCCGCTACCCGGCGTCGATGATACAGCCGGCTGCCCCAGCTCGACTCGAGGGCCCACGCGCGCTTCATCCACAGATGCAGGTCGACCTCCCAGGTGTACCCGATCGCACCATGTACCTGGAGCGCGGTTTTCGCCGCTGCGCATGCGGCTTCATCGGCCATTGCCTTTGCCTGGGAGACATCGATCGTCCGATTCGGAGAGTCTGTCGCGATCGAATGCGCGGCCCGGTAGACCATCGGTCGGGCGAACTCGAGCTTCACTGCCACGTTGGCCAGGTGATGCTTGATCGCCTGGAACGAACCGATCGGCTTCCCGAACTGATGACGATCTTTCGCATAGTCAACGGCGAGCTCGATCAGCCGGGCAGTGATGCCGAGCTGCTGGGCCGCGATTGCGAGGGCCGCGCGATCGGCGGCTCGTTGCATCATCGCCTGGGCCTCGTCTCCCGACGCCACGGTCGTCGCGTCTCCGGTAATCTCGAAGGTGTACAGCCGTCGCGACGGATCGCTGGTGGGCTGTCGCTCGGTTTTCAACGCCGCTCGTTCGACGGCGGCGATCTCGCCTGCGCGTTCGATCAGAACAAGATCCGCATCGCCGGCATCGGCGACTGCCGGATTGATGTGACCCGCCACCGTGACGACCGCTTCTCCGCTCGCGATCGCAGGAAGCCAGCGACCCGCGAGCTCCTCGTTGCCGCACTCGGCGAGCAGCGGAGCCGCCACCGCGGCGGTCTCGACGACCGGCTCGGGGAGGGCGACGCGCCCGGTCTCCTCGAGCGGAAGTAGGAGGTCGAGCTCGTTCATGCCGAGTCCGCCGTGCGATTCGGGCACCAGCACGCCGAGCAGGCCCGACGAGGCCAGCGCCGCCCAGCGCTCCGTCGAGCGGCCGCGCTCGTCGTCCCACAGCGCGCGGATCGACTCCGGCGTGCAGTGCTTCTCGAGCAGCGGCCGCAAGCTGTCGCGGAAAAGGTTCTGATCTTCGGTGAACGTGAACTGCATCGACTCAGGCCCGTGGGAGTCCCAGCACACGCTCGGCGATCACGTTGCGCTGGATCTCGTTGGTGCCGGCGTAGATGGGACCGGCCAGGGAGAACAGAAAGCCATCGAGCCAGCCGCCGACGTCGCCGGCCGCGCTCGCGTGCGGCAGAAGCTCGGCCCGTGATTCGAGGATGGCGAGCGCGGTCTCGTGCATGCTGAGGTCGAGTTCGGACCAGAAGATCTTGTTCAGGCTGGCCTCGGCACCGATCGACCCACCCTGCATCAGCCGTGAGGCGGTCTGATAGGTGTTCAGGCAATACGCCTCCGCGCCCATCCACGCGCGCGCGACCGCATCGCGCAGGGAGGGGTCGGCCTCATCGGCATGACGCCGGTACAACTCGACCAGCCGCGCCGCCGTCGCCTGAAAACGCGCCGGGCTGCGCAGCATCAGCCCGCGCTCGAAGCCCGCCGTCGCCATCGCCACCGACCAGCCTTTGTCACGCTCGCCGAGCTGGTTCTCGATCGGAACGCGGACCTCGTCGAAGAAGATCTCCGCGAAGCCGGTCTCGCCGTCGAGCTGGGAGATCGGGCGAACGGTGATGCCGTCGAGGTCGAGGGGGACGAGAATGAAGGTCAACCCGCGATGACGCTCGGAGTCCGGGTCGGTACGGAACATGCCGAACAGCCAGTCGGCGAACGCGGCACGTGAAGCCCAGGTCTTCTGGCCATTGAGAACGAAGTGGTCGCCGTCGATACGGGCGCTGGCGCGGATGGCTGCCATATCGCTGCCGGCGTTGGGTTCGGACCAGCCCTGCGCCCAGATCTCCTCGCCCGATGCCATGCGCGGGAGGAACCGGGCTTTCTGCTCGGCGGTGCCGTATTCCATCAAAGTCGGTCCGAGCAGGAAGATTCCGTTCTGATTCACGCGGCCCGGTGAGCCGGCTCGCCAGTACTCCTCCTCGAAGATCAGCCACTCGATCAGATTGGCACCGCGACCGCCGTA
The DNA here is from genome assembly GCA_964225545.1 of Candidatus Nitrosopumilus sp. GTDB lineage: Bacteria > Desulfobacterota > Binatia > UBA1149 > SPBQ01 > SPBQ01. The sequence continues at coordinate 25,669 of CAXQPB010000198.1, read as the reverse complement.
CTCCTCCGGCCAGTTGACCATTCCCCAGCGCCCCTCGTTCAGTTTCGCTTCCCATACGCGGTGGGCAGCGAAGCCTTCGGCGGTGTCCATCGAAGGCAGAGGGTCGCTCGGTACGTTCTTTGCGAGCCATTCGCGTGCTTCCGAGCGCAGCGCCCGGTGCTCCGGTGTGTAACTGAGATCGATCACTTCTTGCCCGAAAAGTCCGCGTCGCGTTTCTCGACGAATGCGTCCCGGGCCTCCTGGGAGTCCGGCGACGTGTACAGCTCGAGGGTAAAGCCCTGCTCGAAACGGTAACTGCGCTTGACGTCCAGCAGCTCGATCCCGTCGAGCGACTCTTTGGCGAGCCGCAGGGCCTTGCCGCTCTTCGATGCGATCTTTGCGGCCAGCTCGCGCGCTTCGGCAGCGAGGCGGTCGGCCGGCACCACCGATTCGATGGAGCCGTGACGATAGGCCTCGGCGGCGCTGATCGGTTCGCCGGTGTAGAGCATGCGACGGACCTTCTGCATCGGGAACATTCGATAGAGGTGAGAGGCGGCCCCGAGCGCGCCACGGTCGATCTCCGGCAATCCGAAGCTGGCGTCCTCGGAGGCGAGAATGATGTCGGCCGAGCCCGCCATGCCGATACCGCCACCGAGACAGAAGCCGTGAACGGCAACGATGACCGGGACCTTGCAGTCGTGGATGGCCGCGAAGGTGTCGTAGCAGCCTTTGTTGACGCGGGTGATCCGGCTGCCGTCGGCCTGCAGCTCCTTGATGTCGACGCCCGCGCAGAACCCGCGGCCCTCGGCTCGGATCAGCAGGCAGTTGACGTTCTCATCGCGGCCGGTCTCGTCGATGGTGCGCGCGAGGTCGAACCACCCGGCGCTGTCAAAAGCGTTTACCGGCGGGTGATCGAGAACGAGTTCGGCGATGCGGTCTGCGGTCGTGACAGTGAATGGCAAGGCGTTTCCTCTCGGGAATCGTCGGCGGCCGACGCGTTGAATAGAACGTGTTTCACTATCAAGAGGGCGGCGCTTGGTAAAGGAGCCGCCACGCTCAGCGTGCGGCCTCGCGTATGCGGTCCTCGACGTAGGCGAAGAACGGGTTGTGGCGAAGGCGCATCGCGAGATCGAGAGGGATGCTCGCCACGCCGCGCTCGCCGCGCAGGTCGAGTGAGCCGATCGGCGGGAACGGCCGCACGGCGCTGCGGTCGCGGTGGGCGCCGTAGACCGGATCGTCGGGCGGGAAGGGGACGGCGACATGGGAGAGCGAATAGACCGCCTGCGGCCACGCCAGGTCGAGTGGTTGTTCCGTCCACTCGGTGCTCCCGGCTGCGCGTCTTTGCGCGACCACTTCGGCGCTGTCCGGTGCCGTGTTCGTGACCAGAGTGAAGGCGTAATCGGCCTCGGTGCTCGACACGATGCCTTCGAGATAGGCGAGGTTGCCGGCGCGGATGAAATCGATGGCTTCGGTCCTGCGGTTGATGTCGAACAGGACCACCTCCGAGCCGTTGCGACCGAGGTTCTCCACCAGCCGGACCACTGAGTCGGGCGGCACGGTGGCATCGACAACGGAGCCGAAAGAGAGCAGCGGCGGGAATCGAGTTCGCTGCTCGACGCTCAGCCGTTCGAGGCGCGTACGAATCTTCCCGGTCAGCCGGTAGATCTGCCGGCCGGCGTTGACCGGAAACGAGTTGTACTTGTACGGATCGTATTCGGGCAGGATGTCGATCCATGCCAGCTTCTCCAGGCCCGGTATGGCCGCCATCCACAGCTGCACGCGCGCCAGCGCCGCGAGCGGCGATACCGTCAGGGCCGGCGAGAGCAGGATGAGCCGGTCGGGGATGCGTCCTCGCCCGTGGTCGATCACGCGCAGGCTGTGATCGACGGCGAGCGCGGCGCCGTTGGAGTAACCGGCGATGAAAAATCGGGCGGAATCGCCTGCGGCGTTCTCGCTGACCTCGACGACGTGTTCGGCGGCCAGCCGGCCGGTCTCGCGCCCGTCCCGGACGTCGATCTCGGTCAGCGCGCCCGGCATCGTCCCGTGGCCGGGGACGCGCAGACCGACGACGTAGTAGCCCTGGTCGACGAGGATCTGCCCGACGGATCGCAGCGAATACGGCGAATCGCTCAGCCCGTGGAGCAGCAGCGCGCCGCCGCGGATCTCCTCCGGTCGCAGGATGTACGTGCGGTTCCAGTTGCGGGCGCGACCGCGCGGGCTTGATCGGCTGCCCGGGCTGAAGCGATCAAAGACTGCCGCGAGACCGCTGCGTGCATTCTCCTGCTCGAGAGCGGCCAGCTCCTCGAACAGCCCGTTTTCGTAATCGAGGTAGCTTTCGAAGTCGGCGTCGGAGTCGTCGGCGTCGAACTCGAAGGGCAGCGCGTCGCTGTGCCAGAACTTGACGTCCGGCATGCCACGGGCCTGGAGGATGTGGGTCGTCAGGAGCGTCACGCTGCCGCCGAAGACCGTGGCGAGGATCAGCCGTCCGACGGATCTCAGTGCACGGCTTGCCGTCTCGCGCATCGCCGTACGTCAGGCGGTCGCGGCGACCGCCGAGAGTCGCTGCTCGGCTTCGTCGGCGATTCGCGCGACGAGCTCCGCGCAGCTGGGCAGGTCATCGATCACGCCGGTGACCTGGCCGCTCGGCAGCACGCCTTCGGATGGATGCCCCTCGACCATCGCGCGCTGGATGAAGATCGGAGAGTTCGCCGCCATCAGCGTCTGCGTGCGCGTCAGCCTCTCGTTGCGTTGCATCGAGATTGCCGCGCCGAGCAGCTCGGAGATCGTAGCGCCGCTCATACGGCGGTATTCCAGCCCGCTCATCAGCGCGCGCCACAGCCGTGTCAGCGGGTTCCCCGTCTCGAGCTTGCGCAGGAACTCGTTGACAACCACGCGGTGGGGGAGTCCGTCGACTTCCTCGGTCACCCGCGTGTCGAGCACCGAGGCCTGCAGGTAGCGCTCGAGGGTCGGGCGGGGGACCGGGCTGTCCGAGGTCAGCAGGAAGCGAGTGCCCATGGCGATACCCGCGGCGCCCCAGGTGATCGCAGCCGCCAACCCGCGTCCATCGTGGAAACCGCCCGCTGCGGCCACCGGCACGTCGACCGCATCGAGGACCTGCGGCAAAAGCAACGAAGTCGGGACCGAGCCCGTGTGTCCTCCGCCTTCGCCGCCCTGACAGACGATCATGTCCGCGCCGAGCTCGACGGCTTTGACCGCATGCTTCACCTGGCCGACGGTCGGCACGCACAGCACGCCCGCGGCCTTGAACTTCTCGACGTAGCTCTTCTTCGGCGAGCGGCTGTAGCTGGCTGCCTTCACGCCGTAACGGACGACGAGGTCGGCGATGTCGTCGGCGCCGGGCTGCTCCATCAGGAAGTTGACGCCGAAGGGGCGGTCGGTCAGTTCCTTGACGCGAACGATCGCGCGCTCGGCCTCCGCGGGACGCAGGACCGCACAGGCGAGAAAGCCCATCGCTCCCGCGTTGGCGGTGGCGGCGACCAGCTCCGGTGTCGCGACCCATCCCATCGCCGTCTGGATGATCGGGTAGCGGACTCCGAAACGCTCACTGAGTTCGGTCTGCAGGGCAGGGTGCATACGCGCGTCCGCTCCTGTTCAGCGCGCGGCGAACACCGAAGCGCGCTGGTCGTGCGGGTCGAGTACGCCGCGGATGATCTCCAGCTGTTCAGCCGTCGGCGCCGGCGTCTCGCCGCAGTCTTCGGCGACCGCGAGCTCGAAGCCGGTGTTCTCGCGGACCTCCTCGAGCGTCGTCCCCGGGTGGACCGAGACAACGCGCATCGTGTGGTCCGGTCCGCCGAAATCGAGCACCGCCAGGTTCGATATGACCCGGCGCAGCTCCATCAGGTCGCTGCGCACGCCCTTGGGCCATCGCGCGGCCTCGTAGCCGACGCCTGAGGACATATCGACTTTGCCGACGAACGTCCGCGCCGTGTGCGAAGGCACGAAGAAGCTGCACGGATGGTTGATCGTATTGCCGGGGATGCCGCGTACGCCGAGCAACTGGACCTTGGGTTTCGCGTGGTCGCCGATCACGCTGATGTTCGAACTGCCGAAGCGGTCAATCTGCGTCGGCATCGTCATCGCATGACGTTTGCCGCTCCAGAGCAGGTCGAACACTCTGCGGAACGGCAGCCACCCCTCGATCTTGAGCGCGTCGTCTCCGCGCGGGCCGACCGGGATCGGCTCTGAGACCAGCCGACACTCACCGTCGTTGAGCAGCAGGTCGGGGCTGAAGCTCAGCCGCGCCAGGCCTGCACCCAGGCGTGGGATCAGCCCCATGCCCGACGCGAGGATCTCACCGTCGCCGCGCCACGCCTCGGCGCACGCGGCGATACAGAGTTCAGCGTGTGTGTAGTGACCGTGATCCATCAGAACACCGGTGCCGGGAGTGCGGAGATGCGGTCACCGCCGCCGACCGCGTCGAGATACGCGGTCTCGTCGACGTCCACATACTCTTTCCAGTACGCGGCACGCGCCTCGTCGTCCTTCGCCGCTGCCGAGTACGTCTTCAGGTGATCGAGGTCGATGCCGTATGCAGGAACACAGGCGGTCGGATGCGCGCCGAACGGAGTCTCGACCACGCCGTCGGTCAGCGTGCGGTTGAGGACGAGCGACTGCAGCGGGCCGAGCCGTGTGAGCTCTTCGGTTTCGACGATGCGCTCGCAGCTTACGAAACGCTTTTTCGCGGCCCCGCAGAACAGATCGTCGAAGTACGGGTCGGGGCCGAGGATCTGACCGTTACCGCGCTCGTCGGCATGATCGACGTGGACGAGCGCCGCGTCGAGCTCGAGCGCCGGCATGGCGAGCAACACCTCGCCGTCCTCATACGGAGACGTGACGGTGCGGATCTCCGGGTTGAGCTGCTGCACGTCGCAGCCGAGCCCGGCCCGGGTCGGCAGGAACGGCAGCCGGATCATCGCTGCGCGCAGACCCCACTGCAGCATTCCCTCGTCGATCTCCATGACCTCGAGCCGGCCGGCCTGCCGCGCCGCCCTGAAGTGGGCATCGAGCGGGATCAGGTCGAGGGAGACGAAGCCGAACACCAGCTTGCGCACTTTGCCGGCCGCGCACAGCAGGCCGACATCGGGGCCACCGTACGAGACCAGTGTGAGGTCCTTCAGGGACGATCGCGCGATCTCCCGAATCAGGGCCATCGGCTTGCGGCGTGCGCCCCAACCGCCGATGCCGAGAGTCATGCCGTCGGCGAGTTGGCCGACGACGTCGGCTGCTGTCATGCGTTTGTTCACCCGATGGAACCCTTCCGGATCGACCGACACTCCGGCTGTACATCGGAGCGGGAGCGCGATCGCAGCAGTGGAACGCGTTCTATTAGCAAGGCGCGGGGCTTTGGTAAAGCCGGTGCCGCGCGGCGTGCGGCTGTCGGCAGCGAGTAGACCGGCGGAAACCGTCTTCGGATCCACCGCAGGCGGCGATCGTGAGGCCGTGTCGTCATTTCGCGTTTGCGCGACTCCTGCTAAGACCCGTGGCGGTGTCTCATCAAGTTCTGCTCTCGAACTTCGAGAAAGCAGCCGACGCCGTTGCAGCGCGCGACGGCGACCGGACGGGAAGCACGGCATGACAGGCTCACGGGTTTTGCGTCGATCTGAACACGGAATGATCGCAGGCGTCTGCGCGGGGATCGCCGAGTACCTCGGCTGGCCGCCATCTCGTGTGCGCCTGGTTTACGTCGTGGTTTCGCTGGCAAGCGTGGCCTTCCCCGGCATGCTCGTGTACTGCGTGCTCTGGTTTCTGATGCCCGGGCCGTACGACCAGCGCGGCTGAAGTCGTCGGTCTTGCCCGACCCGACCGTGAGGAGCATGAAATGAAACGATTCGCCGACAGAGCCGCGCTTGTCACCGGAGCCGCCTCGGGTATCGGCCGCGCCACGGCCGAGCGACTCTGCGAGGAGGGGGCGCGGGTACTGTGCACCGATGTCGACGCGGCCGGCCTCGAAGAAACCGTTGCTGCAATCACCTCGGCCGGCGGCGCAGCGGTCGCGCGTGTGAGCGACGTCTCCGACCCGGAGCACTGCACGCATGCCGTCGCCGATTGTCGTGCGCGGTTCGGACGGCTTGACGTTCTGTGCAACGTCGCCGGCATCCTCCACTGGGACAACACGCACGAGCTCGAGCTCGACGTCTGGGAGAGGGTTCTGCGGGTGAATCTCACCGGTACGTTCCTGATGTGCAGGGAGGCGCTGCCGGCGCTGCTCGATTCAAAGGGCTGTATCGTCAACGTCTCGTCGACGTCGGCGCTGGCCGGCATTCCGTGGACGGCGGCCTACGCGTCGTCGAAGGGTGGTGTCCTGGCTCTGACGCGCACGCTCGCGATCGAGTACGGAAAGCGTGGTGTGCGCGCCAACGCGGTGTGTCCGGGCTCGATCGACACGCCGATGACCGGTCAGGCAAGCTTCCCCGAGGACGCGGATCTGAAGCTGCTGCGTCGGGCGATGGCGCTGGACCGGCCGCGCGGTCCGGAGACGGTCGCCTCGGTCATCGCGATGCTGGCGTCGGAGGACGGCGCGCACATCAACGGCGAGTCGATCCGCGTAGACGGCGCGACGCTCTCCTGATCGCGCGCCCGCGCTGCTGCACTCGCACGCCGCGGCTCGGGCGAGCTCGAACCGCGAATCAGTCCAGGCGCTCGATCACTGTCGAGATTCCCATCCCGGCGCCGATACACTGCGTCGCCAGACCGTAGCGCAGGTTCGATCGCCTGAGTTCTTTCGCGACCGTCACCACCAGACGTGCGCCCGTTGCTCCGAGCGGATGACCGATGGCCAGTGAGCCGCCGTTCACGTTCACGCGATCGAGCGGAATTCCGAGCTCGCGCACCGAGGGGATCACCTGAGCGGCGAACGCCTCGTTGAACTCGACGCGGTCGATCTGCTCGGCGGTGATGCCGGCCTGTGCCATCGCTTTCTTCGACGAGACCACCGGGCCCAGCCCCATGACCTGCGGTTTGACGCCGCCCACGGCCATCCCGACGATCCGTGCGAGCGGCTCGACGCCGCACGCCGCTGCCCGCTCTTCGCTCATCAGCAGCGCGGCGGAGACGCCGTCGTTGGTAGGGCAGGAGTTGCCGGCTGTGATCACGACCTCGCGGTCGGCGAAGCTCTTCAGCCCGCGAAGCGTCGGCAGGCCCGCCAGCGACTCGGCTGTGGTGCCCGGGCGCGTGCACTCATCGTAGTCGAAGACGACCTTCTCGCCGCGCTCGTCTTCGAGCCAGTTTCTCTCGTCATCAAACACCGGCAGCTCGACCTCGAGCGGGATGATCTCGTCTTTGTAGATACCGGCCTCGTGGGCTGCGTGCGTGCGCCGGTGGCTCTCGGCCGAGTAGGCGTCGAGTTCCTCGCGGCTGAGGTCGTAGCACTCCGCGACGTTCTGCGCGGTCTGTGGCATCGGCTGGATCCACGGTGACTTGCGGATGTATTCGGGAAACTCGACGCTGAAGTAGTCGCTGTGGTCCGGCGCGTGCGCGATCTGCGCGTCGGTCATCTCCGCGATGCGATCGGTGAGCTGCGTGATGCGATTGCGGGCGCCGCCTCCGCCGATGGTTCGGCCCATGCGCTCGATTCCCATCGCGGCACCGCACTCGATCTGACCGACCATGATGCTGGTTGCCACGCGGTGAAGCGTCTCCATGCTCGAGCCGCACTGACGGTTGCTGTGGAACGAACACGACTCCATCGGCAGCCCTGCGAGTCGTTGCACGGTGCCGATGTAGCTGAACTCGCTGGCGGCGCCGGCGACGTTGCCGGTGCCGACGTCCTCGATCATCGCGTCGGCGATCTTCGGCTGGCGATCGAGCAGTGCTCGCAGCACTTTGGCGCCCGCCTCATCGAGCCGGGTGGCGACGAGACTTCCGCGAGCGCCGCGGGCAAAGGCCGAGCGCGCACCATCAACGAGGACTGCATTCTTCAGCTGCATGACGATTTCTCCTGACCGGCCGATCGGCGGTCGTTGCGGTGGGCGAGAGATACTATCACGCATCGGCCGGGACAAGCCTGCGACGCTGCGCTACGCTCCGGGCCCCTATGCTGAACGAGATCGTGCGAACCCGCCCTGATGAGACGGCGCTGATTGACGGGAATACGACCCGGACGTGGGGCGAGCTCATCGACCGCTGCGTTCGCACCGCGTCGCTGATCGAAGAGGCCGGTGTCGGCCCGAACGGGCACATCGCGGTCCTGATGGGCAACCGGGCCGAGTATGTCGAGATCATCCTCGGAGCGGTGCTCGCCGGCGTATGGATCACTCCGATCAACCGCCACCTGCAGGCCGAAGAGATCGCCTATATTCTGCGCGACTCCGCCGCGAGCCTGGTCTTCGTCGATGCCGAGCGCGCCGCTCTCGCCGAGTCGAGCGATGCGGCGCTCGTCGAGGTCGGACCGCAGTTCGAGGCCACGCTCGGCGATATCGGCGAGCGCCGACTGGCCGACGAACGCCTCGCGCGTCCTGCCGGCGCGACCAGGATTTACACGAGCGGCACCTCCGGCCGGCCCAAGGGGGTGCAGCGTGCCCGCCGTGCCACCGCCGGCGAGGCTCTCGACGGCTTTGTCGCGGCCGGGCGTCCTCTCGGCATGGACGGCCGCGGGCCCCACCTTGTCACCGGGCCGATGTATCACGCAGCGCCGCTGCTGTTCGCGATCTACGACCTGGCAGCGGGCGCACCGATGGTGATCATGCGGCGCTGGGATGAGCGCCGTTTCCTCGAACTGGTTGCGGAGCACGATGTTCGCCACACCCACCTCGTGCCGACGATGTTCGTCCGGTTGCTGCGCCTGCTCGAGGAGACGCCGCAGCCGGCCGCCCCGTCCTCGCTGGAGATGGTGCTGCATGGCGCTGCTCCGGTCTCCGTGGATGTGAAGCGGCGCATGATCGAATGGTGGGGGCCGGTGCTGCGCGAGTACTGGGGGGCGACCGAGGGCGGCTACTGCACTCTGGTCGATTCCGCCGCGTGGCTTGACCACCCCGGCACCGTCGGCCGCGCAGTGGCGAGCTGGGAGGTTTATGCGACCGGTGATGACGGCGCGCGCCTGCCACCCGGGGAGGAGGGACTGCTTTTCGCGCGCAACGGCGCGCTGGCGCGCCCCTTCGAATACCACGGCGACCCCGAGAAGACCGCGGCCGCGTATCGTCAGGACGGCGCGTTCACGACCGGCGATGTCGGACGCGTGGAAGCCGACGGTCATGTGTATCTGACCGATCGCGAGTCGAACATGATCATCTCCGGCGGCGTGAACATTTACCCCGCTGAGATCGAGCAGGTGCTCGCCGAACATCCCGCGGTCGCCGACGTCGCGGTCTTCGGCGTGCCCGATGACGAGTGGGGAGAAGCGGTCAAGGCGGCCGTCGAGCCGCGCGCCGGCAGAGCACCGGTTGATGATTCCGCCGCTGAGGCGCTGGCAGGCGAGCTGATTGAGTACGTCCGCGAACGTCTGGCCGGCTACAAGGTTCCGCGCTCGATTGACTTCGAGGAACAGCTGCCCCGGCACCCGACCGGCAAGCTGTACACGCGGCTGCTGCGCGAACGGTACTGGAAAGGGAAGACTCGGAGGATCTGAGGATGAAGATCGGGCTGACCGTGTTCGCCACCGATCGATCGGTGTCATCGAGCTCGCCCGCGAGGCCGAGTCAAGCGGCTTCCACTCGCTGTATCTGCCCGAGCACACCCACATCCCGACATCGCGACGGACGCCCGCGCCGACCGGCGACCCCGAGCTTCCCGAACAGTACGGTCGCACCGTCGACCCCATCGTCGCGCTGGCGGCCGCCGCGGCGTTGCCGGCGCTGCGTGAAGCCCTCGAGGATGCCGGCCGCGACCCGGCCGAGGTGAAGGTCGTACCGTTCGGAACGCTGCCCGATGCGGGCAAGCTCGCCTACTACGGACAGCTCGGAATTGAAGAGGTCGTTCTCAATGTGCCGTCGGCGCCGGCGGACACGGTGTTGCCGTTGCTCGACCGATACGCGGCGTTCCTGTAGGCAGTTCGCGTGGCAGCACACGAACAAAGGACAATCCCGGGCCTGATTGGCGCAGCGGCGGCGGACTTCGGAGATGCGACCGCCATCGAGGAAGGCGAGCTGAAGATCGGCTTCCGCGATCTTGCGGAAGCGGGAGTCGCAGCCACGCGCGCGTTCATGGCGGCCGGTGTCGAACCCGGCGACCGGGTGGCGATCTGGGCTCCGAACTTTCACGAGTGGATCGTCGCTGCGATCGGTTTGCAGTCGGCCGGAGCGGCGCTGGTCCCGCTCAACACCCGGCTCAAGGGTGCGGAGGCCGGTTACATTCTCGAAAAGAGCGGCGCGCGCCTGCTGTGCACGGTAGACGCGTTCCTCGATACCGATTACGTCGGCATGCTCCAGTCCGCCTGCGGTACGGCATCGGATTCCAGGCCGGTCGCGGGGCTGCCCGCGCTCGAGCAGATCATCTGTCTGCGTGGCGAGCGCGTGGACTGCCGGAGCTGGGACGATTTCCTCGGTGCCGGCGGATCGGTCAGCGCCGAGGCTGCGGCTGAGCGCGCCGCTGCCGTCTCTCCCGATGATCTCTCCGATATCCTGTTCACCTCCGGCACGACGGGGCAGCCCAAGGGCGTGATGACCGCGCACGGCCAGAACCTCGAGGCGTTCGCGGCCTGGTCCGACGTCGTCGGTCTGCGCGAGGGCGATCGCTACCTCGTGGTGAACCCGTTCTTCCACGCGTTCGGTTACAAGGCCGGCTGGCTGTCGGCGCTGATGCGCGGAGCCACGATCCTGCCCCAGCCGGTGTTCGATGTCGGCGTTGTTCTCGAGCGGATCGCGTCGGAGTCGATCAGTGTCCTGCCGGGTCCACCCGCACTCTACCAGTCGATCCTCGCCACTCCCGGGTTCGATTCGGCCGACCTTTCGAGCCTGCGTCTGGCGGTCACGGGCGCAGCGGTGATTCCCGTCGAGCTTATTCACAAGATGCGCGATGTGCTCGGCTTCGAGACCGTCATCACCGGATACGGGCTGACCGAGGCCTGCGGCATCGCGACGATGTGCCGTTACGACGACGACCCCGAGACCATCGCGACGACTTCAGGACGGGCGATCCCGGGAGCCGAGGTCCGCTGCGTTGACGATTCCGGTGCGGAGGTCGCGCGCGGAGAGGCCGGTGAGGTGGTCGTGCGCGGCTACAACGTCATGCGCGGATACCTTGATGACGACGCGGCCACGCGCGAGACGATCGACGCCGACGGCTGGCTGCACACCGGCGACGTCGGTGTCATGGACGAGCGCGGATACATCCGCATCACCGACCGCATCAAGGACATGTTCATCATGGGCGGCTTCAACTGCTACCCGGCAGAGATCGAGCTGATCCTGTGCGGGCACGAAGAGATCGCCGCGGCTGCGGTGATCGGTGTGCCCGATGAGCGGATGGGGGAGGTCGGTATGGCGTTTATCGTTGCCGCGCCCGGCGCCTCGCCGACCCCGGAGAGCGTGATCGCGTGGTGCCGGGAGAACATGGCCAACTACAAAGTTCCGCGCCACGTCGCGCTGATCGACGAGCTGCCGCTCAACGCCATGAACAAGGTGCAGAAGTTCGTGCTGCGCGAGCGCGCGAGGGAGATTCTCGGCTGACATGGCGAAGCAACTGAAACTCGGTTTGCAGCTCGGCTACTGGGGGGCGCTGGCGCCGGCCAATCACGTCGAGCTCGCGCAGGAGGCCGAGCGACTCGGCTACGACTCGGTATGGACGGGAGAGGCCTGGGGCTCGGACGCGTTCTCGCCGCTGGTCTGGATCGGCGCGCAGACCTCTCGCATCAAACTGTGTACGGGCATCGCGCAGATCTCGGCGCGGACACCGGCGTGCATGGCACAACACGCCGTGACGCTCGACCATCTGTCGGGCGGCCGCCTCGTCCTCGGGATCGGTGTGTCCGGACCTCAGGTCGTCGAGGGCTGGCACGGGCGTCCGTTCTCGAAACCGCTGGCGCGTACCCGCGAGTACGTCGATATCCTGCGCCAGGTCCTCGCCCGCGAGGCCCCGGTCCAGCTCGACGGTGAGCATTACCCGCTGCCGTATCGCGGTGAGGGAGCATGGGGAATGGGCAAACCGCTCAAGTGCATCACCCATCCGCTGCGCAAGGACGTCCCGATTCTGCTCGGCGCCGAGGGGCCGAAGAACGTCGCGCTCGCGGCCGAGATCTGCGACGGCTGGCTGCCGCTTTACTACTCGCCGTTTCGCAACGAGGTCTACGCGGACTCCCTGCGTGGAGCGAAGCCCGACTTCGAGATCGCGCAGACTGTGGTCGTGTCGATCACCGACGATGTGGAGCGCGGGCTCGAGCCGGTGAAGATGATGCTCGCGTTTTATATCGGCGGGATGGGATCGAAGAAGCGCAACTTCCACAAGGAGCTGATGGCGCGAATGGGCTTCGAGGCAGAGGCCGACCGGATCCAGGAGCTGTTCTTCGAGGGCAAACGCGAAGAGGCGTTCGCCGTCGTGCCCGATCAGTTCGCCGACGAGATTTCACTGGTGGGCCCGAAGGAACGAATCCGCGAGAGACTCGAAGCGTGGCGTGAGACTCCGGTTACGACGCTGATCATCGGCCAGCTCGACCTCGAGACGCTGCGTACGATGGCCGAGCTGATCGATTGAGTCTTGGCGGCCGCTTGGCATCAAAGCAGGCCGCTGTAGTCTCGACAGCAGCAGGCGCGTCCCGCCTGCGCAGTCCAGAGGAGGATAGAACGATGGCAAAGAAAGCTGACTGGTATTACCACCGCAAAGGTTGAACGTCCTGCACTCGAGCGTCCAAGTTCCTGGACGCCAACGGCATCGAACCGAAAGAGACCGTTTCCGCGTCGGCAAAGCTCGGCAAGAAGGAAGCGGCGGAGATGGCGAAGGCCGCGACCCGCGTGATCGTGGCCAAGGGCAAGAAAGTCGATGACTTCAAGCCCGGCGGCAAAGCGCCGGCCGAGGTCGTGACGGCGATGCTCGGACCGCCAGGCAATCTTCGGGCTCCGACCCTGCGCGTCGGCAAGACCGTGCTCGTCGGTTTCAACGACGAGGCCTACTCGATGGTATTCGGCTGAGCGCCATGAAGTTCTGACAGCGGCTGCGCAGGCCGGCTCCGGCCTGCGCAGCCGCGCCGGGCTCGGCGCCCGAGGCGTCGCACGGCGTCGATACCGCGCCCTCTCGCTGCACGCGGTTACGCACAGACGTCGCCGCAGTCACTACGCGCCGGACCCCCACGCTGGACAATTTTGAGCCGGTGTTCCTCGCCGCGCGTTGCCGCGCAGAAAAACAAAAACGTTTTTGATCAAAGGTTTTCCGTTCTCGCTCGTCTGTTTGAAGAAGAGGAGGCGGAGTTGAGAGGGTCGGCAGTTGTCGCGGCGCTCGCACTTGTTCTCGCGAGTTCCGCTCTATTCCTGCTCGCACGCAGGCATTTCGTATTCCAGGGACCGCCGGGACCGGCAGGTCAGACCGGACCTCCGGGAGTCGCAGGCCCCGCAGGCCCCGCAGGCCCCGCGGGTCCGGCAGGGCCTCCGGGACCTCCGGGACCTCCGGGACCTCCGGGACTTGCGGCAGTTTCGGAGCATGCCGCTGATCCGATGGCCGGCGCGCCCACTGCGGCGTCGTCGGCACAGGGTGGTTCAGCGCGATTTTCCACATGCGTCCGCCGAGAGCGCGAACAGACCGAGGCTTCCGGCGATGGTCTGATCGTCGTACCCTGTCACGACGGGGAGACGGCGGTCTCGGCCGGCAGCACCGCCGAGGCGTACCAGATGTTTCCCAGCGCGGACTTGAGTTCGTGGTCTTTCCGGCTGGCAGACTGCTGCGCGAACGTGATGTACGTCGTCTGCTGCGGCTGAGCGGCGAGGTCGGGATGCGGTCAGGTTGAGGTTGAGGAGGCGGCCAGGCGATGAATCAGAACATCGAGCCCGCAGGCGGGCTGTCGGAAGCTGATACCACCGGAGTTCCCACGTGGCCGGCGCCGGGAGTCCGTGAGCGCGTCGAGCGGCCGCTGGCCGAGCCCCGCGCGGCCGGAGCGAGCGGGGAAGGGGACGACGCCGCGGACGGCGAGGCTGTTCTGCGCGAGGCAAGGAGCCGACATCGCCGGGCGGCAGCGTTGAAGCAGGCCGCCGAACGACTGGCAGCACGGGAACCCACCGACTCGTTCGCGATCGACCCCGATGCGACCGCATCTGCAGCCGCCGGAGTCGAGTCCGTGGCCGCGGAAGCGACACTGCCCAACGCGACGACCATCGGCCTGCCGCACGAGCTCAAGTCGTTCGCGCTGTGGCTCGGGCGGCTGAGTTCTTTTCTGTTGCGGTCGGCTTTCGAGGGGGGACGCTTCGCCGCCGGTACGCTCTCGACCTACGTCATTCATCACCCGGTCCACTTCGTACTCAACGTGTTCCTGACGGTCGCGATGCTGGTTCTGCTCGCGACCGGTGACGCGCTCAACGAGGAGCTGATTGCGCAGCGACTGGCCGATCGCACCGCCGAGGAGATCGCTGCGGTCTCGCGCTTCACGCGCACCTATTCGCTTGCTGATATCGACAGTCGCGGCTCGCGTGAGTTCATGCGCGCGGGCGCGCCGAGCTGGATGCAGCACGAGTCGATCAAGGCGATCATCGAAGGATCTCGCGAGGCGGGCCTGTCGCTCGAACATCAGGCTGTCCTGCTCGCGACCGCCGAGATCGAGTCAGGCTTCAATCCGATGGCGCGCGCAGCGACAACGTCGGCGTGCGGTATCTTCCAGTTCGTCAAGGCGACCGGTGCGGCGTTCGGGCTCAACGATTCCGATTGCTTCGATCCGTGGAAGTCGACCGAGGCCGAGATCGCCCATTACCGCCAGAACTACGAGCGACGCATCGAAGAGCGCGTCGCACACGTCGAAGGTCCCGAACGTCTGCTGCGCATGTTCGAGTTGAGCTACTACCTCCACCACGACGGGCCGCTGTCGAAAGATCCGTCCGACGAGGTCAAGGCGACCGTGCTCGCCGGTACGCCGTTCCTTTTCAAGGTCTACGAAGTGCTCGAGGCCGATGAAGAGTACCGTCGCCAGGAACCGACGTTCGTCGACCGCTTCCGTGAGCGCTTCGACAGCGTCGTCGCGCAGGCGCGCGTGGCGCCGGGCGAGGTGATGGGACCCGTTCTCGCGTGGCTCCGACCCGGCGAGGAGGCGCTTCCTGGTGAAGACGCGCTCGCTGGTGAAGACGCGCCGCGTCCGGCTGCGGCAGTTGCGGCAGTTGCGACGGATGCGACGGATGCGACGGATGCGACGGATGCCTCCGCTCCGGCCGCCAGCGATGTTGCCGGGGAGAAATCGTCGCAATCCGCTCCGCCCGCACCAGCTGCCGGCAAGTAGGCCGCGCCGGCGGGCCGGTTCAGCGCGACGCCCGGGCTTCGTAGGTCACGGTGCGCGCGCCGTCCGCGGGCACCTCGATCTCGAACTCGCTGGTGAAGGCATCGGGTTCGCCGGCCTTCGCCGAAGAACCGAGGATTCGCCGCTGTCCGGGGAATCGTTCGACGACGGTCACCGTTACCGGTTCGTCCTTGCGATTGCGGATCTTCACCTCGACGCCGAGCTCGATCTCCCGCTTGCTGACCTCCAGGTAACTGGTCACGCGGCGCTCGAACGTGACGTCGAAGGCCTCTCCGAGCGTGAGGCGCACGGTCTCGCCGTCGGGCGTATGGTCGATGGAGTCCTCGCCCGCGAAGATCAGCGACTCATCGGTATCGCTTTTGTAGACGCGGACGACGCCCTTGGGCAGCGGCCGTCCGAGGTTCGATTCGGCGTCATTGGCGAACTCGAGCTTCACGTCGACCTTGCGCGGCGTGGTGTCGCGCTGCGATCCGCCGTGCACGTTGACCGCGGTCTCGGCAATATAGCGTTTTTTCACGGCGACGCTGTCGGCGTGAAGCAGCTCGATCTGCTTGGTCTGGTTCTGTCCGAGGGTGGTCGGGCGCTCGAGCGCGTAGAGATGGTACTCGAAGAACTCGCGCTCCTGGAATCCGCGGCGCATCGGTTCCGCCATCGCCATCGATTTCATGACGTCATCCCGGTAGCGCGTGGTCGGTCGAACGAGGTTCACATCGCCGGCCACGAGCTTGAGCGTCGCATCGGTGAATCGTGCGCCGCTCTGATTGTCGACGGTCACCCAGCCGGTGAGGTCGAGCGTGCGCTCGTCGCCGGCGAGCGTGGCGACGTAATCGGCACGCCAGCTCATTCCGCCGGTCAGGTAACTCACCTCGAGGTCGCGGGCGCCGCGCCCGTCGGTTTCGAGCAGCCACAGCAGCGTCGGCCTCGCGATGAGGTTGTCCGGCAGGTCGGGTACCACAACGCGGCCGGGCAGCCCGAGTGAGATCTGTTTCCCGATCCGGAAGATCTGGCCGTTGTTGTTGCTGAGCAATGTCGCCGTAACGGGGCGTTCGTCGCCGGTCTCGGGGTTGGTCACGTACACGGTCACTTCGCGGCCGACGTACTTGTCGAGGATCTTCGAAGCGTTGATCAGGTCGTATTCGTAATTCTGCTCCAGTACGCGCAGCGCAGGGCCGCTCGCGGTCGAGACCGAGACCGTCTCCGGGCGAATCCGCTCTGCCACATCGCCGAATCGCAACGTGCTCGTACCGCGCGGCAGCTGAACGGATCGGACCTCGCGTACCAGGCCGAGGTCGCTGTTGTAGACCGTGACGGAAAGAGCGCTGCGTTTCTCGTCGGTCGACTCGACGACGTCCGGTCGCGCAAGTGCCGGCGTCGCTGCGGCCGTCAGCAGGGACGCCAGAGCCAGCGACGCAGTCAGAGCGGGCAACGGCAATGCGCACGCCGCTCGGAACCCGCCGCGCGTTCTCCTGCGCGGCATGGAATGAAGACGAGGCGTGCGGGTCGGGCAGGATTGAGGGCGACGGTCACTGATCGGCATGGCGGTCTCCTTCGCGTCGCGGGGGCCGTCCCCGCGTTCACGATCGTGATAGTGGTCCGCTCGTGTTCCGAATGCGAGCCGGGAACGCGTGGCCGCCTCGCAGCCCCGCGCCGAACTCACTGTACGCCGTCACGCCGCCACGGCCCGCTCGGAATCGGCCGGTCCAGCAGCGCCATGAGCAGCTCGGTGAATCGGTAGGTCAGGCCCCAGAGCACGGGCGAACCGTCGTCGAAGATCTCCAGCGCCGGCATGTCGACGTCATGCTCCATCCAGCGCAGGTGCCGAACGGTCCGTCGTTCCGGGTCGGCGAGCTTTTCGATGCCGACCCAACGCGTGGCGGCGACTTCATGGTTGGCGCAGACCTCGACGTCGCCCTCGACACGGTAGACGAAACCCGACACGAGCACGGCCTCGCTGCTTCCGGTGACGTCGTCGATCTGGCCGAGATACTCGGCGCTTCCGAGGTCGATGCCGACCTCCTCGAGGGTCTCACGCTCGGCCGCATGGCGTGGCAGCTCCTCCGGGCCGTCGATGCGGCCACCGGGAAATGCGATGTCGCCCGACCACGGGTCGCCATCGAATTCCGACCTTCGGATGTACAGGAACTCCACGTCATCGTTTTGCCGGGACGCGCGCCCGATGATGGCGACGGCCGCCCGGATGCGGGTGTTCTCCGGCGAGAACGTTGTCAGCTTCGGCGTGTGGGACGCCAGGATCTGCCGAACCTGTTCGATTGTCGTGCCCATGCGAAGGGGAGGGGCGCCGCGACCCGCGCGCAGTTCTCAGTCATAGGTCATGCCGCCGGGTTTGCAAGGCATCTGCGGTTGTCCGGGAGCACGGACGCGTGTACGCCGGTAGGATGGCAAGCGACGACAAGCAGCCCAGTGCAACCACGACCGCGCAGGGAGAGATCCTGCCCCTGATGAAGGAACTTGACGAGTATCTGGCCGGCCAGGGCGCCGAAGGCGAGGCGCCGCGACACTTCTTCGCCGTGATTTACACGGCGATCGAGGGCGCTGCCGAGACGCAGGACCTGATGGCGCCGTTCATGGAACTCTCGACAACCGCGTTCCGTGGGTTCACGTTCGATGCGCAGTCGAGCGCGATGATCGACCGCATTCTCGAGGTCGCGTCGATGATCTCCGCTGCCCTCTCGACCGGATCCGATACGTACCACTGAGATCAGAGCGGAGCAGAGTTGCGCCCGTTGACGGCGTGGGATCGAGCCGAGACGCTCCGTGCCGCGCCGAGCGGGCCGGAAGAAAAGCCAAGGGCATGACGGGCGAAGCACAGGACAGGGGGACCCCATGAAAGAGTTTGAAGACAAGGTGGCGGTGGTGACCGGCGCGGCCAGCGGAATCGGCAAGGCTCTCGCCGAGCGCCTCGCCGCGCGGGGAATGAAAATCGTGGTGGCCGACGTCGAAAGGGACGCAGCGCAGAGCGTTGCGGCCGATCTTGCGCAAACAGGCGCTCAGACGCTCGCCGTGCAGACCGACGTCACCGATCCGGAATCGGTTCAGCAACTCGCCGATGCGACGCTGGAACGTTTCGGCGCCGTCCATCTGCTGTGCAACAACGCAGGCGTTTTCGCGGCCGGCGTTTCATGGGAATCACCACTCAGCGATTACGAGTGGGTTCTGGGTGTGAATATGTGGGGCGTGCTTCACGGCATCCGTACGTTCACGCCGATCTTTGTCGAGCAGGGAGTCGAGGCTCACATCGTCAACACGTCGTCGATGGCGGGCGTGACCTCGATGCCGTTCTGTTCCGCCTACCATATGAGCAAACATGCGGTGGTTTCGCTGAGCGAATGCCTTTACCACGAGCTTTCGATGAAGGCGCCGAATGTCGGTGTGTCGGTGCTCTGCCCGGAGGGCGTCGCCACGCGCATCGACCGCTCCGAACGCAACCGTCCGCAGGGCCTCGTCGTCGATGGCGACGCGTCGGCGGAATCGGAGATCGTCACAGCCGCGCTCGCCGAGACGGTGCGCACCGGCGTCGACCCCGTGGTCATCGCAGATCGCGTGATCGCGGCTGTCGAGGCCGGGCAGTTCTACATTCTCTCCGAGGAAGGCTGGCGCGAAGCCTGTCATTCGCGCCTCGACGACGTGCGCGCGGCGCGCAACCCGACGCTCTCCGTCCCCGAGGGCTGAGACATGAACCCGAACGGGGGGGGGCGGGGGAAATCCGGGCTGATTCTGGAAATAGGTCGTCGCCTGTGGGACTGATTTCCAGCCGCCGGCTCAGTATTGCCAACGAGATCAGGAGGGAGCCCCATGGCTTCGAGGAAGAAAAAAGCACGCAAGAAGAAAGCCTCCAGCGCACGGATCGCGGTGCCGGTCACACTCGGGCAGTTCCGCAAACAGGTCGCACGTCAGCTCAGCCGCCTCGAGGTGGAAATCGAAAAAGCAGCGAGCTCGGCGCGGCGTGAGGCTACCCAGCTTCTGCGCGACGCGAGGCGCACACTGGATCGGTACGAGAGTCGGACCGAAAAGACCTGGCGTGAGATGACGCGCAACGCTGCGCGCGATGCGGAGCAGATTCTCGACAGGCTCGAGGACTTCCTCGGCGAAGCGCGAGGAGCGGTGCGCAAGGCTGCCGCTGCGCGCAGCCTGACGCGGCGAGGCGGCCGATCGAAAGCCGCCGGCAAGAAGGCGACAAAGAAGAAGGCGACAAAAAAGAAAGCGGCCAAAAAAGCCGCCGGGAAGACTGCGAAAAAGACCGCAAAAAAGAAAGCAGCCAAAAAAGCTGCGAAAAAGAAAGCGGCCAAAAAGAAGGCAACGAAAAAGCAGTCCGCTTCGAAGAAGTCTGCGAAGAAGAAAGCTTCGAAGAAGGCCGGCAAGCGCGCGGCCAGCTCGCGAAGCTGACCGCTGCAACGACGCGCGGGACGGACGAACGGCTCAGTCGCCTCTGTCCCGCGCGATCCTGTCGCCGCGCCGCTGGAGCCGGCGGTTCACCTGCACGCCGATTCCCACCAGGACCAGCAGCAGCGCGACGACTCCCCACTTCGGAATCACGGGCTCACTGGTGAACGCGAGCTGATCGAGGAGCCATACGTATGCCGTCACGTTGGGCGTGATTCCGATCACCGTGCCGATCAGAAACTCCCGCCAGCCGATGGCCGACAGCGCCAGCGCCCAGTTCACCGGTGGAGACGCGCCGAGCGTGAGCCGCAACAGGACCGTCGTGCGCAGGGGGGCGGACTCGATCGCCGGTACGAAGCGCTGGATCGCTTCGAGAGACCTCCCGTCGAGTACCCAGCGGCCGGCGAGCCGCACGGTCGCGAACGCGAACGTGCAGGCCGCGATCGCCGCTGTTACGCCCACGATCACGCCCGCCGGCAGACCCCAGACGCCGACAGCCGTAGCGAAGAATAACGTACCCGGGACCTGCACGAGCTCTCCGAGGCAGAACGCGGCAACGAACACCACGATGCCGAGTGAGCCGCTCGAGCGAATGCGGTCGGCGAGCGTCTCCGGGTCGAGAAATTCCAGCAGACCGCCCGAATCTGCCAGCAGGTACACACCGCAGGCGAGCAGCGCCAGCGCGAGAAAACGGGCCGCCGGTCGTCTGCGGGCCTGGTGTCGTGATGCGGTCATGCCTGCTGCGCGAGCAGCCGAAGCGTTCGCGTGTCCCAGATGTAAAATACGATCAGCGCGCCGGAAAGCGCTGCGCCGAGGCCGAGCAGCGTCCCCGGGTATCCGAGCCCCTCGATCGCCAGTCCGATGAGCGGCGGCCCGGTGAGGTGTCCGATCCAATCGACCGTCGTATAGATGCCCATGGCGGATCCGCGGTCTGCCCGCTTCGCACGCTCGATGACGAGCGAGAACAGAACGGGAAACGCGAAGCCGTGACCGGCTCCGCAGAGCAGGGCCGCGAGCAGGAAACCCGTCATCGAGCCGTAGCCTCCAAGCACGGCGAGTCCGGTCGCATACGCGAGCAACGACGGCCCCAGCACGCGCCGCTGTCCGACGCGGTCGGGAAGCCAGCCGAATAAAAGCCGCAGCCCGATCGCGACGCCCGCGTACACGGTGAAGAAGCTGCCGACCGAGCCCATCGCGGTTTGCATGGTGAATGTCTTCAGGAACGTGAAGACGGCGACCGTACTGAAGAAGAAGCAGAAACTCACGAACCACATCGGATAGAGCTCGGCCTGCTGGAGCGGTCCGCGCAGTCCGCTCGATGCTTCGCTGTCGGCCTTCACCTCCGCGGCGTCGCGAAGCGACAGGCAGAGTGCGAGCGCGATGACCGCGAACACCAGCGCGATCGCGAACAGTGCCCGGTAGCCGGTCGTCTCCAGGACCGCGTCTCCGAGCAGACCGCTCAGAGCCATCGGCAACAGACCCGAGGCCCCGAACAGGGCCAGCCCTTCCGTGCGACGCGACTCGGCGACGTGATCCGAAGCGAAGGTGAACAGCCCGGCGTAGACGGCGATCGAGCCGACACCGTCGAGCAGACGGATTGCGTAGACCCGCGGCCCGATTCCGTCGATCGTCAGGTAGAGCGACACGGAGAGCGTGTACAGGGCCGCGCCCCACAGGATCACGTGGCGCCTGCCGCAGACGTCGAGGAGACGGCCGATCAGCGGGCCGCAGACCATTGCGCTGAGCGCGTTCAGGGCCATGATTCTGCCGATCTGCGCCTCACCTGCGCCCTGTTCTTTGAGGAAACCGGGAAAGTGGAGGAACAGGAAAAGTGCCAGCCCGAAGCTCAGGTGGGCGAGCGCTGCGAGGACGAAATCCCGGGTCAGCAATGGCGGCTGGGTTCGATTCACCGCAGACCCGCTATGTCTGGCAGAAGGCGTCCGCAAGCGAGCGAGGCATCCTGCGATCGTGGAGTGTCCTTGAATCCGCTGGTGATCGGGGTCAGATTAACCGCTGGCGTCGATCTGGCGCCGCGTTCAACGGAGGAACTTCATGGCCCAGACAGCCCAGCTTCGACTGATTCAAAATGTGGAGAACGAGGCGCAGCGCATCTATCAGCTGCAGCGCGCGGCTTATCTCCGCAACCCGTACCCGAGCCTCGAGGATCGTAAGACCGCGCTCAGCAAGGTCGAGAAGATCCTCGTGGCGAACTCCGACGCGATCGCCGACGCGATCTGCGAGGATTTCGGTCACCGCTCAGCCGAGGAAACGAAGATGCTCGAGATCTTCAATACGGTCGACGGTATCCGTTACGCGCGCAAGCGCGTGGGCAAGTGGATGCGTCCGCAGAAGCGTCATGTCGGGATCGCGTTTGCCGGCGGCAAGAACCGCCTGATCCCGCAGCCCAAGGGCGTGATCGGTATTGTCACGCCGTGGAACTATCCGCTGTTCCTGGCGCTGAGCCCGCTGACCAGCGCGCTCGCCGCAGGCAACCGCGTGATGATCAAGATGGCTGCCAACTCGCAGACGCTCTGCCGTCTCCTCGACGATCTTTTCAAGGCCGAGTTCGAGGAAGATCAGGTCGCTTTCCTCCCCGGGGTACGCGGCGGCGATTTCACTACGCTGCCGTTCGATCATGTGGTGTTCACGGGTTCGGCGGACTCCGGTCGCACGGTGATGGCTTCGGCGGCCGAGAATCTGACTCCGGTTACGCTCGAGCTCGGCGGCAAGTCGCCGACGATCATCTGCGACGACTTCGATGTCTCGACCGCAGCCGACAGGATTCTCTACTCGAAGTTCGTCAACGCGGGACAGACCTGTCTCGCTCCCGATTACGTGCTGATCCCGGAGAGCAAGAAGGATGAGTTCGCGGCCGCGGCCCGCGAGATCATGCCGCGTCGCTACCCGGACACCGGCTCACGCGACTACACGTCGATCATCGACGAGAAGTCCTACAAACGGCTGCGCGATACGCTGGAGGACGCTCGCTCGAAAGGAGCTGAGGTCATCAACCTCGTTCCCGACTGCGACTTCAACGACGAGTATCGAAAGATACCGCCGCACCTGGTCCTCAACCCGACCGAAGAGATGACGATCATGCAGGAGGAGATCTTCGGACCGCTTCTGCCCGTCAAGACCTACAAGGATCTCGACGAGGTCATCTCGTACATCGGTGAGCGCGATCGCCCGCTCGGCCTGTACATTTTCTCCAACGACAGCGGTTCACAGGAAAAGCTTCTCTACGGCACCATCTCCGGTGGCGTGACGATCAACAACTGCGTGTTCCACATCGCTCAACACGACATGCCCTTCGGCGGCGTCGGCGCGAGCGGGATGGGGCACTACCACGGTTGGGAAGGCTTCGCCGAGATGAGCAAGTTGCGGCCGGTTCACACCTCGCCGCCGCTCGATGGAACGAAGATGTTCCACCCGCCGTACACCCCGAAGCACACGCGGATCTTCAACTTCCTGCTGAGGTTCAAGCCGTAGGAGCATTCACGCTGCTCGAGCCGCGCCGGATCGCCGATCGCCTTTGCCGCGATCCGGCGCGGCTCGGGGCGTCGGTGACTCAATGCATTGGCTCCCGGCCCTCCTGCCCGCGGATTCGAGAAACCGGCCCGAATCGGCGCCGTAGAACAACAAAATGGCGCTCTCCGACAACTTTTCCGTGGGTAAAGCTGGTAGGCTTACCGACATGGCGGGTCCGGAAAATGCACGCTCGGGATCGCCCGAGCCCGGGAGCGATGGCAAGGACGGGCGAATCGCGGTCCAGCGTGAATGGGTCGGTGCACCCGCCGGCACGCTGACCAACCCCACCTGCTGGCTCGCGCTGTTGACGGTCGTCGTGGTCTCGACATCGACCTGGAGTTACTTCACGGGACATCTTCCTGCGTGGGGCGCGATCGCGCTCAACGCTTTGGCGATGTACATCGGGTTCACCGTTCTGCACGAATCGATGCACGGCATCGCGCACTCGAATCGCACCGTGAACGCCTGGCTCGGCCGGCCGATGGCGCTGCTTCTTTCCGTATCGGCGCCGATGTTTCGCGGTGTCCATTACGAACATCATTCGCACACCAACAACCCGCAACGCGATCCGGATCTCTTCGTCTCGCGGGGCTGCATGCTCCTGCTGCCGCTCTGGGTTTTGGGAGTGGTATTCGAGTACCGCCGGCATTACTACGGCCGTAAGCTCTGGCGCAGCCGCACCGAGCTCGCCGAGGTTCTCGGCGCGGAGCTGCTGCTGGTCGCGTTGCCTGTGGCTGCGCTGATCTCGGGGCACTTCGCAGAATTTCTTGTCGTCTGGGCGGCGCCATCCGCGCTTGCGGTCATGTGGCTGACCATCACCTTCGACTACCTTCCGCATTACCCCTTCGACTCCACAGAGCGTTACCACGATACGCGGGTCTACCCCGGCCGCGCCGGGTTCGTCATCCTGCTGGGACAGAACTACCACCTGATCCACCACCTCTGGACGACAATCCCCTGGTATCGCTACCGCACCGTTTTTGAGTCCATCCGCCCGCAACTCGAGGATCGAGGCGCGAGGATCGGGTGGAGGGTCGAGCGTCTCCCGGTCCGCCCGACCGAGGAGGCTCGCGACGCCATTGCGCTGCGACTGCAGGGCGAGGAGAGCGCGATATGATGTTGTTGGAAAACAAAAATCTGCACTGGACTCATTTCGATAGCGGCGATCAATTCGGAACTCCCGTGGATTACTGGGCAGCACCGCTGAGCATCCGCGACGACGGTCATGTCGACGTCCTGTACCGCTGGGAACCCAACACGGCCTGTCACTACCATCGCCATATCGCCCCGATCTCATCGCTGGTTCTCGAGGGCGAGCTGCACGTGGTCGATTACCAGAACGGGGTCGAGACCGGTCGCCGAGTCCGTCGAGCCGGTGACTACGCGCACAAGCACGGCGTTGAAGATCATCTGGAGATCGGCGGCCCCGACGGTGCGCTCGTCCTGTTCAGCCTGTATGCGCCGGACGGACGCCTTACTCAGCAACTCTCCGAGAAGAACAGTGAGGTGTTGAGAACGATCACCTGCGATGACGTCCGCAAGTGGAATCGAAGGGCTGCGTAGCTTGCCCGGCGGCTACGCCGGCTATTCCTCCGCGACGAAGCGGTTCTCCGCCTCGCCGGTCAGAACGTTCTTGAGAATCTTCCCGGCGGCATTGCGCGGCAACGGTTCGTCGCGAGTCTCCCAGAGTGTCGGTACCTTGAACCTGGCCAGGGTCTGACCGCACCACTCGGCGAGCTCATCAGTGTCCACGGTGCTGCCCGGTGCGAGCACGATGAACGCCTTCACCTCCTGACCGAGTTCTGCGTGCTCGACGCCGACCGCGGCCGCTTCATGGACTTGGGGGTGGGCTTCGAGGCGCTGCTCGATCTCGACCGGATATACGTTTTCGGCGCCGCGCAGTATGAGGTCGCGCGCGCGGGCATTGATGAACAGCCTCGACTCGACGAAGTAACCGACGTCGCCCGTCGCGAGCCATCCGTCATCGGAGATCGTCTCGGCCGTCGCCTCGGGATTGCGCCAGTACTCGAGCATGTTGAAGGGGCTGCGGACGAAGATCTCGCCCTGCTCGCCGTCCTCGACCGCGTTGCCGTCGGCATCGCGGATCTCGACCCGGTGGCAGGGCTGGACACGTCCGACAGAGCGCGGATGTTCGAGCAGGTCGGCGCCGCTGATCATCGCGACCACCGTGCAGGTCTCGCTCGATCCGTAGCCGAGCCCGATCGCGTTCGCGCCGTTGGGCGCGACCTCGCGCATACGCTTCTGCAACTCCGGGCTCGTCGGCGCGCCGCCCGAGCCGAGGTTGCGCAGGCTCGAAAGGTCGTAGCGGTCGATATTCGGGTGCGAGAGAACCCGCGGAGCCATCGCGCCGAGCCCGGCCCAGCT
>CAXQPB010000197.1:0-17586 GCA_964225545.1 Candidatus Nitrosopumilus sp. | reverse complement strand
CCCATTGGAATTTGGAGTTTAGATGCAGTAGCGACCCAATTGGTTGCAAATTATCGCGCGCAAGGCGCGCTCCTACGGTTGCTTTCTGGCCAGTGCCAGGCCGATGCCCGCCGCGGTCAGAAATGCGCCCGTCAGGCGATTCCTCAGCGTCGCGTATTTCGCGAGGTAATGGCGTGCCGAGCTGGCAAGCGCGGCCAGTGGCGGGGATGCGGTCAGCACCAGGGCGATGCGGTAAAGAGCGACGGCAGCGACGACGAGCAGTGCAGCGTTTCCCCTGCGCACTGCGTGAATCGCGGGCAGGTCATGCTCCCGGTCCGGGTCCGGTCGCCACAATTCCAGAACCGTTTCTCGCGTGGTGCACTGCTTTCCCTCTCCCGCGATCACCTGGAATGCACCGAAGAGCAGCTTGCCCACGGGCGGATTGCGCGCGCCGTACCGCGTGAAAGCAGGGTCACTCCATGTCCGCGCGGAAAAATCGTGTGCGACGAAGAGGCGATCAAAGGCGTAGCGGCCGGTCGCGGTCCACCTCGGTTCGTCGGCGCCTGGAAACGCGCTCCCCGGCAGGTTCAGGAAAACCCGGATGCAGGTCACCAGAAGTACAAGGGCCATCCAGGTTCGCGCGGAATTGATTTGCCGGAAACTCACGGTCGTGGTCGCTGGCTTGGCGCCAGATCCGGAATTGCACCTGACCGAGTGATCCGTAGCAAGCCAAGCGCATGCGTTTCCGATCCGCCCCGGCCTGCGCTGCCTCGACCCGGGACCGGCTCGGTCCCTGTCGAGTTGTTGAACGGGCCCGCGCTGCGTTAGAACACGTGCATGGAGATCTGGGTCGCGATCACGGTCGCTGCGGCGTTCCTGCAGAACATCCGATCGACCCTCCAGAACTGGCTGAAAGACCGCATCGGTACGGCGGGCGCGACATTTGTGCGCTTCGGTTTCGGGCTGCCTTTCGCTTTTTTGTTCTTTGCAGTTCTCCGTTTCGCAGGCGGGTACATGCTGCCCACCCTGCACTGGGAGTTCGCGGCCTGGGTTGTCGTTGCGGCCTCGGCGCAGATCATCGCGCAGGCGTTGCTGATTCAGGTGTTCGGGTACCGAAACTTTTCGGTGGGCACCGCCTATTCGCGGACGGAGCCGGCGCAGGCCGCGCTGTTCGGACTGGTGTTTCTCTCCGAGACCATCTCGCCGACGGTCCTGCTCGCGATCACTGTATCCGTGACCGGTGTCATGATGATCTCGATGGCCCGCTCTGAGCTTCGTGTCTCCTCGCTGCTGACCTCGCTTACCACACGCAGTGTCGCCACCGGGCTCGGTTCCGGTGCGTTTTTCGGCATCGCCGCGGTCGGCTTTCGCGGCGCCTCGCTCTCACTCGGCGGACCGAACTTTCTGATGCAGGGCAGCGTCACGCTGTGTGCGGCGATCACGTTCCAGGCGCTGGTGATGCTGGCCTACATCGCGATCCGGGAGCGCGATGAGCTCGGACGCATCGCGGCCGCCTGGAAGCCGGCGCTGGCAGTCGGACTCGTCGGTGCCAGCGCATCGTTCGGCTGGTTCACCGCGATGACTCTGCAGAGTGCTGCGGTGGTCAAGGCCGTCGCTCAGGTGGAGGTCCTGTTCGGTTTCGCGTCGACGGTGTTTGTCTTCCGGGAGCGAATGAACCGGATGGAAGTCGCCGGCTGTTGCGCGATCGTCGGAGGCATTCTTCTGCTTTTGCTTTGATCTCTAACCGACGAGGTCGAAGCTTCAGTCGATGGTGAAGCTGACCCCGGCGTTGACGGGCAGCCGCGCCAGCAGCGCCGAGCCCATCGCCGCAGCCGGTGTCAGGCAGCCTCCTCCGGTGACAGGAGGGTCGAGGGCGAGGCAGACCGCGCTCTCCGCGAGCATCTTCGACGTCGATCCGTAGCCGGGGTCGCGATCGCCGTAGACCCTCGCGCTGAGGTTGGCAGCCGGGTCTGTCGGGTGGATGCCGAGCAAGCGGATGTCGTAGTACCCTGCCTCACGGCTCGCCCGGCTCGGGCCCGTGCCGGGCTGCGGGAGCCGTCCGGCTGCGAACCTTCGAATCGGGCCCACACTCATTGCGCCCATCGCCAGAGGCATCCCCGCTGCGGTGCCGGTCGCCCGCGCGAAGCCGGAGGCTCCGGTCCCGCAGAGTACGCCCTCGTCGTAGCGGAAGTCACGGCCATAGGCGTGATCGAGCAGCGCGTTCGAGCGCCGGACGATCTTCGTATCGACCGCACCCATCACAAAAGGCGCGACCCACTGTCCGAAGTCCGCGTCGTGGAACGGGGCGACCGGTTCGGGGCCATCGAGTCCGTATTGTTTACCGGTGGGGTTGAGAGAGTAGGGCGCGCGCATGATCTCGACGACACCGAGGTCGTTGCTGGCCTCCTCCATCATCTGGATCATGCTCGCAATCGTGCCGCCGCTGGCGCTGCCGCTGAAGCCGTGGACCCGGAACTTGAGATGCGAGCAGGGGACGCCGTGCCGCTTTTTCATCTCGTTGTTGATGAAGTACGCGCCGATATCCGCCGGAATGCAGTCGAAGCCGCATGTGAATACGATGCGTGCGCCGCTGCCGGCAGCCGCCGCATCATGCTCCTCGATCATCCGCGCCATCCACTGGACCTCGCCGGTCAGATCGCAGTAATCGGTCCCAGCCGCCACGCACGCGGCAACCAGTTTCGAGCCGTACAGTGCGTAGGGGCCGACGGTTGTACAGACGACCTTCGTGCGGCCGGCCAGTGCTGCAAGGAACTCCTCGTCGCCGCCGTCTCCGACGATGATCGGCAGTGCGGACGCGTCGACGCCGGTCGTGCGGCCGATGTCGTCCCGGACCTTTTCGAGCCTGGACGGGTTGCGGCCTGCGATCGCCCAGCGAAAGTCGGTATCGACGCCGTATTTCCCGAGCAGGTACTCGGCGGTCAGTTTCCCCGTGAAGCCGGTCGCTCCCCACAGGACGATCGAAAATTCTCTGCTCTGCGACATTCCGGTCCGTGTCTCCTCTGCGTTCTGCGGTGTCTTACGTTGTCTGCCGGGCTCTGACTACTCGAAGAAAAGAAAGGACGTGTGTGGTGTCCTCAGTTCCTTCCTCTGCCTATCGAATAGGCGGTCATGTCCGGTGTGGAAGCGAGGGTCTGAATGCCGCTGTCTGCGCGAGCCGCGGTCGTGTCGAACAGGCTTTTCTTTTGCGACGGTGGCGGTCCGTGATGCAGGAGGACGGTGTCAAAGCCCATCGCGCGCAGGGTCGCGACCGCTCCGGGGTTCGGAAGCCGCAATGCAGCAGAGCGCATCTGTTCGTTTTCCGGCATGTAGGATCCGAAGCACGATGACGTTCGTCTGCCGTGATAGTACGAAAGGAAAATCTCATACGGTTGCCTGGCAACTCTCTTGCCTGCATACGGGACCTCGAACACAGGACCGGTGCCGGCGCTGCGCAGGGTTCTTGCGAGCTCGATCGCGTTGTCCGCCGGTCGCGCCGTAACGGTTTTCCACTGGCGCTCCGGCGCGATCCCCAATGCCGCCGGATACAGGACATGGGCAACAGAGCCGATGATGAGCAGCGCTGCCAGGGTGTTCTGCCGCCGGCCTGCACGGCGCAGCATCGCGGCCGCGCCGATTCCGGCAAGAATGCACAGCAGTAAGTTCACGCCGCCCGCCAGCCGGTGCACACCTCGTACGGTCTTCAGGCCGGGGATCACGGTCCCCAGTGTCGAGTACAGATCGGGAAAGGGGACCGGCTCGACAAGTCGCTGCAGCGTCGGTCCGGCGGCGAAAAGAGCAACGGCGACCGCCGAGCCCAGCAGGATCCAGCGCGGATCGCGTCTGACCGCGGACGGGGCCAGGCCGCTTCGGCCTGCGAAGAGCGCGACTGCCGTCAGCCCGTACACGATCCAGCCCGGGGAGTGGTAGTCGCCGGGCAGATAGATTCTCGGATGGCCGAAGGCGATCCAGCCGTCCCGTACCAGTCCCTGTCCTTTCGCCGCCATCGCGTAGGGCAGGAGCAGGAACAGCGCCGCGGCACCGGTCGCAGCGAGGACCGCCGCGATCTGGATGCCGCGGGCACGCTCGAAGCCATAGCTTCGCATCAACCAGACACCGATCGGGATTCCGAGAATGACCGCCGCCAGAAACGGGTAGAAGCTCGCCCAGATCTGCAGGGTGATCGCGGCGGCGAGACCGGCGGCGTCGCGCCAGCGCCCGTGCTCGAACAGTCGCAGCGCGAACCAGAGCGCGAACACGGTCCACGTCGTGTCCCAGACCGAAGGGTAGTGGATGCCCGACAGCCGCGTTGTATGAAAAGCGTACAGCAGGCCTGCCACGATCCCGGCCGCCGGCGAGCCCGTCCACTCGCGCACGAGCAGAAACATGGCGAGGGCGGCGAGCAGCAGCATCAGTGCGATCGCCGAGTTGTAAGTCAGTACCGGGTCGCCGGTCAGCCTCTCGACAGGAACGCCGAGAATCCCCAGCGTAAGCATGGGGATTCCGAAGGTGAGCGAATTGTCGTACGGCGCGCAGTGAGGCGCATCGATCATGCGATGCGGCGCGCGCGACCACGTCTGCGCATTGCGGGCGACCAGCCAGCACTGGAAGACCGCGTCGTGTCTGCGGATCGTATCGTAGGTCGTTCCTTCAATGTTGGCCGGGATGTCGGCGAGGATCACGCGGCCCGGGCCCTCGCGAATCACGTCGGCGAAGATCCCCGCGAACACCAAAGCAAAAACAAAGAGCGCGGCCGGGAGCCACCAGCGCGATGTCTCAGCGGAGACGTGGTCGTGTGTGGTGTCGCGAGCGGTCATGATCGCCGGGCTCCCCGGTGACGAAACGAACGGAGGCTCTACTACCCGATCGCGGCGGCAAGTTCGAGGCGGCTCAGCCGCGAAGCGAGCGGACGTTGACGAGTTCGGTTTCGATCGGCACGACCTCTTCCTCGGGCAGGAGGAATCTCCAGAAGATCATGCCGGTCGAAATCCCCGCCGCGTCCAGCCAGTTCGGCGTTCCCGGATCGCTGTGCGCGAGTACGATCCGGAAGCTGCCGTCGGGCTCGTAGCGGACCTGCCGCCGGTTCAGCGAAACCTTCCGGTAGCGGTAGGGAGGAGTCTGCAGCCGGTGGTTCCAGATGACGACGTTGGCGAAGCGGCAGCGCGGAAACCGCCCGCGCATGACGAGCGCTTCGTCGGGGCCGAGCTCATAGATCGTCTGCCGGTAGTCGATGTCTTTTGCCGCGTAGCCGATCGCTTCATTGGTTTTTGCCGGGTCGGGGCCGGAGAACTGATTGACCGTGCGTGAGACCCAGTCGGGCATCAACTCATCGGGGATCTCGGGAAAATCGATCGTCGCTCCACGCACGAAGTTGACGACCCGCCGGACGCCGGCCGCGATCGCGGCATCGTCCATCGGCCGGGCCGGCCCGGGATTGTGCAGCGGCTCGATCGAAAGCGGGACGTGCAGATTCGGGTTCAGCTGAGGGCTGCGCTCGTGCTCCCAGTAGTGGCGTGTCGTGATGCTGCCCGCCTCCGGCGCAAGCCGCAGCCAGTTCTTGGGCTGCGGTTCGGCACTGGCGATGATCTCGTAACTGCCGTCGGGCTCGATCTCGATCTGACTGTCGTTGAGTGTTGTGACGAGCCCCTGCGACAGTTTGCCGTCATGGGCGCCGGCCTCGACCGTAAAAGAGGTATAGACGGCGCCGCTGATGTTTCCGCGGATTCGATAGGTGCCTGCCGGGTCGGTGACGGTGCCGTAGTAGACGGCATCGGGGTTGTCGCCGAGCAGCTTCTTTGTCGGGCTGAGCCACCGGTAGAACATCGGTCGCACCGGGTCGGCCTCGAACCATGCGTCGAACGCGTGCTGGAGCGAGTTGGCGACGAGGTAGCGACGTGCGGCGCGTTCTTCGCCGGAGATCTCCCCGCCAGGCTGCCCGACCCAGTTCTGTTCAATATCGGCGAGTGCGCTGTTGAGCTCGGCCCACGCCTCAGCCGCGGCGTCGGTTTCGGTCCTCGTTTGTGTCGTACCCATCGGCGCAGACAGTAGCGCCGTTGCCGAACTCGCGGAAGCGCAGCAGGCTCCCAACGGCTGTGGACGCAACGTAGGCTGCGCGATCCGACCGGTATGATCAACGTACTCATCGCACTCACCATCATCGGCATCATGTTCGCAATGGGGCTCGAGCTGTCGATGAAGGACTTCGCCCGCGTCATCGAGTTGCCGCGGGCCGTCGTCGTCGGGCTCCTGTCGCAGCTCGTACTTCTGCCCGCGTTGTCGTTCCTGCTCGCGTGGGCGATCGATGCACCACCCGAGGTTGCAGCGGGCATGGTGATCCTGGCCGCCTGCCCGGGAGGGCCGCCGTCCAATGTTCTGAGTTATCTTGCAGGCGCGCATATCGCGCTTTCGGTCACGCTGACGGCGCTGTCGAGTCTGCTCACGGTCGTGACCATACCGCTGGTGGTCAATCTCGGGCTGGCGACGTTCTACGACGGTCCGGCGCAGGTCCGTCTGCCGGTCCTGACCACGCTCGCTCAGCTTACCGTGATCTCGATACTGCCGATCGCCGCGGGGATCTGGGTGCGTGCGCGCTGGGCGGCTCACGTCGAGCGTGTGCAGGAGCAGATCAAGCGTCTGTCGCTGGCGGGGTTCACGCTGGCGGCCGTCATTATCATCTATGAAACCTGGGATGAGATGGTGGTTTACCTTCCGGCAGCGGCGCTGGCCTCTGCCCTGCTGTGCTGGGCGGGGCTGGCTGCCGGCTACGCGGCCGCATGGACGGCCGGACTCGACGCGCGCGACCGGTTCACGATCGGTCTGGAGACCGGCGTCCAGAATATCGCGCTGGCCAGTCTTGTCGTGATGACCCAGCTGGAGCGGCCTGAGCTGATCCCGGTACCGAGCACCTACGCGATCGTTTCGTTTCCGAGTATTTTTGTCGCCGCGGCGGTATACGCGTTCGTTTCAAAGCGGCGGAGCGCGTCCGAGTGACGGCGCGCTGCCCGCTCAAAGCCCCTCCGGCCGGGTTCCGATCACGCCCTCGGCAGCCAGGTCGGCGATCTCCTCGGAGGTAAGTCCGAGTATCTTCCCGAGTACCGCTTCGTTGTGCTGGCCGAGCGTCGGCGCCGGCGTTCGCAGCCAGCGCGGCACGCCCGAAAAGCGGAACGGCCACGAGGGCAGCGGCATCGGTCCAACCACCGGGTGCTCGGGCGTCTCGAAGAAGCGCCTGGCCTGAAACTGCGGGTTGGTCTGGAGCAGACGGCATGGATCGGCGACCTCCGATGCCGGAATCCCCGCCTCGCGAAGTTCAGCGGCGAGTGCTGCGCGTTGCTTCGTGCGTGTCCAATCGGCAAGCCGCCGGTCGATCTCATCGTGCGCTTCGCGGCGTCCGGCGAGGCTGTCGAGTCGAGGGTCCGCCGCCCAATCAGGATCTCCGAGCGCGCGCCGCAGGGCGCGCCACTGGTCATCGCCGGCGATCGAGATTGCCAGCCGCCTCTCGGCGCCCGGCAGATCGTCCGCGCACGGGTACAGCCCCTGCGGAGCGGCCAGCGGCGAACGGTTGCCTTCGCGCTCGAGCAGTCTGCCGTAGGCGCTCCACTCGACCACCTGCTCGGCGGCGACGTTGAGCGCGCTCTCGACCATCGTGCTCTCGACATGATGTCCGGCTCCGGTGACCCGGCTGTCGGCGAGCGCGGCGAGCAGCGCCAGCGCGCCATGCATCCCGGCCAGCGGATCGCACGGTCCGCGCGGGATGCGCGGCTGATCGTCGGTGTGACCGGTCACCCACGCCATCCCCGACAGCTGCTCCATGGTCTGTGCGAACCCGGTGTTGTCACGCCACGGTCCGTCGAGTCCGAACGCCGGCATCCGCATCATCACCAGCTTCGGGTTGATGCCGTGGATCACGTCCCAAGTCAGACCGAATTCATCGAGAACGCGCGGGCTGAAGTTGTCGACGATCGCATCGCACTCGGCGATCAGCCGCTTGACCAGATCGAGTCCGCGCGGCGTGCCGAGGTCGAGTGTGACATCGAGCTTGTTGGTGTTGACCTGAATGAAGTGCGGGCTGGTGTCCCACCACTGCTCGTAGTGGGCTGCCATCATCCCGCCGACGAAGCGCAGGCCGTCCGGGCGGCGCGCCGATTCGACGTGAATGACCTCGGCACCGAATGTGGCCATGAGGTGGGAGGCCGACGGGCCCGCCCACCACGCGGTCAGATCGAGGATGCGAAGGCCTGCGAGCGGCAGCGCGGCCGCGCCCGTGTCGACAGCCGGCGCGCGTCCGCCCGTGGGGCCCGCAATCAGGCTCACGCCGGTATCGCTGCGGCCGGAGAAAGCCGCCGTTGCCGTATCCCCGCCGAGCGCAGGCGCCGCGCGAGGCGGCGGCGGGTCGGCGTGGTCGATGCGGTACGAGCGGCGCGGCTGAATGAACCGTCCCGACGCATCGGGGCCGAAGACGCCGCGCGCTTCAAGCTGAACATGGCGCTGGACGCTCTCGCCGTTGCAGATCGGCGCGACCGGGATGCGCAGCAGGGACGCCAGTTCGACGATCTCATCGGTGGTCTTCGTCGCAAGCCACCCGTGCATGATCGCGTTCCACTCGTCGAATCGCATCAGGCGACCGGCAAACTGGGCAAGCTCCTCGTCCGCCTGAAGGTCGGGTCGCTCGATCATCAGCAGGAAGTCGGAGAACTGCTGGCGCGAGTTGGTGCAGAAGCCGACATATCCGTCGGCCGACGGTTCGATCGACGGCGTCTCGACGGTCGGCGACAGCCATGCGTGCTCCGGCGTGTCGGCGCTGCCGTTCATCAGGCGGTTCATGGTCTCGGAAAAGTTGGTGTAGATGATGTTCGCGGTCTCGAGGATCGAGACATCGATGTGATCGCCGCGCCCCTGCGCGCCTGCTGCAATCACGGCGGGAACCGCAGCGACCGCGGCATACGTCCCGGCCGCCCACTCGGCGATGCGGCCGCCGGCCTGGAACGGCTCTTTGCCCATCACGCCGCGCATGCCGAGCGACCCGCACTCGGCCTGCAATGTAAACTCGGTCGCTTTGCGGTCTGCCCACGGACCTTCAACCCCGTAGGGTGTGATCGAAACGACGACCAGTGATGGATGGGCCGAACGCAGTGCGCCGACGTCGAGACGCGGGCCGGTGTCGGCTTCGAGTCCGTGCGCCTCGATCACAATATCGGCCTGTGCGACCAGCGCATCGACGTGCGGGTCGCCGGGGCTGCCCACAACCGAGCGCTTGCCGGCGTTGAGGTAGCAGAACAGCGCGGAGTCACGGCCGCCGAGGTCGGCGGCTGTTGCAGAACTTCGGCGCAGCGAGTCGCCGCTGTGCGGTTCGACTTTGATGACCTCGGCGCCGGCATCGACGAGCAGCTTCGAGCAGTAGGGCCCTGCGATCTGATGCGAGAAGTCGACGACGCGCAGTGTGGAGAGGCCGTTCATCGTTTGCTGCCGATCATCGGCTCAAGCCGGTCTGAGCCGGACGGGCAGGTGCCGGATCGCGTAGAAGATCGGGTTGAACAGGCCGAGCGCCCGGTACTCGGCAGGGCCGGCAGGCTCGATCTGTTCTGTCCGCGCGAGCAGCTCCTCGAACAGGACCGTGATCTCGAACCGGGCCAGGTTCGCTCCCAGGCAGATATGCGGTCCGCCTCCGCCGAACGCGACATGCTCGTTCGGCGAGCGCGTCACGTCGAAACGGAAAGGGTCATCGAAGACCTCTTCATCGCGGTTGGCCGACGGATACCAGAGGGTGACTCGCTGGCCCTCGCGAATCGGTACGCCGCGAACCTCGGTGTCACGGGTCGCGCGCCGCGCAAAGTAGCTTACCGGCGAGGCCCAGCGGATGATCTCGTCCACGGCCGCGCGCGACACCTCGGGAGCGCTGCGCAGGATCGCGAGCTGCTCGGGGTTTTCCAGCAACGCGACCAGACCGAGAGCGATCGCGTCGCGCGTGGTTTCACTGCCGGCGAGCGTGAGCAGCATGAAGAACATGTCGAGTTCGAGTTCATCCATCGCGGCCTTCTCGCCGTCCTCGGTCTCGATCTCGACATTGCAAAGCAGTGACCAGACATCGTCCTCGGGGCTCTCGCGCTTACGCCGCCCGAGCGACTGCGCGTACTCGAAGACCTCGACCTGCAACGCCAGCTGCTCCTCATGGGTGAGCGGAGTGCCCGGAGCACCGGCCTGCATGAAGTTGTTGGCGAGCGTGAACAGATGCTGCCGGTCCTCGACCGGGATGCCGACAATGTCGGCGATCATGTGCATCGGGAGCTGATAGGCAACGTCGGCCACGAAGTCGCAGGTTTCTCGCTCCAACGCGGCGTCGACGATCTCCACGGCCCAGTGGCGCGCGCGCTCCTCGAGCCGGGCGATCATTCGCGGCGTGAACCCGGCGCTGATGAGTTTGCGCTGACGGGTGTGCGCCTTACCGTCCATACTCACCAGCATCATTCCGCGCATTTCCGGGTTGTCGGCCACCGACGGGCCGTCGATGGCGGTGAACAGTTCGGGGTCGCGGTTTGCCGCCTGAATGTCCGCGTACTTCGAGAGCACCCAGAACCCATCGTCCGCTGCGCGCTGGTAGCCGTCGGGGAATTGCTGCCACCAGACCGGTGCTTCCCGGCGCAGGGTCGAGAACACTTCATGAGGGAAGCCGTCGCGGCCGAGGCGCTCGTCGGTCAGGTCAACGGCCGCCAGCGGCGGTCCGTCCTTATCCGTTGCGCCTGTCGGGCGATTGTCTCCGCTGGTATCGGGTCCGGGTCCGGGCATCGCGGTACTCCCCTGGCGCTGCGTCGCATCGTGCGACGGTCGGTCGATCGCTCGACGCCGATTCGCGCTGAGGCTGCGCATTGTCCAGTATTGCAGTGAATAGAAAAGTCCTCCGGTGAACAGGCGGTGTTCACAGGCGAAAGAATCCGCGGGCGTGAAACGGGCACAGGCCGGAAGCAAACAGAACACAGATGACCACGAACAAGAGTAACGACGGCGAAACGACCGGTACGGCCGCGGCTCCCGCATTCGATCCCGACGCCTTGCGCGAGAGGTACCGGATCGAGCGTGAGAAACGTCTTCGAGACGACGCCAACGATCAGTACCTCGAGATCGCAGGCCGCTTCGCGCGCTTCGAAGACGACCCCTGCGTCGAACCGGGGTTCGCGCGTGATGCGCTTACCGATGAGGTCGACGTGATCGTGGTCGGCGGCGGCTTCGGAGGGCTCATCGCCGGGGCGCAGCTGCGCGAGGCCGGCGTGGAGAGTCTCCGCATCATCGAAAAAGGCGGGGACTTCGGCGGCACCTGGTACTGGAACCGCTACCCGGGCATCGCGTGCGATGTCGAGTCCTACTGCTACCTGCCCATGCTCGAGGAGCTCGACTACATCCCGCGCGAGAAATACAGCCGCGGCGCCGAGATCTACGCGCACTGCAAGGCGATCGCGACGAAGTACGATCTGTATCGTGATGTCTGTTTCCAGACGATGGTTCGCGAGGTCCGTTGGGACGAGCAGACGGCGCGATGGACGGTGACGACCGACCGTGGCGACTCGATGCGTGCGCGTTTCATCTGCCTGGCCAACGGCGTGTTGCAAAAACCGAAGCTGCCCGGCATCCCCGGCGTCGAGAGTTTCAATGGCCGTTCGTTTCACACCAGCCGCTGGGACTATGAATATACCGGCGGGGATGCCGACGGCGGCCTGACCGGGCTCGCCGACAAGCGCGTCGGCATCATCGGTACCGGCGCTTCGGCCGTCCAGTGCATCCCGCATCTGGGCGGGTCGGCGCAGCATCTGTATGTCTTCCAGCGCACACCCTCGTCGGTGAGCGCGCGTGACAATCGCCCGACCGATCCCGAGTGGGCGGCGAGCCTTGGCCCGGGCTGGCAGAAAGAGCGCATCGAAAACTTCCATGTCCTGACCGCCGGCGGCTACGCCGAGGAAGACCTGGTCAATGACGGCTGGACCGACATCATCCGCAAACTGCTGACCATGATGCTGGCGGCCGACGACCCGGACCTGTCGCCGGAAGCACTGGCGAAAACGGTGGAGATGGCGGACTTCGAGAAGATGGAGCAGGTTCGGGCGCGCGTCGATGCGCTGGTAAGCGATCCGGTCACCGCCGAAGCGCTCAAGCCGTACTACCGCCAGTTCTGCAAACGCCCGTGCTTCCACGATGAGTATCTCCAGACGTTCAACCGGCCCAATGTCACGCTGGTCGATACGCAGGGCAGGGGGGTGGAACGTATTACCGAACGGGGCGTGGTCGCAGCCGGCAGGGAGTACGACCTTGACTGCCTGATCTACGCGACCGGTTTCGAGGTCGGTACCGATTTCTCGAGGCGCTGCGGCTACACGATCGTCGGACGCGACGGGCAGACGCTGACCGATCGCTGGAGCGACGGCGTACGCTCGCTGCACAGCATCCACGTCCACGGTTTCCCGAACTGCTTCCTGGTCAATGTCGCGCAGTCCGGCTTCACCGTGAACTTCACACACATGATCACCGAGCAGGCGCGTCACCTGGCGTACGTGATCGCGAGCGCTCTGGAGAAGGGACTGCGCAGCGTCGAGGTCTCCGAGCAGGCCGAGACCGAGTGGGTCGAGACGGTGGTCCGCATGGGCGACCGGACGATCGAGTTCGCCGAGACCTGTACGCCCGGTTATTACAACAACGAGGGGAAGCCGAGCCGCAAGACACGGCAGAGCGGCTTCTTCTTCGGGGAGCAGCCCGGCGAGTTCACGGAAATTCTCGAGGCGTGGCGGGCGGCCGGCACGATGGAAGGGATGGTCCTCGACCCGCCGCTTTCGGCGTGTCGTGAGCAGTCGGAGGTCTGAGATGATCGCGAACGGATTCGATCCTCAACGCTGGCAGTGGCGCAAGGTGGTCGGTGAGCCCGGCGAAGACCTGCCGGTCCGTCACGACTATACGATTCTCGGTCACGACCTCGATGCAGGCACCCTCGACATGGTCGTGCGCTGGGACGGCGACGGCGGACACTGCCCGATCCACCGGCACACCGCGACGACGACGGTCCTGGTGCTCGAAGGAGAGCAGCACCTTTGGGATGTGCTTCCCGACGGCAGCCGCGGCGAGCACCGAGTCCGGCGTGCCGGGGACTATGCGCTCAGCACGGGCGACATCTACCCGCACATCGAGCGCGGCGGTGACAACGGCGGCATGGTCTTCTTCGGCAACCATTCACCGAACGGCAAGCTGTACGAGATCTACGACGGAGCGGGCAACATGATCTTCGACGTGACGATGGAGCTTCTTGTCGAGGACTTCAGGGAGAACTGCTGAACGGTATGGAACTCGATTTCACGAGCGAAGAGCGCAGGTTTCGCGACGAACTCAGGGAGTACGTCGGGAAGCTCATGACGGACGAGCTGGTAGCAGAGCTCTCGGTGCACCGGGAGGGAGGCGGCCCCGAGTTCCGTAAGGCGATGAAGAAGATGGGCGACGACGGGCTGCTGGGGCTGGCGTGGCCGAAGGAGTACGGCGGCCAGGAGCGCACGACGATCGAGCAGTTCATCTTCGCCGATGAAATCCAGGCCGCCGGATTTCCGCTGCCGTTTCTGACGCTCAACTCGATCGGTCCGATGGTGCGCGAATACGGCACCGAGGCTCAGAAGCAGGAGTTCTGCAGCCGTATTCTCGCAGGAGAGATGTTCATCTCCGTGGGCTATTCCGAACCCGGAGCGGGAACCGATCTCGCCTCGCTTCGCACCACCGCCGTACGCGATGGCGATGAGTGGGTCATCAACGGTCAGAAGATGTGGACGAGTCTGGCCGAGTACGCCGACTATGTATGGCTGGCGGCCCGCACCGACCCCGACCCGTCACGCAAGCACAAGGGCCTGTCGATGTTCCTCGTGCCGACCTCTGCTGCCGGATATGACCGGCAGACGATTCGGACGCTCGGCGGCGTTTCGACCAACGCGACCTTCTACGACGACGTTCGCGTGCCGGCCGAGAACCTGATCGGTGGTGAGAACAAGGGCTGGGGACTGATCACGGGCCAGCTCAACCACGAACGGATCTCGCTGATGACGGTCGGGATGATGAGGCGCAACCTCGACAACGTCACCCGCTGGGCGCGCGAGACCGTTGTCGACGGCGCTGCCGTCATTGAAAAAGACTGGGTGCAGCACAACCTCGCGCGCGTGTACGCGAAGATGGAAGTGCTGCGGCTGATGAACTGGAAGCAGGCGTGGGCGATGGGCAAAGGCCAGCCGGACATGGCTGCGTCTTCCGCCATCAAGGTCTACGGCAGCGAGCTGAGCATGGAAGCCTACCGTGCGTTGCTCGAAGTCCTCGGCGCTGTCGGTATCGTCGCCGAAGGCAGTCCCGAATCCGTGCTGAAGGGGCGCATCGAATCAGCGTACAGAAACTGCCTGATTCTGACTTTCGGTGGCGGCACGAACGAGATCCAGCGCGACATCATCGCGATGGCGGGCCTCGGCCTGCCGCATTACAAGGGATAAAGGGGCAGCCGCTGCGATGGACTTCACAATCCGGGACGAAGACAGAGCGGTCGTTGATCTGGCGCGCACGATCCTTGCCGACCACACGAGCAATGAACATCTGAGAGAGCTCGAAGCTGCGGGGGCGACGCACGACCCCGAGCTGTGGCAGGCGCTTGCCGACGCGAGCCTGCTGGCCACCGCGATCCCCGAGGACTGCGGCGGAATGGGACTGGGCTTCATGGCGCTCGCCATGCTGATGCAGGAGGCGGGACGCACGGTCGCCCCGGTGCCGCTGTATCCCGCGCTGGTTCTGGGCGCCCTGCCGTTGGCGTTCAGCAACCGGGAGGATCTCAAACAGGAGTGGTTGCCGCAGATCGCTCGCGGCGAGCGAATCGTCACCACGGCGCTCACCGAGATCGAGACGAGCGACCCGCTTCGACCGGTGACGCGTGCCGAGCGCTCGGGAGACGGCTACCGGCTGACCGGTGTGAAGACCAGCGTCCCTTCAGCGTTGCAGGCTTCCCATGTGATCGTGCCGGCTCTCGTCGATGACGGCTCGACCGGTCTGTTCGCGATCGAGGTCGAGTCCGGCGCTGGCGTCGAGCTGAGCGCGCAGGAGACCTCCGACGGCCGGCCGCACGCACGTCTGTCGCTCGAAGGCGTGGAGGCAGGCGATTCGGCCCGGCTTGATCGAGGAGGGGAAGGTGCAGCCTTGCTTGCGCGGATTGTCGAGCACGCTACGGCCGCTCGCTGCATGATGCAGCTCGGCGTGACCGAGCGTGCGTTGGAGATGACGGCTTCCTACGCGCGCGAGCGCGTGCAGTTCGATCGGCCCATCGGCAGCTTCCAGGCCGTTCACCAGCGGGCCGCCGATGCATACATCCACGTAGAGGCGATTCGCCTCAGCGCGCTGGAGGCGAGCTGGCGATTGTCCCGCGGGATGCCCGCGACCGATCAGGTTGCGGTCGCGAAGTACTGGGCGGCCGAAGGCGGCCACCACGCGTCGTACGCCTTCCAGCACCTGCACGGCGGCATCGGAATCGACATCGACTATCCACTGCATCGCCACTTCAAGTGGGCGATCCAGATCGAACACGAACTGGGCTCAGCGCGGCATCAGCTCGAACACCTCGGCCGCCGCATTGCTGCGAACGGCTTGCCGGCAGACTAGCCGTTCTCGCCCGGGCGGTCGTTCGTCACAGGATCCGCGTTGCGCGAGTGCTGCGGGCCTCACCCGCAGCCGAGCTTGTCGCCGCGTTGCGTGCATGACGTCTCGGTCACCCAGACGGTCGTTCCGATCTGCAGTTCGATCTGCAGCGCGGTGGCGCCGCTCAGCCCCGCAGCCGACGCGTCGGTTGCCTTTATCTTGATGCGAGTGCGCTCGCCCGGCCGGTCGATCTTCAATGTCCGCAGCCCGTCGGCGTGCGGCCCGGTGGCTGACTTCCACTTGAAGTTCCTGCTGGACGACCTCCAGCCTTTGTCGCCGCCGTTCACCGAAGCACTCCAGACGGTCTGATCGCCGGCGATCAGCCGAACAGTGAAGCCGTCTGTTGTCGGATCGTAAGCGCTGGAGCCCAGTCCGCTCCCCTTGACCTGTATCCGCTCATCACCGGCGGGTGTGTCGATCCGTGAGGCTCTCACTCGCTCTGCGGTCCACGTCAGACACCCCGCGCCCTGCGACGAGATTCGAAACGCCGATGCGGTCCCTTGCGAAACCACGCCGAGGGACTGGAACACGCGGACGCCGGTCCCGTGCGTGACCTCGTCCGCGCTGCCGGTCAGGTTGTAGCCCGCCGGTGAAAGCGCGGAGAACGTGACACCGCCGTC
Source organism: Candidatus Nitrosopumilus sp. (assembly GCA_964225545.1). Lineage (GTDB taxonomy): Bacteria > Desulfobacterota > Binatia > UBA1149 > SPBQ01 > SPBQ01. The sequence goes on along the minus strand of CAXQPB010000197.1, from coordinate 1,312 downwards.
GAACGAACGCTCCACGACGACGTCGGCATCGTCGACGTTGAAGTCGTGAAGGACGAGGATCGGCTGCCGGTACGAGGCGCCCGCGCGGTCCGAGCCATTGGTGTCGAGCAGGACGACGGCTTCGTTGCAGTCCGCACTCACGTGGTACGCGCCGTCGGCGGCATCGAAACCGTACTCGCTGATCTCTGCGCCGCTGAGCAGTGTGCCTGTGAGCGCCTCGGCGTAGGGCCGTGTGTAGTCCTCGTGAACAGGCGAGGCGTCGGCCACGCTCTTGATGCTCGGGAGAATCGCGGCGGCGCTGCTGCCGATATGCGCGAGGAACTGCCGGTCGTGCTCGGGAGGCAGATGCGACCCTGCGTGACCGAGCTGCGTGTAGGAGATGTCCTTGAATCCACCGTCGTTGAAGAAACCGCCATTGGCGGTTGTCCACGGCTGGTACATCGAGAGCAGAAAACCGGCCGGCCGGTCTTCGGCCCAGTGCACAAGCAGCCGATCTTCGGATGCCGGTGGAGGCCCTTCGCGAAACAGCGTCGAGCACGGGTCGGAGACCGAGCGGGTCCACAGCGGGTCCCCATCGCTGCCACCCTCCCAGCGTGATGTGAAGGGGTCCGAACACTGGTTGACGATCGATGCGTCCCCGTCCGCATGAATCGACAGAGTTTCGAGGAGAAGCTGCTCGCGCCGAATCGAGTAGTCGAGCGCGCTGCCTGCTGGAACGGCGGAGGCGAGCCGGAGGGTCGTAGCGTCGATGCGCTCGGCGATGGCGATCGGTCCCCATCCGCCCGCGGTGCTGGAGATCCTGTCGCCGGGCCACACCTCCGCGGTGATGAAGTTCACTCCGCCGGCACCGTTGATGATGGTCTCGGTACCGCAACAGCCGCTCGCGCTGATACTTTTGTCGCCACCGCCTGCGCCCGAATCGACCCCCTGCGCCTGGGTGTTCACGGTGGATGTGAAATCGATCGCGACCTTGCCGGTCGGGTAGATCGTCCAGATCGTCTCAAACTCGATCATCTCCAGTTCGGGGAACGGATCGCCTGGAGGTCCCTGGCCGTTGTTCAGCCGTGGATGTCCCGATTGCCGGATCCGTACCCGCGCAGCGGAGTTCTCCAGGATCTCCAGAACTGCGGCACCGGCATTGGCGTTCGAACCCATGGTCGTCATGAACTCGTACGCATTGGCGGGTGAGTTGCCGAGATAAAAATCCCAGTCGAACAGCGCGCCCTGTCCATAGGTGCCACCGTTTGATGCGGTTGCGAGATTGTCGGATCGACCCAGGTCTGCGCTGAGGTCGTAGAGGTCGCGGATGCCG
>CAXQPB010000196.1:0-83618 GCA_964225545.1 Candidatus Nitrosopumilus sp. | reverse complement strand
CACGCTGCGCTGAGACGAGTCGGCTCGGACGAATCGATCTTGCGGGCTGCTCCCCGCCGTGAAATAAGCGAGGCGAGCGTAGCGTGCGTCCGGTCACGATTCGCTCACCGGGACGTTGAGCGTCGTCGAGATCATTGCCCTGTCGATGGGCGTGGCCTGGGCCAGCGGCATCAATCTGTATGCCGCGATCCTGACCCTCGGTATTCTGGGTTCCTCGGGGCACATCGTTCTGCCTCCCGGCCTCGAAATCCTCACCCACCCCGGAGTGATCGGCGCGGCAGCGCTGATGTATTTCCTCGAATTCTTCGCTGACAAGATCCCGGGACTCGACAGCGCCTGGGATGCCGTCCACACCTTCATCCGCATACCCGCAGGTGCGGTGCTCGCTGCCCGCGCGGTCGGCAACGTGAGTCCGGAGGCCGAGCTGATCGCCGGTCTGCTTGGAGGCGCGCTCGCCGCCGGGACCCATCTGACCAAGGCGAGCGGGCGGGCGCTGTTGAATGTATCGCCGGAGCCCGTGACGAACTGGGTAGCATCTCTGACCGAGGACGTAGCCGTCGTGGGTGTGACCTGGGCCGCTGTCCAGTACCCGATCGTCTTTTTGATCTTTCTCGCGACCTTCATCGCCGCGGTGATGTGGCTGCTGCCCAGGCTCTGGCGGGCGCTGCGAGGTCTGGTCAGCCGGGTCCGCGCCCGGTTGGGCGGCGGAGGTCCGGAAGACCCGGAGATCCCGCCGGGAAGTGAGACCGCCTCGGGCTGACGGCCGCGCCCGGCGCGCTGTCAGGGAGCGTCGGTGTCAAAGCGTCCGAGCTGCCGGCCGGCCGCGAACCACCACGGCCGCCTGACCATCAATTCCGCGGATGGCTCGTCCGTATCGATCAGGAACGTCAAGGGCAGAGTCCCGAGGTAGATCCCGGTCCCCGCGATCGCGAACGGCAGCGCGATCGGCCTTACCAGCAGCGCATCGGCTGTTTTCGCGGCTTTTCCTGCGGCCGGTTTCTCTCCGGCGCTGCCTGCGGCGGGAAAGAGAAAGCAGCAGGCGAGCAGAATCGCCGCAGCGAGCCCACGTGCTGCTGACATCGGATTGGTTTTCATCTCGGCGGACCTCTCCTGTTTCATTTTCTCTGCACAGCCGACGATGACGGTCCGGCGACAGATCAGCTGTTCTCCCGGCGCCGGCATCACAAACGCGGCACATCCCGGCACCCTCGAAGCACGCCGACTTATTAACTGATAAGAGACGCTAAAACAGACTGAAAGGCCGACTATACAAGACAATTGCGCGCCCCCGGTTCTTCAGTAGTGTCACAGGTCATGGTCCGCCGCAGTGCAGCATATGGAATGAGCCGGGTCGGCCGAGCGGTCCGAAGGCCCTCTCCGCGCGCTGCCGGGCGGGCCTCGGGCAGGGCCGCAGCGGCCCTCCCGTTCGGGGTGGAGAGGGGGCCTGGGCGCCCGCAGACACCGGTCCCGGCGCGGGACCCGCACGAGGAGAGGTCAGCGTAGATGGCCCAGATCTTCAAGCCGAGCGCGAATGTCTATGCGCGGCTCAGTATCTTCGGAGCGCTGTTTGCCGTCGTGGGGCTGCTTTTCGCGATGGCTGCGTTCATGCGCTCCGACTACATGACCAACGCGCGCGTGGCTCGTGAGCAGCCGGTGCCCTTCAGCCACCGACACCACGTGAACGAGCTGGGGATCGACTGTCGGTACTGCCACACCAGCGTCGAAAAATCCTCGAACGCCGGAATCCCTGCAACGCAGATCTGCATGAACTGTCACTCACAGATCTGGTCGGACAGCCCGACCCTGGAGCCTGTCCGTGCGAGCTGGCGCACTGGGGAGTCGATCGAGTGGATCAAAGTCCACGACCTGCCCGACTACGTGTACTTCAACCACAGTATCCACGTCGCGAAGGGCATCGGGTGTGCCTCGTGTCACGGACGTGTGGATCACATGAACCTGACGTGGCAGGAGTCATCCCTCCATATGGAATGGTGCCTCGACTGCCATCGTAACCCTCAGAACCACATCCGACCGCGCGACGAAGTCTTCAACATGGCCTGGACGCCGTCGGACGATCCAGACTTCAGCGCCGCGGCTCTGATGAAGGAATACAACGTCAACGGCCGTGACGATTGTTCGGTGTGTCATCGATGAGCGATTCGACCAGGAACACTGAAAACGGGGCGATTCGTACGCTCTGGACGCCGGAAGCGGCACAGACCACGGATGCTGCGGCTTCGGTGGATGCTACAGACGCCATGGACGCGATGGCCGCGATGGACGCGATGCCGGTGTCCGACGCTCTGGCAACGGCAGCCGAGCCCGAACGCATCGACCTTACCGCAATCCGCGAGAAGCTCGCGGCAGCGAAAGGTCCGGAGCTCTGGCGCGGCCTCGAGGAGGTCGCGCAGACCGAAGAGTTCCAGCAGTTCGTCAATGCCGAGTTCCCGGCATCGGCCGAGCTCGTCACCGACGGCGTGAGCCGCAGAAACTTCCTCAAGCTGATGGGCGCATCGCTGGCGCTCGCGGGCGTGAATGCCTGTACGAAACAGCCGACGGAAAAAATCTTTCCGTACGTGAAGCAGCCCGAGGAGATTATCCCCGGCAAGCCGTTGTTCTACGCGACGGCGGCGTCTCTGGACGGTTACGCGCTCGGCACGCTGGTCGAGAGTCACACCGGCCGACCGACGAAAATCGAGGGGAACCCGGAGCACCAGGCCAGCCTTGGAGCGACCGACTCCATTACCCAGGCGACCGTGCTTCAGCTGTACGATCCGGACCGCTCTCAGGTAATCTCGCGTGCGGGCGAAATCCGTCCCTACGCCGCGTTTATCAACGAGCTCGGAGTTCAGATCGAAGGTCTCGAGGGCAACGGCGGTGAGGGGCTGCGCCTGCTGACCGGCACCGTTACATCCCCGACGCTCGTCGCCCAGATCGAGGCGCTGCAGGCCAGATATCCCGAAATGCGCTGGCACCGCTACGAACCGGTGTCCCGCGACGGCGCGCGCGCCGGTGCGCGGCTCGCGTTCGGCAAGGACGTTTCGGTAGACCTCGATATTTCGGCCGCTGAAGTGATTGTCTCGCTCGGTGCGGATTTTCTCGCGAGCGGGCCGGGTGGTGTCCGCTACGCAAGGCAGTTCGCCGACGGGCGCAGGCTCTCGGGCGACAGCACGGAGATGAACCGTCTCTACGTGGTCGAGCCTCTTCCGACCGTGACCGGCGGCAAGGCCGATCACCGTCTTCCGCTCGAGGCGAGCCGGATGGAGGACGCGGCTGAGCGACTCGCCACGCTCCTTGGCGTCACGGGTGCCAAAGCCGCGGTGTTTGACGAGCGTCACGAGACGTGGCTGTCCGCCGTAGCTGCCGACCTCAAAGAGCATCGCGGGCATTGTGTGGTGATCGCAGGCGATCAGGAGAGCGCCATCACCCACGCGTGGGTCCATGCGATCAACGCCAGGCTGGGGAACGCAGGCAAGACCGTTCGTTATCGAGAGCCGATCGAGGCGCAGCCCGTGTCGCATCGCGACTCGCTCGCCGAGCTCACGGCGGACGCTGCGGCGGGCAAGGTCACGACCCTGCTGATTCTCGACGCCAATCCGGTCTTCGATTCGCCGGCAGATGTCGATTTCGCCGGCGCAGTCGACACTGTGCCGTTCAGCCTGCATCTGGGCCTGTACGCCGACGAAACCTCGGAGCGGTGCCTGTGGCACATCTCGCAGGCCCATTCGCTCGAGTCGTGGTCGGACACGCGCGCCTACGACGGTACCGTGACAATTGTCCAGCCGCTGATAGCGCCTCTCTACGGTGGAAAGACGGCGCACGAGATCGTCGCCGCGCTGCTGGGACAGCCGCTCGCTTCGGCGCACGACATCGTCAAGGAGCATTGGAGTAAGGCAGCGGCGACCGGCGGTCTCGCCGCTGGAGTGACAGCGGAGGAATACTGGCGTCGGTCACTGCACGATGGGCTGGCCGAGGGAACTCAGGCCGTCGTTGTCTCAGCGTCGGTTCGCTCAGGCCTCGCCGGGCGGATCGCAGCGCGCAGGCGCGAAGACGAGTCCGTCAGGGCCGAGGACGCCGATGACGGCGGATTCGAGGTCGTGTTCCGCCCGGATCCACATCTGTGGGACGGCCGTTTTGCCAACCTGGCCTGGCTGCAGGAGCTTCCGCGACCGGTCACGCGGCTGGTCTGGGGCAACGCGGTTCTGGTCGGTGCGCGCCTTGCCGAAGAGAACGATCTGGCCGACGGCGATGTCGTCGAGCTGAACTATCGTGGCCGCTCGCTGAAAGGCCCGGTGTGGATCGCGGCCGGCACGGCTCCCGACACGATCGGCCTGTACCTCGGTCACGGTCGCGAGCGCGGTGGTCGCGTGGCCGACGGTGTCGGCTTCAACGCCTACGCGGTCAGGACCTCCGACGCCCCGTGGTCGGGAAGCGGCGCGAGCCTTCGCAAACTCGGCGAGACCGAGTCGATGGCAAGCACCCAGCTCCACCACAGCATGGAGGGCCGGCATCTGGCGCGGCACGGAACGCTTCAGCAGTACGAGGCCGATCCGGGTTTTCAGAGTCACTTCGACCACATCGACCCCGAGGGCAAGTCGCTGTTCCCCGAGCACCCGTACGAGGGCTACGCGTGGGGAATGTCGATCGACCTCAACGCCTGCATCGGTTGCATGGCCTGCACCATCGCCTGCCAGGCGGAAAACAATATCCCCGTCGTCGGCAAGCAGGAGGTCATCAACGGGCGCGAGATGCACTGGATCCGCGTCGACCGGTACTTCGAGGGTGATCTCGACGACCCGCACTTCCACCACCAGCCGGTCCCATGCATGCAGTGTGAGAACGCCCCGTGCGAGGTGGTTTGCCCGGTCAACGCGACGGTTCACAGCGACGAAGGCCTCAACGACATGGTCTACAACCGCTGTGTCGGGACTCGATACTGCTCGAACAACTGTCCGTACAAGGTCCGGCGTTTCAACTTCAAGCTGTGGAACGACTGGGAGACCGAGCAGCTGAAGATGCAGCGGAATCCCGACGTAACGGTTCGCAGTCGTGGCGTCATGGAGAAGTGCACGTACTGCGTGCAGCGCATCAACCACAAGCGTATCGAGGCCAAGCGCGAAGGTCGCGACATCCGTGATGGTGAGATCGAGACCGCGTGTCAGCAGGTCTGTCCCGCGGAGGCGATCTCGTTCGGCAACATCAACGACGCCGAGGCGAACGTCTCGCGCGACAAGGCCGGACCTCGAAGCTACTCACTGCTCGGCGAGCTCGGTACCAAGCCGCGCACCACCTACCTGGCATCGGTTCGTAACCCGAACCCGGCGCTCGAGCCTCCCGGTGAGTCGCATGGCGGCCATGGCGGCCATGGCAGTCACGGCGATAAAGCCGGCGGGAATGGAGGGCATGGCGATGGCCACTAAGCGCAAGGTCGACGCCGATCTCGAGGCCCTCCGCGGGCCGATCATCGCGCCGGGCCACACGCTCGGCAGCGTGACCGACAAGATCAGCGAGGTCGTCCTCGAGAAGGGGACGCCGAAGGGCTGGTTCATCGGATTCGCGATCTCGTTCTCGCTTCTGATGATGATGCTCATGTCGATCACCTACCTGCTGGCGGTCGGCACGGGAGTCTGGGGCGTCAATGTTCCGGTAGGCTGGGGCTTTGCCATCATCAACTTCGTCTGGTGGATCGGTATCGGTCACGCCGGAACGCTGATCTCCGCCATCCTGCTGCTTCTCAGGCAGAAGTGGCGTACGTCCATCAACCGCTTCGCGGAGGCGATGACACTGTTCGCCGTCGCCTGCGCCGGCATCTTCCCGATCCTTCATACCGGCCGGCCGTGGCTGGCGTACTGGCTGTTCCCGTACCCGAACACGATGGCGATGTGGCCGAACTTCCGCAGTCCGCTCATCTGGGACGTTTTTGCGGTCTCTACGTACGCCACCGTCTCGGCGATGTTCTGGTACATCGGCCTCATCCCCGATTTCGCTACGCTCCGCGATCGCTCCACGAACAGGGTCGGGCAGACGATCTACGGTGCGCTCGCGATGGGATGGCGCGGATCGGCCGAGCATTGGGGCCGCTACGAGACGGCGTACCTGCTGCTCGCCGGGCTCTCGACACCGCTGGTTGTCTCGGTTCATACGATCGTCAGCTTCGACTTCGCAGTGAGCGTCGTTCCCGGCTGGCACGCGACAATCTTCCCGCCGTATTTCGTTGCGGGAGCGATCTTCGCGGGATTCGCCATGGTCATGGTCCTCGCGATCCCGCTGCGCAGGTTCTACGGCCTCCAGGACTTCGTGACCATGCGTCACCTCGACTACATGGCGAGGGTGCTGCTGGCGACCGGTCTGTTCGTTGGGTACGGCTACATGACCGAGGCGTTCATCGCCTTCTACGGAGCCAATCCGTACGAAGAGTACATGATGATGAATCGCTTCGAAGGCCCCTACGCGCCGTTCTACTGGGCTCTGATCGCGTGCAACGTGGTCAGTATCCAGGCGCTCTGGTTCCAGCGTGTTCGCTCGAGCACGGTCGCGCTCTTCATCATTGCGATCATCGTCAGCATCGGAATGTGGCTCGAGCGCTTCGTGATCGTGGTCACCAGCCTCCATCGGGACTTCCTGCCATCGTCGTGGGGAATGTACTCCGGAACGTTCTGGGACTGGTCGCTTTACATCGGGACGATGGGGCTGTTCGGAACGCTGCTGTTCCTGTTCATCCGATTCATGCCGATGATCTCGATCTTCGAGATGCGGACCCTGTTGCCCGAGGCAGAGGTCGAGGAGCATGACTGATGGCTTCTGAGCAGATCATACACGGCCTGATGGCCGAGTTCGTGACAGCGAATGAACTGATGAAGGCGGTCAAGGCTGCACGCAAGGCCGGATACCGGCGCATGGACGCCTACTCGCCTTTCCCGATCGAAGAAGTCTGTGAGGAGCTCGATTTCCATCACAACCGGCTTCCGTTTCTCGTTCTCATCGGTGGCATTGTCGGGCTCTGCGCAGGGTTCGGCCTCGCTTACTGGACGTCGGTGATCGACTACCCGCTGAACGTCGGAGGACGTCCGTTCAACAGCTGGCCCGCGTTCCTGCCGGTCACGTTCGAGACCACGGTCCTCGGCGCAGCGCTGACGACGGTGCTTGGCATGCTGGCGCTGAACGGGCTCCCGCAGCCGTACCATCCGGTTTTCAACGTCCCGCGTTTCGCGCTCGCATCGGATGACCGCTTTTTCCTCTGCATCGAAGCTCGCGACGTGCTCTTCGACCCGGATGGAACATACCGTTTTCTGCAGCGGCTCGAGCCGCGCGAGATTTCCGAGGTGGAGCTCTGATCAGGATGGGCATTCACGGACATCGAACAACGCGTGTGAAGCGTCCGCGTATCACGATGATTGCGGCGCTTGCCATGCTCGCGTCCACCGCAGCGGTCGGCTGCCGTCAGGACATGCACGATCAGCCTCGTTACCAGCCGTATCGTCGCAGCGAGTTTTTCCTCGACCAGCGGCAGGTACGCCCGTTGCCGGAAGGGACCGTCGCACGCGGACACCTCGATGCCGACGACCACCTCTATCGCGGGCTCGTCGATGGCGCTCCTGCGACAACGTTTCCGATGCCCGTGACGAGCGCGGTGCTCGCCCGCGGCCGTGAGCGGTTCAACATCTACTGCTCTCCGTGTCACGACCGAACGGGGTCGGGAGAGGGGATGATCGTTCAGCGCGGTTACCCGCAGCCGACGTCGTTCCATGAGGACAGACTGAGACAGGCTCCTCCCGGGTATTTTTACAACGCGATTCTCAACGGTTTCGGTGTGATGCCGAGCTACGCGATGCAGGTGCCGGTCAACGACCGCTGGGCGATCATCGCCTACATCCGCGCGCTCCAGTTCAGCCAGAACGCAGGCCTGGCCGATGTGCCGGTGGCGCAGCGCGCTGCGCTGGACGGACACGCTGCGGACCCGCACGGCGCCGGCGCAAAAACCGGCGGGAGCACCCACTGATGGCAAACGGTACGATCAATGCAGCCGACTACCTGCTGCCGGCCGACAACCGACTGCGCGGCATCGGCAATCGCGCGCTTGTTGTCGGGTTGGCGGCTGCGGGCTTGAGCGTCGTCGGCTTGCTCACCAATGAGCAGCAGTTCTACCGCTCGTATCTGGTCGCCTTCCTGTTCTGGATGGGGCCTGCACTCGGCTCGATGGGGATCCTCATGCTCCAGCACATCACGGGGGGGCGCTGGGGGGTATCGATCCGGAGAATCCTCGAGGCCGGAGTTCGGACGATGCCGCTCATGGCCCTGCTGTTCCTGCCGATCATTCCCGGCATGCACGCCCTGTACGAGTGGACGCATGCCGACGTGGTCGCGGTGGACCCCGTGCTCCAGCACAAGGAGCCGTATCTCAATACGCCTTTCTTCCTCGCCCGGGCCGCGTTTTATTTCGTGAGCTGGCTGATCCTCGCGTTTTTCCTGTGTCGCTGGTCGATAGAGCAGGACAGCAAACCGAGCGGCCGGATCGTGACCCGTTTGCAGTTTCTCGCACGCGGCGGGCTGTGTATCTACGCGCTCACGATGACCTTCGGGGCGTTCGACTGGGCGATGTCGATTACGCCGCACTGGTATTCCCACATCTACGGAGTGATCGTGATCGGAGGTCAGATCCTGACATCCATGGCCTTCGCGATCACCGTGCTCGCCCTGTACGCCAAGCGCGAGCCGTTTGCCGATTTCGTGACAGCGGACCGATTCCACGACCTTGGGAAACTGCTGCTGGCTTTCATCATGCTCTGGGCCTACTTCGCGCTGTCGCAGTACCTGATCATCTGGTCGGCGAATCTCCCCGAAGAGACCCCGTGGTACCTGGCGCGTCTGAACGGCGGCTGGGAGTATGTCGGCGGCGCACTCATCCTGTTCCACTTCGCGCTCCCGTTCGTGGTTCTGCTTTCACGCTCGGTGAAGCGCAATCCCGCGATGCTGGCGCGTGTTACTGCGGCGTTTCTCGTTCTGCGGTTCGTGGACCTGTACTGGCTGGTGGCGCCTGGCTTCTCGCCCGGTCACCTCGCGTTCCACTGGCTCGACGTTACGACGATGGCAGCCATCGGCGGAGTCTGGATCGGACTCTTCGTTCGCCAGCTCGACGGACGTCCACTGTTGCCGGTCGGCGATCCGGCGTTCCTCGGTGAGTACGTCGGAGGTTACGAGGACTGAGATGAGCTCTGCGGCTGGACATGATTCGAACTCGAAGCCGGGATACGAGCTTCGCGACATCTCGATCGGACCGGTGATCTGGTCCGGCATCGCGATCATCGTGACGGTGCTCGTTTTCTCGGCGCTGATGTGGGGCATGTTTACGATGCTCGGAGAACGCGAGGCGCGCCTTTCGGAGCCGCCCCACCCGATGGCGGAGGCGCGGGCGCGGAAACAGCCTCCCGCTCCACGACTCCAGCCTCGACCGATCGATGACCTTCTGATCCTGCATGCGTGGGAAGACGAGATTCTTGGCTCGTACGGATGGGTCGATGGCGCCGAAGGAAAGGTTCGCCTCCCGATCGAACGCGCGATGGAGCTGACCGCCGAGCGCGGCCTGCCGGCTTCTGCTCCGGAGGCTGCACGGTGAAGTACTGTCCTTCGATACGCAGCCGAATCGCGCTGGGGACGCTTGCCGCGCTGGTCTCGCTCGCTGTGGCGACGGCGCCGACGAAGGCCTCAGCGCGCAATACCAACCCCGATACGATTCTCCAGCGCATCGACGTCGAGCAGAAGCTCGGTACCCGACTCCCGCTCGATACGACGTTTCGTGACTCGCGGGGAGGAGAGGTGCGCTTTGGAGACCTCCTCGACGGGAAGCCCGTCATCCTGGCGTTCGTCTACTACGAGTGCCCGATGCTCTGCACGCTCGTGCTCAACGGTCTGACCAAAGCGCTGCGGCCGCTTTCCATGGACCCGGGTGAGGACTTCGACGTGATCGTCGTCAGCTTCGACCCCGGCGAGACATCCGAGCTGGCCGAGGCCAAGAAGGCTGCGTACATCGAATCGTACGGACGCCCGGAGACCGCGGATGGGTGGCACTTCCTGACCGGCGATGAGGCCGATGTAGCCGAGCTCAGCGAGGCCGCCGGTTTCCGTTACGTCTACGACCCCGACCGCGACGAGTACGCCCACGCGGCGGCGATCATGGTCGCGACCCCCGAGGGCGACCTGGCCCGCTACCTGTTCGGTATCGAGTATTCGACCCGGGACGTGCGCCTTGCTCTCGTCGAAGCATCCGAAGGCAAGATCGGCACCATCGTCGATCGCTTCTTACTGTTCTGCTACCACTACGATCCTGCGACCGGACGCTACAGCGCCGTCGCGATGAACATGGTACGCGCCGGCGGTGTTGTCACGGTCGGAGCGTTGTCCGTGTTCTGGATCGCGATGCGTCGCCGCGAGCGGAGGTTGAGCCCGTGAACCTGCTGGTGAGGCTCGGACTGTTTCCCGAGCAGGCCTCGACGATGGCCGCGCGCGTTGATGCGCTGTTTCTTTTCATAACCGCAGTCTGCGTGTTTTTCGGCGTGCTCGTTGCCGCGCTCATCGTGACGTTCGCGATCCGCTATCGGCGCCGCGAGGGCAACCTCGTCGCAGAGCAGATCGAGGGATCGTTGCTTTTGGAAACGGTCTGGTCGGTCATCCCGCTCGTGATCGCGATGACGATCTTTGTCTGGGGTGCGATCGTATACGTCGCGATCGCTCGACCACCGAACAACGCGCTCGAGATCTTCGTCGTCGGCAAGCAGTGGATGTGGAAGCTCCAGCACATGGAAGGTCGGCGGGAGATCAACGAGCTGCACATCCCGACGGGCCGACCGGTGAAGCTCACCATGACCTCGGAAGATGTCATTCACAGCTTCTTCGTGCCGGCCTTCCGGGTGAAGGCCGACGCCGTGCCGGGGCGTTATACGACGGTCTGGTTCGAGGCTACGAAGTCAGGCCGCTACCACCTGTTCTGTACGGAGTACTGTGGAACCCAGCACTCGCGGATGATCGGAAGCGTGATTGCCATGGATCCGTACGATTATCAGGCCTGGCTGGCCGGCGATGTGATCTCCGCCGGCGGTGCTGCGGAGATGATTTCTCCGGCGGAGCGCGGCCGACAGCTGTTTGTCAGCACGGGTTGCACTGCATGTCATGCGGTGGACAAAGCGTCGGAGGCGTCGGCCGCAGCGATGCAGGGGCCGAGTCTGGTCGGGCTTTACGGTGAAGAGGTCGCGCTCAGTGACGGAAGCACGGTTGTGGCCGATGAGGGGTACCTTCGGACCTCGATCCTCAATCCGCTCAGCGACATAGTCGCCGGGTATCAGCCGGTCATGCCGCCGTATGCTACGCGGCTTTCGGAAGAGGATGTCCTCTCGCTCATTGCCTACATCCGATCACTCGGTGCGGAGCCCGATTCTGACGAAGAGCCGGTGACGGCTGATGCCGGATCGGGCGCTCTCATCGAGTCGGAGCCTGCCGCGGCTTCGAAGCCTTCGACGCCGGCCCCCGGGACATCGATCGCAGGCTTCCCCCCGCGCGCATCCGACGCCAACCCGGCGGCGCAGGTCGGTGCGACCCTCGACAACTCGGAAACGAAACCAGGCAAAGCGCCAACGGAGAAACGGCCATGAGTCAGTCCACCTCGACGGACGGGCATTCGACTGCCGTCAATTATCTCAACGTTCAGCATGGGCTGCGTTCCTGGCTCCTCACGGTTGACCACAAGCGCATCGCGCTTCTCTACCTGATATCGATCACGGTCATGTTCATGCTCGGCGGAATCTTCGCGACGATGATCCGCCTCGAGCTGCTGACGCCGCGAGGCGATATCCTCGGTTCGGACACCTACAACAAGATGTTCACCATGCACGGTGTGGTGATGATCTTCTTTTTCCTGATCCCTTCGATCCCGGCGGTGCTTGGAAACTGGCTGATTCCGCCGATGGTCGGCGCGAAAGACCTCGCGTTCCCGAAGCTGAACCTGCTCTCCTGGTACATCTACGTCATCGCCGGTGGCTTCGGCATCTACGCGATGTTCTCCGGCGGTGTCGATACGGGCTGGACGTTCTATACGCCCTACAGCACCCAGGCATCGACGACGAAGGTCATTCCGACCGTGATGGCGGCCTTCATCAGCGGCTTTTCATCGATCCTGACCGGATTGAACTTCATCGTCACGATTCACAGAATGCGCGCGCCGGGCCTGACATGGTTCCGTCTGCCGCTGTTCATCTGGGCGCACTACGCGACGAGCGTGATCCAGATTCTCGGGACGCCGGTGATCGCGATCACGGTTCTGCTGGTCGCACTGGAGCGCGGTCTGAACATCGGCATCTTCGATCCGGCCCTGGGCGGGGATCCCGTTCTGTTCCAGCACCTCTTCTGGTTCTACTCGCACCCGGCGGTGTACATCATGATTCTCCCGAGTATGGGGGTGATCAGCGAGATCATCTGCTGCTTCGCGAGGAAGAGGATCTTCGGATACAGCTTCGTGGCCTGCTCCAGTATGGCGATCGCGATTCTCGGCTTCCTGGTCTGGGGACACCATATGTTCGTCAGCAGCCAGTCGGTCTATGCCGGACTGGTGTTCTCGGTGTTGAGCTTTGCTGTGGCGATTCCCTCTGCCGTCAAAGTCTTCAACTGGACCGCGACGTTGTACCGAGGATCGATATCCTTTGAAGCTCCGATGATCTACGCGTTGGGTTTTATCGGGCTGTTCACGATCGGTGGGCTGACCGGCCTGTTCCTCGCGGCCACAGGCATGGACGTGCACATGCACGACACCTATTTCGTTGTCGCACACTTCCACTACATCATGGTCGGCGGCGCGATCATGGGATACCTCGGTGGGATCCACTTCTGGTGGCCGAAAATGACCGGCCGAATGTACCCCAAGAACTGGGCGAGATTGTCCGCCGTGATCGTATTCCTCGGCTTCAACCTGACGTTCTTCCCGCAGTTCCTGCTGGGCTATCTGGGCATGCCGCGGCGTTATCACGACTACCCGGATGAGTTCCAGGTCCTCAACGTGATGTCGACGGCGGGCGCATCCATTCTCGGATTCGGTTACCTGCTTCCGCTGATCTACTTCCTCTGGTCGTTACGCTACGGCGAGAGGGCCGGTGCAAATCCGTGGGGAGCCAAGGGCCTGGAGTGGACGATTCCGTCGCCGCCGCCGACCGAAAACTTCGAACATACGCCGGTCGTCGATGAAGATGCCTACGACTACGGCGCGCCGGAAGCGGAGGTTCAGAGTGTCTGATCACGCTCACGCAGCTGGGGACAGCCGCCTGCAGCATCACTTTGATAATGCGGAGCAGCAGTTCGAGGCCTCCATCCTCGGCACCTGGCTGTTCCTCGTTACGGAGATCATGTTCTTCGGCGGCCTGTTCATGGCCTACATCCTGTATCGGTCGAAGTATCCCGAAGCGTTTCACGCGGGCAGCCATCACCTCGATGTCACCCTCGGTACCATCAACACGACGGTGCTGATCGGCAGCAGTTTCACGATGGTGTGTGGGGTCTACAACGCGCAGAAGGGCCGGATTCGGGAGCTTGTACTCTCTCTGATCGCAACGATGATCCTGGGGTCGGCATTCCTCGTGATCAAGGGGGTCGAATACCATCACAAGTGGGTCGATCGACTGATACCCGGGCCGAACTTCGTCTGGCACGGATCCGAGGATCCGGGGAACATGGAGCTGTTCTTCTCCATCTACTTCGGCATGACCGGGCTTCATGCGTTCCACATGATCATCGGCGTCAGCCTGCTCGGGTGGATCGCGCTCCAGGCCATACGCGGCCAGTACAGCAGCCGATGGTATACGCCTGTCGAATGCAGCGGGTTGTACTGGCACTTCGTCGACCTGGTCTGGATCTTTCTTTTCCCGCTGCTTTATCTGCTCGGCCGGTCGTGAGGGCAGGGGAATGAGCGAAACCCATACGATCTCGATGAGGGCCTACGTGGCCGTCTTCTGCGCGTTGCTGGTGCTGACAGCCGTCACAGTCGCGGTGGCATTCGTCGACCTCGGCGCTCTGAACGACGTGGTGGCCATGGGCATCGCCTCGACGAAGGCGACCCTGGTCCTGATCTACTTCATGCATGTCCGATACAGCTCGACGCTCACCCGTCTGTCGATCGTCAGCGGTATCGTCTTTTTCGCGATTCTCGTCTTCCTGACGATGTCAGACTTCTATACCCGCGAATTTCTCGGCGCAGCCCTCTGGTAGCCGCCTCGCGAAGCGCAGGACGGCCTATCGGCCGTCCATGTAAGCCCCTGTTTCCACAGGGGTTTATTTTTTTGGGCCGGGGTCGAAAAGAAATCCTCGATTCCTGACCAGTTTTGTCTGGACAAAACTTGACAGAGGCGCGCGGCGCAGGTAACTTCACTTGTGTGACGAGGAGAGACTTCAACCCCCTTCGACCTCTCCGAGTCACATGACTGGAAGGCCGGCGAGGAATCAGTCGTGCAATGCCCCCGCATGAACGCAGATGCCTCGTTGGTTGGTCGGTCAGCGGATGGCGGCCCGCTGACCGACCTCCTTTCAGCCCGATCATCCCACCTGCAATCTCTGACAGTCTGATCCTTCCTGCCCCCTGAGGCGGGCGGTCGAAGTTCGACTGCTGACGCGACCGGGTCGACGGTTCGGATTGTCAGCCTTTGTCCACCCCGAACCGGCCTCGGTTTCACGCCGACCGTTCTCGCCGGGCTCTGCGATCAGGGCGCAGCTTCCGGGCTCGAGGCTTGAGCGGCGTTTGCAGCGCTCTTCATCTTCCGCAGCTGTTCCCTGAACTGATCGCACGGGTCCTCGTCGCTCATCCTGGCGGTAAACCAGACGGCATCGAAGGGGAGCTCGTCAGAGTCGAAGTAGGCGGCGTATTCTGATGGGTCGTCGGCTTCGTCGCTGACCTCGACAAAGGCGACCGCGAGGACTTCCGCCTGCGGAGCCAGGAGCGCCAGATGCGCCGGGACCCCCCGGTCCCTGCGCGTATGGCCGTTACCCGCCACGAGCACCGCTGTGGTTGAAACCTGTGCCGAAGCCAGCTGAGAAGCCATGAATGCATCCCTCATACGCTGGGCTTCGACCATCCCGTCAAGCATCTGCGTGGGGGCGTGCCCGCAGTGGGAATCCCGGATCTCCTCGATCATGGCTTCGCGATCGGCTGGATCGATCGGCCGGTCGAGACCGAGGCGCTGTATCAACGAAGAGTCGATTGCGTCGCGCCCCGAGCGGGCGACCTCGCGTACCAGCGAACGCTCCAGACTTCCCGCGACCACCACGAGATCGTTCCGGACGACTTGATCGAGTACCGGCGCATAGATCCGCCAGTCCGGCCACCCGCGTTCGTTCCATGAGGTGGCAGCCGCGAACTCTTCGAGCCCGCAGCGGCCACTCGATCGGCAGCTGTCGACCGCCTGCTGCTGGTCGCGGTCGATCATCTCGAAGACGACAACCGGCCGCCGACCCAGATCGCTCATCTGCTGCATGGCACGACCCTGGAGTCGGTGATGGTCCGGGTTGTTGTGTTGCTCGCCGAGCAGAACGATTCGCGAGTCTGCGAGTATCTCCACAAACTCGGTCTCTGAGATGAAGTCCCCGCGCTCCGGCGACCAGATTTTGCCGACCAGCGGGTGCTCGACCCCGAGGCCCGCTGGAGCGACTACGGGAAGTCGAGGCGCACATCCTGCGGCGATGCTCAGCGCGAGTACGGCCAGAGATCGTGTGAAATGTTGCACTGAGGAACGGGTATATGAGTTCATTGAAAAACGTCCTGTATCGAGGGGCAGGGTCTTTGGCGTAGAACGAGGCGAAGCACTGCGCAAACGCCATGCGGCAGTTGTACGCAACGCCCCGTGCACATGCTGTCGCAGTCGCTTTGGCGATTGATGTTGACGCTTGTTTCTCCTCTCACGCATACCTTTCGGATCCCCCCGCCCGCACGGCGCGCACCGGCGTCGCGCCGCGACATTTTCGCTCGATCACGGTGCTTTGCGGGGGTTATTCGGGTCATCGGCAGCAATTCACCTTGACGGCCTCGGCCACAGGTACTTACATCGAAGAACACGAGCTGCGATCTGCCACGCCATGCGCGACTCGTCCAGCGAACCGGAAATTCGATGTTGGCTATGTTCCTCAACAGGGGAGGGGGTTGCTTGCGCCGCGCACGGCGTATGCTTTGCTGTGCGACGAATCGGTCTCGAGTCGCTCGGCTCACTGCCCTTTCGTCGGTTCTCGCTTCCCTTCTTCCGCTCGCATCCGTCGACGCGGCCACCGTCACAGGCGATGCGATGCGCTGGCACCGGGTCGAGGTCGTTCTAACCGGCCCCGGGGCGTCAGAGGCCGATAATTCTCCGAACCCCTTCCTGGACTATCGTCTCGATTGCACGTTCACCGCGCCATCCGGCGCCGTCACGGTTGTTCCGGGTTTCTTCGATTCGGACGGCGCGGGTGGCAGCCAGGGCTCTCAGTGGAAGTGTCGTTTCGCACCGGCAGAGGTCGGGCTTTACAGCTACCGGGTCTCTTTCCGTGGGGGGAACGACGCCGCAAGTTCCAGCAGCTCGACGGCCGGCGTCGCCACAGGACCGAACGGAGAGTCGGGCACCTTCGAGGTATTCGAGAGCGACAAAGCCGGCGACGACTTCCGTGCACCGGGACGCGGATTTCTTCGTAACCCGGGCGGCCACTATCTGCAGTTCGACGGCGGAGCCGGAATCTGGATCAAGAGTGGCCTGAACATCCCGGAGAACCTGCTTGGTTACACGGGGTTCGATAACACGCCGGGGGCCTCGCACAGCTTCCCTTCGCATGCCGCTGACTGGCGTCCGGGGGACCCGGACTGGGACGGGGGGCAGGGGCGCGCGATTATCGGCGCTCTCAACTATATGGCCGGCGCCGGGGGAAACGTTGTTTACTTCCTCCCCATGAACGTCGGTGGGGACGGCAATGATGTCTTCCCGACTCTCGGCGCATTCGACCGTACGCATTACGACACCAGCAAGCTGGCGCAATGGGAGCGAGTCTTCGAGCATGCCGACAAGCTCGGGATATTTCTGCATTTCGTTCTCGCAGAGGCTGGCAGTGTCGAAACGTATCACGATGGAGGTGAGCTCGGCCCGCAGCGAAAGCTCTACTATCGTGAACTGATCGCCCGCTTCGGCCATCACCCCGGCATCGAGTGGAATCTCGGAGAGGAGAACAACTACGGCACCAACCGCCTGGTCGCCTTTGCCGAGCACATCAGAGCGGTGGATCCGTACGATCACCCGATCACGACCCATACGAAGTTTGATGATCTCTCGGCGTATTATTCGCCGTTGCTCGGAAACCCGTTGTTTTCGATTACGTCCTTCCAGATGAGTATCAACCGCATCAAGGACGAAGTTCCGAAGTGGCGGTCGCAATCGGCAGCCGCGGGCGCCCCCTGGGTGATCTCGGTTGACGAGGGACATCCGATCGAGAACGACCCGGTTGATGAGCAGCGCGGCTATCCCGCCGGCCGCCGGATCGCGTTGTGGCCGACGATGATCGGCGGGGGTGGCGGTTTCGAGTGGTACATCAAGAACGACGGTGGCGGCGACAGTTTCGACCAGGCGATCGAGGATTTCCGGCAAACCGAGACCGCGCTGCGCTGGAGTCGGTACATCCGGGAGTTCCTCGCACCGTTGCCGCTCGACTCGATGACTCCAGGGGTTGGGAATTGCGGTAACGGCTGCATGTCGCTCGGGCAGTCCGGGCGTGCATATGCCCTGTACCGGCCGTCGAGCGCCTCGATAAGTCTCAATCCCGGAGGCAGTTCCCAGGACCGCTTCTTCCATCTGTGGTTCGATCCGGAGTTCGGCACGTGGCACCCCGGCGGCATCATCCAGGGGGGCGGCACGCGGAGCCTCGGTTCACCGCCGTTCAGTGGAGACATGGCCGCAATCGTGATGCGGGACGATCTCGCGACCGCGGCCGGCTTCTGTGTCAGCGACGCAGACTGCATCGATGCTGACTCATGCCTGCGCGGCGCTACGTGCAACAACGGCACCTGCGGGCAGGCCACACCCGATCACTCGGTGTGCGACAACGGACTTTTCTGCGACGGATCGGAGATCTGCGACGCGGATACCGGCAGCTGCATCGCGTCAGCTCCGATCGACTGTGATGACGGGCTGCCGTGCACGGTCGAGATCTGTGATGAAGCGCTCGATGTCTGCCGGGTCGGCGGCACCGCGAGCTGCGACAACGGATTGTTCTGTGATGGACAGGAGACCTGCGATGCGAACGGGGAATGTATCGCGGGCACTCCGCCGCGATGTGATGACGGCATCGCCTGTACGCGAGACTCATGCTCCGAAAGTGCCGCCGCCTGCATCCACGATGCGGACGACGCGCTCTGCGATGATGGATCGGTCTGCACCGATGACGTCTGCAATGTCCAGATCGGTTGCGATTTCGGTTACAACACCGCGGCATGCGATGACGGATTGGCCTGCACCATCGGGGATATCTGCACAGCGGGCGTATGCCTGGGCGGCGACGCATGCCCTGTCGGCCAGCAGTGCAACCTGAGCTCCGGAGCCTGTGAGCGAGCGGATGAGCGGATCTGGATCGCTGCCGCGACGGATACGACCGCGATGTTCTCCGGCGCCATGACAAGCTCGG
The DNA here is from genome assembly GCA_964225545.1 of Candidatus Nitrosopumilus sp. Taxonomy (GTDB): domain Bacteria; phylum Desulfobacterota; class Binatia; order UBA1149; family SPBQ01; genus SPBQ01. Next base: position 64,961 of record CAXQPB010000196.1, on the reverse strand, counting down.
GCCGGTACGCTCTCGGCGATGACCTCGACCCGGCTGCGGATGGACTGCTGGGAATCGCGATCTACGCAGACAGTTCCCGCAATGATTTCAGCGGCGCCAGCGGCGATGAGGTCACCTACACGGTGTTCATCCCGCATGCGGGCCAGTGGTATCTATGGGCCCGTCTTTACTATCCGGGGCAGCCGAACAGCAACGAAGCGAACTCGTTCTTCGTGCGTATGGACGGCGGAGCGGCCTTGCCGCTCGGGAACACGCGCGCCGGATTCCGAAAATGGCACTGGGACGGCGACGGGCGACACTCCAACCGACCGGTCGCCCCTCTGGCTCTCGGCTGGCTCGATGCGGGCCTGCACCAGCTCAGCGTTCTCAAGCGCGAAGTACAGCCGCTCGCGCCGCGACTCGACGTGCTCACGCTGTCGCCTGACCCCGCAGCGCCGAGCGATGCGGCCGCTTTTGCGGCGCTCGTCGAGCCGCCGACCACCACGACGTTGCCGCCGCCGGGCTGCGTATCCGATGCCGAGTGCAGTGATGGCTTATTCTGCAACGGCGCGGAGCGGTGCGCGACGAACGGGGAGTGCCGAAGCGGCACTGCTCCGCGCGTCGATGACGGCATCCCCTGTACGATCGATTCGTGCAACGAGGCACTGGGCCGTGTCGATCATCGGCCCGATGACACCCGATGCGATGACGGTAACATCTGCACAGCAGGAACCTGTGAAGCGGCATCGGGTTGCGTTCAGTCTCCCACCGAGGAGACGTGCGACGACGGCATCTCATGCACTTCCGGCGATCGGTGTGCGGCCGGAGTCTGCCGCGGAACCGACGCTTGCGGCTCCGCAGGCAGCTGCAACCGACAGATCGGGCAGTGCGTGGCGAATGACACTCGAGTCTGGATCGCCGCAGCGACAGACGCGACGGCGGTATTCGAAGGCCAGATGCAGGCAGGGGCAGGGTACAGCGTCGGGGACGATGCAGACGCGGCGGCCGACTCTTTGATCGGTACAACCGTGTTCGCGGCGTCTTCCACCAACTCGTTCTCGGGCTGCTCCGGAGACGCTGTCAGCTATGACTTCGAGCTTCCGGTTGCCGGCAACTGGTACCTTTGGGCGCGGCTCTACTACCCGGCCGACCCCGGATCGAACGGAGCCAACTCGTTCTGGGCACGCGTGGATAACGGGCCGCTGCTCAAAGTCGGTAACAACCGTGATCTGCAATCGCGGTGGCACTGGGACGGCGATGGCGGAGTCGAGTCCGGCGCCCCGGTCGCGCTGAGTCTGGGAAATCTCCCAGCCGGCATGCACCGTCTGCGCATCGAAAAGCGAGAGGTGATTCCCGTTCCCCCGCGTCTTGACGTGCTCCTGCTGACTCTCGATGCGTCTTTGCCGAGTGACGGCGACGCGGTGCTGGCGCTGTTCGCGCCGACCACGACAACGCTGCTGCCGCCGATCGACACGACGACCGTAACGACGCCGATCCCGACCAGTACGACGACGACGCTGGAGCCGGATTGTTTCATAGACGCCGACTGCTCCGATCGACTGTTCTGCAACGGCGCCGAGCGGTGTCTTGCCGCCGGCATATGCGCAGCCGGGGTGGCCCCGGTCATTGATGACGGGGTCGACTGCACCGTCGACCGCTGCAACGAAGAGCTCGATCGTGTCGACCACATAATCGATAACGAGTTCTGTTCCGACAACGATGTCTGCACGAATGATGTGTGTCTGGTGCCGCTGGGGTGCGTCCACAACTTCAACACCGCGCCCTGCGACGACGGCCTGGCGTGCACGGTCAGTGACGAGTGCGCGAACGGTACGTGTCATGGGGTGACATCGTGTTCTGCAGACGAGGTGTGCAGTGCTCAAAGTGGGGTATGCGAGAGCGCGGACCGACGCGTCTGGATCGCCACGGCGTCTGCACCCTCGGCCGTATACAACGGGGCGATGAAGTCGTCGTCGCAGTATGCCGGCGGAAGCGACGACGACCCCGTCGCCGACTCCCTTGGCGATGCGCTTGTATTCGCGGATACCGGGACGGGGACATTCTCGGGCGGCACAGCGGACCATGCTCTTTACAACGTCGCGATTCCGGAATCGGGGAACTGGTACCTCTGGGCTCGGCTGTACTACCCGGGTCGACCGGGGAGCAACGATGCGAACTCGTTCCTCGTACGCATCGACAACGGGGCCTATCTGAAAGTCGGCAACAACAAGGAACGGTACAGGCAGTGGCACTGGGACGGCGATGGCAGCGTCGAGGTCGGTGCAGTCAAGGCCCTCTCGCTCGGCTTCCTCAACCGAGGGGAGCACAGCCTGCGGCTCGAGAAACGAGAAGTCTCGCCGATCTCACCGCGGATTGAGGCGATCGTTCTGACGCCCGATCCGACCGCGGTGCCGACCGATGCTGATGCAGTCGCGGCACTGTTCACCGAGCAACCCGAGCCGCCTGCGCCGGGGTGCCTGACAAACCTGGACTGCGATGACGCGGTCTTCTGCAACGGGCCGGAGGTCTGCCTTGCCGACGGCACATGCCGAGCCGGGGTCCCGCCGCAGGTTGATGACGGCGTGGCCTGCACGAGCGATGCCTGCAATGAAGAGCTCGACCGCGTTGAGCACCTTGCGGACGACCGGGCTTGCTCCGACGGCAGTCCGTGCACGTCCGATGTCTGTGACGCCGGACTCGGCTGCACGCACAGCTACAACACCGCGCCGTGCGATGACGGTCTGGCCTGCACGGCCGGTGACACCTGTTCGGCAGGCCGCTGTGTCGGTCAGGATGCGTGCGGCGAGGGCAGCAGCTGCGACGTGGTGACAGGGACCTGTGAAACGGCTCGCCCCGTCGTCTGGGTCGATGCTGCCGGGGATCCCGGCGCCGTGTTCACGGGCGCGATGACGCACAACCGTACCTATGCAGACGGCAGTGATGCAGACCCCGTCCTCGACAGCCTGCTGCCGCGTCTGGTCTACTCCGCATCGGACACCAACGACTTCAACGCGACCGGCGCCGACTCCGTGACGTACCCGATCGTGCTTCCGAGTTCCGGCGACTGGTACCTGTGGGCACGGCTGTATTACCCCGGCGTCCCCGGCGGTAATTCGGCCAACTCTTTCTATGTCCGGGTCGATGGTGGTTCTCCGATCGTACTCGGCAATGACAGCAGCAAATTGCAGTCGTGGCACTGGGACGGCAGCGGTGGCCGGGCGCTGGCGCTCGGAAACCTCTCAGCCGGCAGCCATACGCTGATGATCGCCAAACGCGAGGTCGTACCCGACGCGCCGCGCGTCGAGCTTCTGATGCTCAGCCCCGATGCGAACCGCCTCCCGACGGATGCTGAGGCGCTGGCCGCTCTACCGCCTCGCTCGACGACGACAACCATGGTCGGCTGTCTGCTGGATGCGGAATGCGATGACGCGATTGCCTGTACTGTGGACCGCTGCATGGCGGGCGAGTGCGTGAGCACCCCCTCGGATGTCGCGTGTTCGAACGGAAGTTTCTGTGATGGTCAGGAGATCTGCGACATCGCCTCCGGCTGCGTATCGGGCGTGAGTGTCGACGTCGATGACGGCGTTCCCTGCACGCTGGATCTGTGTGACGAGGTTGCGGACGATGTCGTTCACCTCATCAATCACGCTGCGTGTGATGACGGAGATGTCTGTACGTCCGGTGTTTGCGACCCGACATTCGACTGTGTCCATGTCAACAATTCGGCCCCCTGCGACGACGGGGACCCGTGTACGACGCAGGACCGTTGTAACTCCGGCGTCTGCTCTGGAACGCCGAGCTGCTTTGATACGGATATCGAGATCGATCCGACGTCGATTACCGACAGCTGCGAAGGAGCCACCGGCAGCGGTCTGCGGATCGGGTCGGTTTCTGTGGGGAATCAGCCGAACCGGGTACTCGTGGTCACCCTGGCAGGACGGGATGATGATGCGGATTGCGACTTCGCCGCCCCGGGCGTCGTGGTCAGTTATCGAGGTCGCACGCTCGCGCATGCGGCGTCGGCGTTCAGCGCGTTCAGTGGTTCCCGTGTGTGCAACGGACTGTTTTACCTGGTCGATCCACCAAGCGGCACCGGCGACGTCCTTGTCTCGATGGCCGGCGCGATCGGAAACGGAATGCGTGCACGGCAGGGAGGGGCGTTCGTCCTGTACAACGTGGCCCAGCGGTCGCCCGCGTATGTGCTGGCACGCGGAATGGATTCGGACCTGGATCCGGTGATTACCGAAGTCACGACCGAGTCGCCGGGGGCCTGGGTCGTCGATGTGATCAGCCAGAACAAGAACGGATCGTTCCTGCCGCTCGTACTGCGTCAGACAATCCGTTGGCAGGGAGATTGCGGCAACGCCTCTACCGCCGCGTCGACGATGACGGTTGCGACCCCGGGATCCCCCAGGCTGGCCTGGACCCACGATGACCCGCGAGGGTTCTCTCAGGCTGTTGCGGTGTTCGCGCCGGTGGGGTCGGCAGCCCGGCTCCAGCCCGGCGCGGATCGGGCCCGGGAGAACCGGATGATCGATTCGGTTACGTCCACGACCGTTTCAAGCGCATGGAACCCGACGACATCGTCCACGTCGTCGTCGACGTCGTCGACTCTGAAATCGACGTTCCCGCGCGACTGATCGGTCGAGAACGAACTCAGACGCCCTTCAGCGTCGCGCTCAGATACTCGCGGTTGAGGCGCTGGATAACCCGGGTCGAGATCTCTTTCGGGCACACGGCCTCGCATTCGGCTTCATTCGAGCAAGCACCGAAACCTTCGGCTTCCATCTGATTGACCATCGCGCTCACGCGCCTGGCGCGCTCGGGGTCTCCCTGCGGAAGGCGGGTCAGATGCTCGATCTTGGCGCCGACGAAAAGAGACGCCGAGGCGTTCTTGCAAGCCGCTACGCAGGCACCGCATCCAATGCATGCGGCGGCCTCGAACGCGGAGTCCGCGTCACCCTTCGGAACCGGAGTCTCGTTGGCTTCCGGTGCGCTGCCGGTGCTGACCGAAATATAGCCGCCCGCCGATATTACGCGGTCGAATGCGCTGCGGTTGACGACCAGGTCCTTGATGATGGGGAAGGCTCCTGCCCGCCACGGCTCGACCGTGACCAGCGCGCCTTCCTCGAAGCTTCGCATGAAGAGCTGGCACGTCGTGGCCGCAGGAAGCGGGCCGTGCGGGACGCCGCCGACCACGCAGCCGCAGGAACCACAGATCCCCTCTCGGCAGTCGTAATCGAAGGCGATCGGGTCTTCTCCCTTTCGCACCAGATCCTGGTTCACAAGATCAAGGCACTCCAGAAAGGACGCGTCGCGCGGAATGTCTTTGGCCGCATAGTCCACGAACTTGCCGGGCGCATCCGGACCGGCCTGACGCCAAACTCGCAGGGTGACACTGACGGTATCGCTCATCTCACACTAACCTCAATAGTCGCTCGCCAACGCGCTACTTGTAGCTGCGCTGTTTGACCTCGGCGAAGTCGAATTGCAGCGGCTCTTTGTGAAGAATCGGATCTTTACCGGGACTGGTGAACTCCCAGGCCGCGACGTAGGAGTAGTCCTTGTCATTTCGCAGGCACTCGCCATCCTCGGTCTGGTACTCCTCCCGGAAGTGACAGCCGCAGGACTCTTCGCGGTCGAGTGCGTCACGCACCATGACCTCACCGAACTCCATGAAGTCCGCGACGCGGCCGGCAAACTCGAGTTGCTTGCTCAGGCTGTCTCGCGAGCCGACGACCTTGACGTCCTGATGGAACTCCTCGCGCAGAGCGCGGACATCGGCGAGTGACTTCTCCAGCCCGTCGCGGTTGCGCGCCATTCCGACGTTGTCCCAGATGATTCGACCCAGCCTGCGGTGGAACTCGGTTACGGTCTGCTTGCCGTCGACCGCCAGGAGCTGATCGATCCGTTGCGAGGTTGCAGCCTGGGCCGACGCGAAAGCCTCGTCCTCGGTGGAGACCTCGGGGAGGGCACTGTTGGCCAGGTAGTTCGGCAGCGTAGACGGGATGACGAAGTATCCGTCTGCGAGGCCCTGCATCAGCGCGCTCGCCCCAAGTCGGTTGGCGCCGTGATCGGAGAAGTTGGCCTCTCCGAGCGCGAACAGGCCGGGGATATTGGTCATCAGGTTGTAGTCGACCCACAGCCCGCCCATCGTGTAGTGAACCGCAGGGTAGATGCGCATCGGCATCTCGTAGGGATTCTCGTTCGAGATGTGGTGGTACATATCGAACAGGTTTCCGTATTTTTCCGCGACTGTGTCCCGGCCCATACGCTGGATCGCGTCGCGGAAATCGAGGTAGACGGCGCGACCCGTTGATCCTACACCCCGCCCCTCGTCGCAGACGGACTTTGCGTTTCGCGAGGCTACGTCCCGCGGCACGAGATTGCCGAAAGCCGGATAGCGTCGCTCGAGGTAGTAATCGCGATCGTCCTCGGGGATCGACTCCGGCGGGCGATTGTCGCCGGCCTGCTTCGGCACCCAGACGCGCCCGTCGTTACGCAGGCTCTCGCTCATCAGCGTGAGCTTGGCCTGGTAGTCGCCGGTCTCCGGAATGCAGGTCGGGTGTACCTGCGCGAAGCTCGGGTTGGCGAAGTATGCACCGCGACGAGCGCAGCGCCACGCAGCGGTGACGTTGCTGTTTCCCGCGTTGGTCGAGAGGTAGTAGACGTTTCCGTAACCGCCCGTGCACAGCAGGACCGCATGCGCTGAGTGTCTCTCCAACTCGCCGGTGACGAGATTGCGTACAATGATGCCGCGTGCATGTCCGTCCACGACGACGAGGTCGAGCATCTCGCGGCGCGTGAACAGGCTGACCTGCCCGGCACCGACCTGCCGCATCAGCGACTGGTAAGCGCCGATCAGCAGCTGCTGGCCGGTCTGACCTCTGGCGTAAAAGGTCCGTTGAACCTGGGCTCCGCCGAATGAGCGCGTGTCGAGGTAGCCACCGTACTCGCGCGCGAACGGTACGCCCTGCGCGACGCACTGGTCGATGATGTTGACGCTCACCTCGGCGAGACGATGAACATTGCCCTCACGAGCGCGGTAGTCACCGCCCTTGATGGTGTCGAAGAACAGCCGGTAGACCGAGTCTCCGTCGTTTTTGTAGTTCTTCGCGGCGTTGATCCCGCCTTGCGCGGCGATGCTGTGGGAGCGACGCGGGCTGTCGAGGATGGTGAACGCCTTGACGTTGTAACCCTGCTCGCCGAGCGTCGCCGCCGCCGATGCGCCGGCCAGCCCGGTGCCGACCACGATCACGTCGTACTTACGACGGTTCGAAGGATTGACGAGACTCATCTCGCCTTTGTGGCGAGACCATTTGCTTTCAATGGGTCCGCCGGGAACCCGCCCGTCCAGAGTCACGACACGCCTCCGAAATAGATTGCGACCGGTATGATCATGAAGCCCGCGAAGATGGCCGCGGCCAGTCCCCGGCAAGCGTTGCGGAGCCAGACACGATGACTGACGCCGAGGGAGTCAAAAGCGCTGCCGACACCGTGCCAGGCGTGGAAGCCGAGAACGAGGAGCGCGACCTCGTACCAGACGACGATGCCCGTCCGATTGAATTCTTCGATGACCAGCCGGTGCAGGTCGCGCACGCCGGGCTCGACGAGAGACTCGTACTCGGGGCCGAATTTGAAGCCCCAGATGTGGAGCGGTACGAAAACCAGCGCGACGATTCCCGAGAAGATCATCGTCGTCGACGCGATCGACTTGCGGCTGGCGCCCCCTGCGCGCTGCTTGTTGCCGTAAGCGACCGGTCTTGCCGACCGGTTCCGCATCTGCACCGCAATGCCGTTGATGAAGTGCCCGGCGAAGATGAGCAGCAGGCCAAGCTCGGCGGCATAGATCAGCGGGTTGGAAATCAGCGCGTGGCTGTAATCGTTGTACGCGTCGCCGTCGAACAGGATCAGCAGATTCGCTGCCATGTGGGTGATCAGGAATCCGACGAGCAGCAGGCCGGTCAAAGCCATTACGGCCTTGCGTCCGATGGACGAACTCAGGAATGCAGTGATCTGAGACACGGTTGAGCCCCTGGGTGTTGGTGGTCGAAGACGGCGTCCTCGATTCGGCCTAAAACACTCGATGCAGCGCGTAATGGCAAAGCGATGCGGGAGCGTCGCTAATACCTCGTATCAGTGATTGGTGCCGGTCCTGGGTGGGGTCACCGAGAAGGTTCCCGACCCGGGGGTTAGCGGGCCGGGAACCTTCGGGTATTCCGCTGGTGGCTAGGATCAGGAGGCGGTCGTCGGAGTGCGAAAACGACGCCCGTACCTGATGCGTTGGAGCTTATGGAAGGGGGTCGGGGCCGTCAAGTTATGTACAAGCAAAAGCTGACAGTTGTGCACCGATTAACCGAAAAAAAACAATGCAGCCGGGCTCAGCCGCCGCCGAGCTCGGCGATCCGGGTTTCGAGGGCGCGGGCGCCGTCGATCACATAGATTCGGACGGAATCGAGTTTGTCGGCGATTGCCCGGGCCGCGCGGCCGCCGAGCCAGATCTCCATGCCGCCGGGGAGGTCACGGTCGAGCTCCCGAACACATTCGATCGCGGCCTGCTGGTTGGCGTCGCCGGTCAGGCCCAGCCCGACCACCCCGACATCCTCACAGCGAACCGCCGCGTTGACGATCTCGCCGGCTGGCACGTCACAGCCAAGGTAGGTGACAGCCACGCCGGCCTCCGAGAGCAGGAGAGCGGTCATGAGGATGCCGGCCTCGTGGGTCTCTCCGGGCGGGGTTGTCAGCAGGACATGCCCCACCCGTGTCCGCCGATTCCACTGGATCATCGCGTGGAGCATCGTGCGTAGCGCCGAGGTCAGCATGTGTTCCTGGGCGATGGAGAGTTTCCCCCTCTCCCAGCGTTCGCCGACCTCGTGCAGAAGAACTGCACAGACATCGCGCACGAACGACTCGGCCCCGAGTGCAGCCAGCGTCGAACCGAGCTCGGAATTCAGCCGCGCGAGGTCGAACTGCTCGACCGCGGCGAGCGCCCGTGAGACGGCGCCCTCTGCCGCCGGACCCGATACGGCGACCGGCGGGTCTTCGGCTCCGGGCGGCGGCTCGGCTGCGACGAGCTCGCGGAGCTCCTCGCGGGTAAGGGCAGCGACGTCGCCGATCGCGCGGCCGCTTTTGACCGCCCGCGCCAGCAGCCTCAGGTGCGCGATGTCATCCGTCGTGTAGAGTCGTGCGCCGCGCGCGCCGCGCTCGGGTGAGACAACCCCGTAGCGCTTCTCCCACGCGCGGATGAGATCGGGCGACAGCCCGGTCAGTTGCGAGACTGTACGAAGAGGGTAGGTGTTCGGCTGGGCGGTCCGGCTCGTTGGCATGAGCTGTGGTGCGGCGGGCAGACCGCGCCTGACTCAAGCTATTAGCCCGACCCGGATTCGGGTGTCAACGTATGTACGGACAAAGCCGGATAACGGCGATCAACGGTCGGTTCGGTCAATCCGTGCGGAGCGTCCGGCCACGATCGAGGTCACCGTCGGCGGGGTCCCGAGCGCATCGGCGACCTCTGACAGACCTGCCATCCGCAGCTGGTTGGCGGCGATTTCGCGTTGGCGCGTGCGATCAATTCCTTGGCGCAGGGCGAGGCGTGAATTCGGTGATTTGTTGTCCGGAGTCTGCATCGGAACACTCCTCAGAGGCGGATTTTCCCCGGTTCTGGACCAGCGTAGACCGGGCAGGGGGCGGACGTAAACGGCATTTCTTCTCGGCCGAGACGGTTGCGCACAGCCCCGACGACCCGCCCCCTCACGGGGCTGCCCAGGCCGGCCGGCTGTCCGTGCCTGTTTCGTTTGAAATAAAGCCGCGATCTGACCCGCTGCAACGTGAATAATTCCGGCCGCTAACAGTCTGACCTCTATACAGGCGCAGTGAAGATTTGAACGCGAGGCGAGCGCCGACCCCGCGAAAGGAAACGAGAGATGATGGCTACTCAGAAATCCGACGTACTGGCCCCGGCCCTGATTTTGCCGGATCAATTTTTCGCCGAGTTTTCCAAGCGGCCCGGCATCGACAGCGAGCGTCGCCTGATGCTCGCCGTTCTGGAAGACGCGGTTCAGTGCTACCAGCGGTATGCCCTGGCTCGCGACGCCCGCGGCCAGCACGAGTTCGAGGACGCGCGCCGGTGGGTCGAGTCCCATGAGCGTGAGTGGCCGTACTCGTTCGAGAACATCTGCGATGTCCTCGGGCTCGATATTGATTACATCCGCGAGGGGCTGAGACGCCAGGGGCCGCGATCGGCTCGCGTCCGACGAGCCCGTGTCAGGCCGAGCATCATGCCGCTCGACGCGCCGAAGCGTCTCGAGGAGCTCAATGTTCTGGAAATCGAAAAAGAACGACGACAGAGCGCGTTCATGGACGAGGCCGCCGCTTGATCAGGAGCCCCTGTTGATCTGAACCCTCCCCAGCGGCGAGCCGAACGGCGGGCTCCGGTTTTCCGGGGTCCGCCGTTTTTTTTGGTAGTTTCACCGCGGGTCTGCTGCCGACCGGCTGCAGCGCTTCGGGTGCCGACCGCCCGCCGCCGAACGGCGCCTGCGGCCGCCCCCGTTGTTCGTCACCGCGTCCCGCTCAATCGATGCGATGGGACTTTTCGTAGGCGGTGATGTGCTCCTCGTTCCGGAGCGTGAGGTCGATATGGTCCCAGCCGTTCAGGAGACGCTCGCGCAGGAACGGGTCGATCTCGAATCGAATCGCCCGGCTGTCAGGGGTCGTGATCGTCTGATCGGGTAGACTCACGGCCAGCTCGAAGCCCTCGTGAGCCCTGGTCTGGACGAACAGCTCTTCGATGGTCTGGTCGGGCAGTACGATTGGCAGCAGGCCGTTGTTGAAGCAGTTGTTATGGAAGATGTCGGCGAACGACGGCGCCAGGATCACCCGGAATCCGTAGTCGCGCAACGCCCACGGGGCGTGTTCGCGCGAAGATCCACAGCCGAAGTTGTCCTTGGTGATCAGTACGCTCGCGCCGTGGTAGCGAGAGCCGTTCATCTCGAATTGCGGGTTCGGGGTCTTGCCGTCTTCCAGATAACGCCAGTCGAAGAAAAGGACATCGCCGTATCCGGTTCGCTCGATCCGCTTGAGGAACTGCTTCGGGATGATCTGGTCGGTGTCGACGTTGAGCGCCTCGAGCGGAGCAACGACGCCTCTGTGGTTCTGTAGCTTGTCCATTGTCTCCTCGCTGGTCGGCCTAGCGGAACTGCCAGTCGCGAACGTCGGTGAACCGTCCGCGGATCGCCGCCGCCACGGCCATCGCCGGGCTCACCAGGTGGGTTCGGCCGCCCTTGCCCTGCCGTCCTTCAAAGTTGCGGTTCGATGTGGCCGCGCAGCGATCGCCGGGCCGGAGCTGGTCGGCGTTCATCGCCAGACACATCGAGCAGCCGGACTCTCGCCACTCGAAGCCGGCCTCCGTGAACACGCGATCGAGGCCTTCTTCCTCGGCCTTTGCCTTGACCCGCTGTGACCCGGGCACGACGATGGCCTCATCGATGCCATCGGCGACCTTGTAACCGCGTGCGACCCTGGCGGCGTCACGCAGGTCCTCGAGGCGACCGTTGGTGCAGGACCCGATGAAGATCCGGTTCACCGCCACGTCCGACATCGCTTCGCCTTCTGCCAGACCCATGTACTCGAGCGCGCGCTGCGCAGCGAGGCGGTCGTTCGGTGTATCGATTTCGGAGAGCACCGGCGTGCGGCCGCCGATCGTGGTCACCATTCCGGGCGATGTTCCCCACGTGACCTGCGGTTCGATGGCCGTGCTGTCGAGCTCGATCAGCGTGTCATAGCTGCAGCCGGGGTCAGACGCCCAGCCGGCCCACTCGCGGGTCACCTCTGCCCACGGACGTTCGGACGGCACGTAGTCACGGCCCTCGAGATATTCGAACGTCGTCGTGTCGGGCGAGACGAGCCCGGCTCGTGCTCCTGCCTCGATGGTCATGTTGCAGACCGTCATGCGGCCTTCCATCGACAGCGCCCTGATCGTGCTGCCCGTGTATTCGATCACGTACCCGGTGCCGCCGGCCGTGCCGATCCTGCCGATGACCGCGAGGATGATGTCCTTGGCCGTCACACCGACTGGAAGTTCGCCCTCGACTCGGACCTCCATGGTCTTCGATTTCCGCTGCAGAAGCGTCTGGGTGGCCAGCACGTGCTCGACCTCACTGGTCCCGATTCCGAAGGCCAGCGCCCCGAAGGCTCCGTGTGTGGCGGTGTGCGAATCGCCGCAGACGATGGTCTGCCCGGGGTGCGTGATGCCGAGCTCGGGCCCGATGATGTGGACGATCCCGTTGCGCGCGTCGTGCATGTCGAAACAGGTGACGCCGAACTCCTTGCAGTTGGCCCCCAGCGTCTCGACCTGCAGGCGCGAGAGCGGGTCCTCGATCGGCCGCGACCGGTCCGTCGTGGGAATGTTGTGATCCATCGTCGCGAACGTCAGGTCGGGACGGCGAACCCGGCGGCCGGCAAGCCGCAGGCCCTCGAACGCCTGAGGAGACGTGACTTCATGGACAAAATGCCGGTCGATATACAGGATGGCGTCGTGGCCGGGTTCCTGATGGACCAGGTGAGAGTCCCAGATCTTCTGGTATATGTTGCGGGGTGTGGCTGACAACTGAGAGGCCTCCAATTCGCTGCGCAGCCAAGCATCTCACACCGGCGTCTGCGATAAAGCAAAATCGCTGTCTCTATGCGGAGTTCCGAGCGGCGTTCCTGTGTACGCGCTTCGCGGGTTCATCGCGCGCGGGGCAGGTTCGCGGGCTTCGGTACTCATGACGGCCGTTCTCGTCTAGGGAGAGGGAGTGTCGGTCGCGGGCTCCGGGAACGGCCCCCTGGTCGGTACGCGGGCGTTCAGCGATCAAGCAGTAAAAATGAATCGATACTTTGCAGAAGCCGCAGGCACCTTCTTCCTCGTTTTTGCGGGCACCGGCGCGATCGTGATCGACGCAGTGACGGCCGGAGCCGTGACTCACGTCGGCATCGCACTGACATTCGGCATGATCGTGATGGTCATGATCTACGCGCTCGGGGAAGTCTCGGGTGCCCACTTCAACCCCGCGGTCACCCTCGGCTTCGTCGCCGCCGGCCGGCTGCCGCTGCGTGAAGCGCCGCCGTACCTGGTATCGCAGTGTACAGGAGCCATCGCGGCAAGCGTTTCGCTCCGCATGCTGTTTCCGGCAGCGACGACGCTGGGCGCGACCTCTCCCTCGGGTGCGCTGCCACAGTCTTTCATTCTGGAGATTCTCATCACCGCTCTGTTGATGTTCGTGATCCTCGCGGTCTCTACGGGTGCGAGGGAGAAGGGGATTACCGCGGGGCTGGCTATCGGGGCCACGGTCGCGCTCTGCGCGCTCTTTGCCGGTCCGGTCTCCGGGGCATCGATGAATCCAGCCCGATCACTCGGGCCCGCGCTTGCAACCGGTGAACTGGCCGGGCTGTGGATCTATCTGTCAGCGCCGGTTGTCGGAGCGGTCCTCGCGGTCGCTCTGTGTCGCGCGATTCACGGACCTGCCTGTTGCGGCAACTCGGAGTCGGCGGCCGATACAGCCTGAAAGTCCGTCTGAAAATCCACCCGAAAGTCCGCGGCCGGCTGTCCCGTGGACCCGTGCGCGGTCCTCGCGGAAACCGCCTCAGTGCAGTTGCAGTGCCCGGCCGCGGTCAGCCGGAGTGCTTGAGCTCGCGAATTCCCTCTTCGGAACCGATCACGGCGCGCTCCACTGTCGAGCCGAGGAAGAGGCCGTGTTCGACGAGCCCCGGAATGGCGTCGAGCGCGCTCGCGAGCACCGCAGGGTCCTCAATCAGCCCGAAGTCCGCATCGAGGAGCGCGTTCCCGTTGTCGCTCATCGAATCCCGCTGCCTCACATCCGTCGCGCCGAGCTCGCGCACGCGCGTTGCCACCACCGCGGGCGCGAAGGGCAGGGCCTCGAGCGGAACTTTGAAAGCGCCGAGCCGCGACACGAGCTTGGACTCATCGGCGACGACGATGAACCGCTCGGCCATCTCCGCGATGATCTTCTCACGCGTATGCGCGCCGCCGCCGCCCTTGATCAGGTTCAGGCCGGGGTCGATCTCATCGGCTCCGTCGATCGCGATGTCGAGCCGCTCGATCTGATCAGGAGTGACCACGCGCAGGCCGAGGCGGCTGGCGAGCTCATGGGTTCTCTCGGAGGTCGCCGCACAGACAATGTCGAGTGCTCGCTCACCGAGAGCGTGAATCGTGTGGTTGACGGTCGAGCCGGTCCCCAGCCCCACGCGCATCCCGTCTTCGACATGGTCGGCGGCGGCGCGGCCGGCTCTTTCCTTCGGACTTTCCACAGCGCTACTCCTCGGTCAGCGATTCGGCGGCCACGTGCGCGAGGATCACGGCTCGCCGGATGACCGGAGGATGGGCGAACGCGGGATGTGACGCAATCACGGACCGGCGGCCCGGCGCGGTGCGGAACCGCTTCGCGCTCGCCGGTCCGGGTGGCTAGACTCCGCGCCAGTCGTGAGCGGAAAAGACAAAACCCCGGGTTTCGGGATCGATGCACCCGAGCCGTGTGCAACCGAGTGGAGCGACTTGCAGCGCCACGCCGAGCAGGCCGCTCCATTCGATCTGCGTGAGCTGTTTCGCGACGATCCGGATCGTGCCGAAAGGATGAGCCATGAGGCGGCGGGGCTCTTCATCGATTACTCGAAGAATCTGGTCACCGACGAGACGCTTACCCTGCTCGGACGGCTCGCCGTCGCTGCAGGAGTGAGCGAGCGGCGCGATCGAATGTTCGCGGGCGAGCGCATCAATACGACGGAGGATCGGGCGGTTTTTCATGTCGCACTTCGCGCACCCCGCGATGCGCGACTGGAGGTCGACGGCCGTGATATTGTCGGTGAGATCCACGCGGTTCTCGACTCGATGGCCGCATTCGCGACCCGTGTCCGGGATGGATCCTGGAAAGGCCACACCGGGCGTCCGATCCGCAATATCGTCAACATCGGCATCGGCGGTTCGGATCTTGGCCCGTTGATGGCGACGCGAGCGCTCGCCCACTACGCCAGCCGCGACCTGACGGTCCGCTTCGTATCCAACATCGACGCTACCGATTTCGCCGAAAAGACCCGCGACCTCGACCCTGCGGAGACTCTGTTCGTCGTCTGTTCGAAGACGTTCACGACGCTGGAGACGTTGACCAATGCGCGCACCGCACGCCGCTGGTGCGTGGACAGCCTGGGCGAGGAGGCTGCGGTTGCGCGCCACTTTGCGGCGGTGTCCACCAACGCGGCCGCGGTCGAAGAGTTCGGGATCGACCCGGCGAACATGTTCGGGTTCTGGGAGTGGGTCGGGGGGCGTTACTCGTTGTGCTCGGCGATCGGCCTGTCGCTGATGATCGCGATCGGCCCGGAACAGTTCGCCGAGCTGCTCGCCGGCTTCCACGCCATGGACGAGCACTTCCGAACCGCTCCGGTTGAACGCAACCTGCCGATGATCCTCGGATTGCTCGGCGTCTGGTACGGCAGCTTCCTCGGCGATGCCACGCACGCGGTGCTGCCGTACGACGACTACCTCTCGTTGCTGCCCGCCTACCTGCAGCAGCTCGACATGGAGAGCAACGGCAAGTCGGCCACGCTCGATGGGGCAAAGACGGGCTACGCGACCGGCCCGGTTGTCTGGGGACAACCGGGCACCAATGGTCAGCACGCGTTCTTCCAGCTTCTGCACCAGGGCACGCAGAGGGTCCCCTGCGATCTGATCGGTTTCGCAAGGAGCCTCAACGAGACGGGCAACCACCACGATCTGCTGACCGCGAACCTCATCGCGCAGTCCGAGGCTCTCGCGTTCGGGAAGACGGCCGACGAGGTGCGCGCGGATGGAGTCCGCGACCGTCTGATTGCGCACCGGACCTTCCCCGGTTCGCGCCCCTCGAATGTGATCTTCGCCGAACGTCTGACACCGGCGGTCCTCGGCAGCCTGATCGCGCTTTACGAGCACAAGGTGTTCGTTCAGGGCGCTGTTTGGAACCTCAACTCGTTCGATCAGTGGGGCGTCGAGCTCGGCAAGGTGCTCGCGGGGCGCATCGCCGGCGAGCTCGACCCGGCTGCGGACGACACCGGTCTCACGCACGATTCCTCGACCAACGCGCTCATCCGTCGTTATCGACGCATACGCAGCTGATCAGGCCGTGACCGGTGGCGCGGTCTTCCGCAGTGACCGGACAGGCCGAGCCGAAGTCGGTCGACACGTTTGATCGAATCGACTAGGAATCGATTCCCGATGCCCGACTACAAGATCGCTCCTTCCGTGCTCGCCGCCGACTTCGCCCGCCTGGGTGAAGAGGTCGAGGCCGTGCTGGCCGCCGGCGCGGACATTGTTCACTTCGACGTGATGGACAACCACTACGTGCCCAATCTCACGGCCGGTCCTCTGGTCGTCAAGGCCCTTCGCAAGCACGGGATCTCGGCGGATATCGATGTTCACCTCATGGTGAAGCCGGTCGATCGCATCATCCCGGACTTCGCGGATGCGGGAGCGACCTACATCACGTTCCACCCCGAAGCCTCCGAACATATCGACCGGTCGCTCCAGCTCGTACGGGACTGCTCGTGCAAGTCCGGACTCGTCTTCAACCCCGCGACGCCGCTCGACTACCTCGAGCACGTGCTGGACAAGATCGACATGGTTCTCCTGATGTCGGTCAACCCGGGTTTCGGGGGGCAGAAGTTTCTCCCGAGCGCGCTGCCCAAGCTCAGAAAGGCCCGTGAGATCATCGACGCCAGCGGTCTCGATATCCGCCTCGAGATCGACGGCGGAGTCGACTGCGGCAACATCCGCGAGATCGCCGAAGCCGGCGCGGATACCTTTGTTTCCGGCTCCGCGATCTTCGGGTCAAAGGATTACGGGGAGACGATCGCGCGAATGCGTTCAGAGCTGGCGCGGGCAGGCAACGCGGAGCGCTGAGGGAGCGGCTCGATGGCACACGGCTCTGCGCTCTTCGTTGTGCTCTTCGGCATCGTGATCATTTCATTCAGTGCCTTCGCGATCGTCAACCCGGATTTCATGAGAAGGGCGGTCGGTTACTGGGTGACCCCGGCCAGACTCGCCGTGGCCACCGCTCTGCGCCTGTCCCTGGGGGCGGCTCTGCTGATCGTCGCGGTGGATGCGCGATTGCCGGCCGTCGCGCGTGGACTGGGGGTCCTGACGATCTTTGGCGGGCTGATCATTCCCGTTCTTGGAGTGCAGCGGATCGAGGCGCTTGCCAAGCGCAGGATCGCCGGTTCGGATCTCTCTCAGCGCGTGTGGGGCGCGATCGCCGGCGCGTTCGGAGCGCTGATGATCTACGCGGTGACGTGAATATGAATACAGGTCTCCAGGCTCGTTGGGTTCGGGCATTTCGATTTCGCGGAGCGATCGCGCTGGCGGCACTCGCGGTCGGAGCTTCGCTCGCGGCTGCCGCCGACAGCGGTCCGATCGGCATCGGCGATACCCTCGAGATCATTCGCCTCGAGGATCAGCATGGGCAGACCCACGAGATCGACAGTTCGATTCAGACCGTGATCTTCACGCGTGACATGGACGCCGGTGACGTTGTCCGCGAGGCGCTCTCGGAGAGCGAGGTCGATGGCGCGGTTTTTACGCGCGCGAACGCCCTGTACGTGTCCGACATCAGCGCGATGCCCGCAATGGTCGCGCGCCTGATCGCGGTGCCGCGCATGCGCAAGCGGCCCTATCCGATGCTGCTCGATCGTGACGGCGAGGCCACACGCCTGTTCCCGTCCGAGGCGGGAGCGGCGACGATACTCACGCTCGACTTACTGCGGGTCGTCGCCGTCGGGTATGCGGACAGCTCTGCCGAGGTCCGGCAAGCGCTCAGCGTCAGCGAGGTGGAGAAAGCGGCGGACTGAGCCGGGTAAGCACACCGGGATCAGCCGCGACTCGAGCAGGCGGGGCGCGGCGTTGGCGAAAATTCGCCGGCGGTCGCCGGGTTAATCGGAGAAGTCGGCCTGACTGTAGCCCGCAAGTCGCTCCAGCCACCACTGCGGGGCGCCGTTCATCAGCGTCGAGAGGTCCCAGTAATCGCGCCAGAACTTGATGCGCCCGTTCTCTATCACCTGAATCGAGACGAACGGCAGAGACACGCTCTCGCCGGTGTGCCAGTGCCAGTCCTCGGTGTGCTCGGTGATCACGGTATCTCCCTCCGCGATCAGGCGATGCTCGTGATGAACGTATCTCTCGATCGGCTCCAGTCCGATCTTGAGTCGTTTGACGATGTTGGCAGGCCCGTCGGCGCCTGAATCCGGCGCCGGCACGTCCTCGTAGTGGCTGTCGGCGTCGAAGTACGAGGCAACGCGATCGAAGTCTCGCGAATACAGATCCTTCCAGAAGGCCCTGACCAGGTTCTTGTTCTGTTCTGACATCGGCAGTGGTTCCTCGCGGGCGACCCTAGCCGCCGGGCGGCCGGAGCGCCAGTCCTGCTCCAGTCCTGCTCCAGTCCTGTTCCAGTTCTGCGCGAGGCTGACATGGCGCGGGTTTTCCTGCGGCGGCTGCCGGTCGGGGGTGGCGGGGCTGTTTGCGGTTGCGTCGTCGCGATTGCGCAGGGTATCGGTAGCGCGCAACGTCGGTGTCGCGGTCGTCGCACGACGGGCACGTGGAGGGAGAATGACGAGATCTGCACTCAGCGCACTCAGCGCAATCGGTGAGATGGGCGGGCGCGCCGCGCTGCGCCCGACGCCGACGGGACTGGCTGCGGTCGCGCTGATGGCGGCCGGCCTGTCGACCGCCGGCTGCTCGGCTGCAAAGCCCGATGCGGTCGAGACGGTCTGGCTGCGAGGCGATGGCAGCGTCGCCTCACAGGCCGACGTCGCCGCCGCGCGCGACCGCTGCGCCGCGAACGTTGAATCCGCGGTGACCGTGAGCTCGAACCGACGAGACTCGGTGCAGTGGGGAGTGCGGATGGTCGAGTGCATGGAGGGCGCGGATCTTCATCTCGTCCAGCGGGAGCGTCGCCCTGACTGACGGCTCCCGTTCCGCCCGAGTTCAGGCCTTGCTGCTCGCGGGAGCGTTCGCCGGACTGCTGACGACGTTCTCCGCTCTGGTCGAGGCCGTCGCGCCGATGCCCCTCCCGGGGACCGTGGCGATTGTCGGCGACCGCGCGATCCGTGCCGCCGAGGTCGTTATGGCGCTCGAGCGCCTCGGCCTCCCCGATGACGCGCAGTCGCGCGCACGAGCGGCCGATTACCTTGTTGACGAGGAGCTGCTGGTGATGCGCGCCCGCGAGCTCGGCCTGTTGCGCTCCGACCCTGCGGTTCGCAAGACACTCGCGTCGAGCATGGTCGACCGGGTGGTTGCCGCGCCGGACCGGCCGCCGACTCCCGAGCAGCTGCGCGACTGGTTCGGCGCGAATCGAGACCGCTTTGTGTCGCCCGCGCGCCTGCGTGTTCGCCGAATCCGGTTTTCCGGTGCCAGGCCCGATGCGCAAGCACGAGCCCGTGAGGCGCAGCGGCGTCTCGCAGCCGGGGAGAGCTTTGAGCGGGTCGCTTCCGATCTCGGCGACGACGAGATCGTGGCGATCCCCGAGACGCTTCTGCCCGTGCAGGCTGCGCAGCGTTATCTCGGGCCGGAGGCCGTCGCCGCAGTGATGGAACTGGAAGTCGGGGAGTGGACGGCGCCGATCGCCGCGGGCCGCAGCGCCTCTATTGTTCAGCTTCTCGAACACCGCGAGCGCACGGAGCCGGAATTCGAGGAGGTCGAGTCCGCGGTGGTCGCGCAGTACCGGCGTGAACGCGGTGAGCGAGCCTTGCGCGAATACCTCGACCGCCGCCGCAGCGAGGTCCCTGTTGTTGTCGCGCCGCTGTCGGCTCGCGAGCAGGAGGACGGCGAACGCGATGAACGCTGAGCTCGCTGTCTCGATGAGGATCCGGGTCGCGTTGCTGGTCATCGCCGGGTTGAGCGGAACGGTCGCAGGGCTCCGCGCGGCCGGCTCGGAGCGTCTGCTCGCTGCGCGGTTCGCGGACTCCACGCAGGCGGCGATCGAGAACGGTCAGGTCGTCGCTCTCGTCGGCGATTCGGTGATCGGCCGAGATGAACTCGAGCGGGCCCTCGTCGCGGTCGACTCAGATCGGCGCGCGCGACTCGACGAGGCCGTACGTGACCATGTGCTCACGCGGCTGATTGATGAGGAGCTGCTCGTGCAGGCCGCGATCGAGAGCGGACTCGAGGCCGAAGACGGCGCCGTTCGACGTGTGATGATCGATGCGATGATCGCGGCGATTGAAGCCCAGGCTGACGATCGAACCGTCGACCTGGCTGTCCGTGACTATCTCGACTGGCTCCGCAGTGAGCGCGCGGTGTGGTCGCGATGAGTCTGCGGCCGGCCTCACGACTGAAACCGCCGCGCCGGGCCGTCCCCGCGGTGACGTTCATGTCGAGTCTCGCGCCCGGTCTCGCGCCGCGGCCTGCGCTGAAACTCGCGCTCGCTGTCGCGCTCTTCGCCGGGCTTGTTTTCGCGCCGGTCGCGCCGGTCGCGCAGGCTCACACCCGCAGCCGCTCCTTTTCCTCGTGGTCGGTATCGGACGCCGACGTCAGCGTGCTGTTCACCGTCAGCGCCTTCGAGGCCACGAGGCTCGAGCGTGTGGCCGGTGACCGTCGCGCCGATGTTGAACGACTCGCCGCGCACCTCCGGTCCGAACTACGCGTCAGCCGCGCAGGCGCTCACTGCAACGAAACCGGCGCACCGCGAACGCTGGACCCGCGCAGCGGCTACGTGCGTGTGGAGATCGACTACCGGTGTCCGCCGGGTTCGGGAAAGCTCGAGGTCGTGGTCGGCGCTTTCTTCGAGGCAGCGCCCTCACACGTTCATATCGCCCGCGTGCGCAGTGGCGATGCGCGTCCGTTCGAGCGGGTACTCTCGGCAAAAAATCGTGCGTTCGCTCTCGCTGGCGACACGTCGGCGGCAATGTCCGGCGTCTCCGCTGGAGTCGGCACGGATTCTCCAAGGACGGCAAGAACGGCATGGACGGCATCGGCGGTGTCTGGATTGTTCGACTATCTGGGCCTCGGCGTCGAGCACATCCTCGCCGGGCTCGACCATCTCGCTTTCCTGCTCGCGTTGCTGCTTCTTTGCCGGAGCGTGCGTGAGGTGGTCCTGTTGGTGACCGGCTTCACGCTCGGGCACAGCGTCACTCTCGCGCTCGGCGTTCTCGGTGCGGTGCGACCGAATGAAGCGATGGTGGAGGCGATGATCGGTTTCACGATCGCGCTCGTCGCGATCGAGAACCTCTCGAGCGACAGCGGCCGTGCGGCGCGCTTCGGTGCGACCGCCGCGATGGGGCTCGTCGCGCTCGCGATCTCTCGGTCGTTCATGATGTTCGGGCCGCCGTTACCGATGCTTCTGGGCCTGGCGCTGTTCGCCGGCTGTTACCTCACGCTGGCCGCTACACGGGAGCAATCTGCGCGCTTTCGTCCGGCGCTGACGCTGGTATTCGGCCTCGTCCACGGCTTCGGTTTTGCCGGCGTCCTCCAGGAGATCGGGTTGCCCACCGGTCGTCGCCTCGCGGCTCTGCTCGGCTTCAATCTCGGTGTCGAGCTCGGTCAGCTCGCCGTCGTGCTGGCAGCAGCCGGAGCCGGCCTCGGGGTGCGAACCCTGGTCGGGCGACGCTCATCGGCGCTGCTCGCCGATTTCGGTTCGGCTGCTCTGGCCGGCATCGGACTGTTCTGGTTTTTCTCGCGCGCGTACGCCTGATCGGTCGATCGCCGGGCAGTCGGCATACGAATCGTCTGCCGACTCGACTCGGGTCCAGCGGGCGAATAGGTAAGCCTGGCGAATCGGGAAACCCCGCCGAATTGGGGAAACCCCGCCGAGGAGGGTTACTGCTGTGAGTGACAGTGAACGCAGAAAACGCGGTCTGGCGAAGTTCAACGAGGTCTATTGCGGGGACCTCCCTGCGCCGGGCGAGGGCGACATGCCGTTCTTCGACATCATGCTCGAGCAGCTGTTCGGCGAAGTCTGGACGCGCGAGGCCCTCTCACTTCGTGACCGACGGCTGGTGACGATGGGGGTGATTGCGGCGCTCGGCGAGCGTGACACGTTCGCCATCCAGGTGCGCAGCGCGATCAAGAACGGCGAGCTGACTCCCGAACAGTGCCGGGAGATGGTGATCCATCTGGCGCAATACGCCGGCTACCCGCGCGCTGCAGGGCTGCTGGGTGAAGTCGAGAAGGTCGTCGCTTCACTGAAGAGCGACTGATCCGCCGCGGCAGCACCACGCACCCTTGTGCTGACCAGAGCGGGCTTCAAGCGCGTGAGCTCGCGGACTCAGGACCACGCTTGATCGGCTTGAAGTCGCTCCAGAACATCGAATCGAACATGATCGATGTCGACTCCCCCCCGGACAGGAACCTCCGAAAGGGTGTGTTCCTGCATCATTCGTAGATCCGAACAGCCGAAACGAATCTGCAGGTCAGCGATGAGCGACAGCGTCTCCCGCCCGTTCGGGGGGCGACTTGTGGACCGGCCCGTCCGCGTCACACGCGGACGGGGGAGAGCGAATCCAACCCGCTGTAATCGCTCATCGATGACGCGTCTGTCGGTGTAGGAACTGTATTGACAACCTTCAGATGTGCGCCTTTGCTGGAAGAGAAGAGCAGACCTCCGTTGGTTTCAATGATCCAACTGTGAGGAGCCGCAACGCCAGTTTCACAGAAAGCCGACCGGGGCTTCCCGACCCCGGTTGACGAGGATGCCTACTGAAATGAGACGACTCCTGCCCGCGCTTAGCCTCGCCGTCGCCGGAATGCTGATCGGGTCCGTACCGGCCGCCGACGCTCAAGCGCCTGTTATCTTGAACTTCGAGTCTTTCCCCGCCGGTCATGTGCTGACCGACGCTGACCTGCCTCCGGGTGTGTCGGTGAACGTTCAGAACACCAGCGGACTTCCGGGACACCCGGACAAGGCGATCTTCTTCCTTTCCGATTGCCCGGTCTCGTGTTCCGGCGGTGATTACGACTTGCGAACGCCCGGCAGCGGATCGGGCAACAACAGCCCGCAGGGCAACCTGCTGATCGTGGCTGAGGATGACGTCGACTCCAATTCGGATGGCCTGGTCGACGATCCGGATGACGAGGAGGGCGGTGGAAGAATCCACTTCACCTTCGATGAGCCGTACAAGCTCCTCTCGGTACGCGTGATCGACATCGAGCAGGCGGAGGAGTTTCCCAGCGGCGTGGTCATCGGTCTCGCCGCGGGCGGTGAGCAGCTGGTCTTCTACAATGAGATCGGCAACAACTCCGCGCAGACCGTTGTGGTCGAGGATCCCCAGCCGGCCTCCAGCATCACCTTCGTCTTCGAGGGCACGGGCGCGATCGACGACATCGAGATCGTCAGGGCCTGCGGTGACGGAATCGTCGACCCGGGCGAGCAGTGCGATGACGGCGCTGCCAACTCGGACACCGAGCCGAACGCATGCCGAACCGATTGTGTTCTCGCGTCCTGCGGTGACGGCGTCGTGGGGATCGGTGAGGAGTGCGATCCTCCCGCCGACGGCCTGTGCCCGACCGAGTGCCGGGCGAACTGCCTGTGCGCGTTCTGTGGCGACGGCATCGTCGACTCCGGCGAAGAATGCGATGACGGCACGGGCAATTCCGACACCGATCCCGAGGCCTGCCGTACGGACTGCAAGGTCGCCTTCTGTGGTGACGGTGTGCTCGACAACGGCACTGGCGAACAGTGCGACCCGCCGGCGATCGCCGGCGGCGCATCGAACTGTTACCCGGATTGCACGATCGGTCCGCCGTGCGGAAACGGAGTCCTCGATCCGGGCGAGTTATGCGATCCGCCCTCGCCGCCGAGCGCGCATGCCGGCGAGGACTGTTCGAACCGCGTAGACGATAACGGCAACGGGCTCGTCGACTGCGGTGATCCGGCCTGCTCGGGCGAGTCGGCGGCACCGTTCTGCAGCGGCACCTGCCAGCCGGGCAGCTGCCTGCCGATCAAGCGCGACCCCGTTCTTCTTCAGTTCGGCGAGCCGAATGACTTCTTCAGCATCCACGGTCGCGTCGATGCCGAGGAGATGAGCTTCGACCCGACCCAGGTCAACTTCGAGATCATGATCGCCAATCGCTTCGGCACGGTGCTGAGCGCGATCTGCGACGGATCCCAGCTCCAACCGAGCGGTCGATTGCGCTGGTTCACCAAGGACAAGAGCGCGAGGTTCGCCGAGGGCGGCGGTATGTATCGCTGCTCCCTGCGATTCCGCCGGGTCCTGCGCGAGCCGTCGTATACCTTCAAGATTCGCTACTACGGTGACTTCTCGGCGGCCAACCCGAACGCACCGGGGAACCCGGGAGTGGACGAACTCCAGGAGATGCAGACTCTGGTTTACGGCGTCGGGCAGGGCAACGTCGGATTCCTGCGCGCCAACTGGAAGCCGACCGGCAAGGGCTGGCAGCTGCGTCTGAGCCACCTCGGCGGAGCTAAAGCGCGCCGCTGATCAATGACCGACCGGGCGCGCATGCCTCCTCGAGGCGTGCGCGCTCGGCCGCATCCAACGTGCCGGCTCGAAGCGGCGGCACGCCACGGACCATCCGGGCAGCCTCGTCGATCCAGGCTCCGTCCCCGATCCCGAAGAATCCGGCGATCTTCGCCAGCTCCCGCCTCGGCTCCCGCACCAGCTCTTCGAAGCTGCATTCCATGAACCGTTCGCCGGCGATCCGCGAGATCCCCGCATACCCTCGCACGATCTGGTCCGACCAGTATCGCCCGTAGTACTCGGCCGATGGCCGCGCCTGGAGAATCAGCGAGATCGGATCATCGGCGGACGGCGTGCAGTTCACGTCGACCGCTTCCATCTCCGAGGGTCTTCTCCCGTCGGCGACCGGCGCGTCGTACAGCAGCGCGATCGGAAGCCTGTATGCGTGATGTTCGCGCATCGACAGGGCGACCTCGGCGCCATCACGGTGAAGGTGCACAAAGCGCGCCTCGGGAAACAGCCGGTAGAGGTCTGCCGCGTACTCGACCGATGAGCCGGAGCGTTCGATCCAGCACTTCCTGCCGATTTTCCCGGTGAGCCAGTCGAACAGTGCGTGGTAGTGATCGGCCGGCGCAGCGGTCGGTCGCGAGCGTGCGAACTGTTCGAGCTCAGCGAACAGCGCGTCCGGCTCGTCCGTCAGTCGCGGGATCATCGTGACAAGCAGCCACGGGAGCGTGTCGCCGCGACGGTATCTCCCGCGCTCGAACGGGTAGACGATCTCCTCAACCTCGTACTCGCGCCGCACGACCGCCGTCACGAAAGGCTGCTCGGCCGTAACCAGGTCCGCGAACCGTTCGCCGTCGATCGGCGCGGCGTCGAAGCGCTGAGCGCCGTCGAGTCCGGTGAAGAACTCGAACAGGCTCAGGACCTCCGGGCTCATCGCGAGCATGCGCGAGAGCAGTGTGGACCCGCAGCGTCCTGTGCCGACGATGAATCGTGACATGATGCCGCGCGCAGGAGTTCTCCGGCGCCGACCGCCGTCGTAGCCGACGCGCGGGTCGACGCCAAGCGTCTCGATACGATTTCGCGGCTCAGGTGTTTCAGCCCGGCGGTGGGTCTATAGACGACGGCGTCGGGGCACGTCGTGTCCCGCGCGACTGACATGAATCGGGATCGCGACAGTCACGACCAGCGCCGGGGGTCCGGCGGGAGCCGGGGTGGGAAAGATGAAAACCCCTCGCCGCGGGCGAGCGTGACGAGCACCGACACGGCAGAGAGCGCCGTGATGACCCCGCAGACATGGGAGCGTCTGTGCGACGTGATGCGAGACGCCGGTCGTTACGTCTACGGCGATGGCGTTCCGTCTTCACCCGCCGATCGCGCGGAAGGGATCCGTTATCTCACGCGCCTGATCGCTTCCGGGATCAACGTCTGTATGGAGCTCGGTGACGGCGAGGCTCCGCGCTTCGGCCGCATGATCGACTGTACGATGAAGTGGGGGCTCGACGCGCCCGACTGCCTGTACCTGTACTCCTCGGTCTGCGGGGATGCGGTCTATCGCATTCACGGCAGGCTCGGTACGGCCAATCATGTCGATGTTCAGGTCAACCACGGACACTACGCCGCAGGCGACATCAGCCAGTGGGGCACCGTCTCGTCGCTGAACAGCCGCGATCTGGCGACCGGACCGGACGGAGAGGTCGAGATCCTCCTCGGCGGGAAGCCGCGAGACAGGAACTGGCTGGCGCTCGCTCCGAACGCGGAGTTCGTTCTCGTCCGGCAGTACTTCGGGGACTGGAACCACGAGCAGCCGGCCGATCTGTACATCGAGCGGCTCGACGGCCTCGATGTACCCGAACCGGTCCCGACCACCGACGCCATCGCGGCGCGGCTCGAGCGTCTCGCGGGCTGGATCGAGCGCGGCGGTTCACTGTGGGAGAGTATGAGTCGCGGCTTTCTCGACCTCGAGCCGAACTCGCTGATCTTTCACGACACCAACGCCAGCGACGCCCACGGGGGGATGCAGGGGCAGGCGTACGGGCTCGGAAACTTCAGGTGCGCGCCGGACGAGGCTGTGATCGTCGAGTTCGCTGTGCCGGATTGCCCGCACTGGAGCGTAAGCCTGGCCGATTGGTATTGGCAGAGCCTCGACTATGCGACGCGGCAGAGCTCGCTCAACTGCCGTCAGGCGGTTGTCGATGACGACGGTGTTTTCCGGGCGGTCATCGCTCATCGCGACCCGGGGGTCGCGAATTGGCTGGACGCTGCCGGCCATGAGCAGGGCACGATCGCGATTCGTTTCCTGCTGGCCGACCGGGCTGCGCCGCCGACCTTGCGCCGTGTGGCGCTTGAACAGGTGGCTCAGGCTTTGCCTGCATGGACGGCTCGGGTCACGGCGCAGGAGCGCTTGCGAACGATCGCCGACCGCCGGGCTGCCGTCCTGCGCCGCTTTCGTCGCTGACCCGGCTGTCGCAACGGCGCGACTCGGCCCGGGCGCACTGCAACGCGGCCTTGCAACGGATCGCGTGCGGTCGCAGATTGACGCCCCTATGGCAGGGACAGCACCGAAACCGTTCTCGAGCACGGAAGAAAAGATCGCCAAGCCGATCATCCGTGTGATGTCGAAGATCAACGCGTTCGTCTACCGCAACTCGGGTGGAAAGCTCTTCAACACCTGGCTGCGCGGCGCTCCGATCATGCTGCTGACGACGACGGGTCGGAAGAGCGGCCAGCCTCGCACCGCCCCGCTGCTGTTCCTCGAAGACGGAGACAAAGTCATTATCGTCGCCTCGCAGGGCGGCATGTCGACCAACCCGGCCTGGTATCTCAACCTTCAGGCGGATCCTGCCTGCGAGATTCAGATCGGGAACAAGCGTCGGCCGATGGTCGCGCGCCGCGCGAGCGACGACGAGAAGGCGGACTACTGGCCCCGACTTACCGCGATGTACCGGGATTTCGATGACTATCAGGCGCGAACCGAGCGCAATATCCCGGTGATTGTCCTCACGCCGGCCTGATCGCTGCCGCGGTCGCGGTGAATCCGCAGCAGGGCAGGCGGCGCGACGTGTATGATGAAGCGGGGCAGGCTGTGCCCCGCGGGCTGCGATGAAGAAGCTTCTGGTCTGTCAGCATGTCGCGTTCGAGATCCTCGGGACGCTCGACCCCTTGCTGCGAAGCGCCGGTTTTCGCATCCGCTACGTGAACTTCAGTCGTGAGCCGGATGCCCAGCCGCAGATCGACCGGTATCACGGTCTCGTCGTGCTCGGCGGCCCGATGTGCCTCGACGAGGTCGACTCCTACCCGCATCTGTCCACCGAGCTCGATCTGATCCGTGATGCGATCCGCAACGACGTCCCCGTCCTCGGCGTGTGTCTCGGAGCCCAGCTTCTCGCGCGCGCGCTCGGTGCCGGCGTCGGTCGCAACTCCGAGAAGGAGATCGGATGGTACGATGTGTCCGTCACCGACGAGGGCCGCAACGATCCGTTGTTCGCGCACTTCCGCGATACCGAAAAAATCTTCCAGTGGCACGGCGACACCTTCGAGATTCCCGACGGCGCTGTGCGCCTGGCGACCTCTCCGACCTGTTCGAACCAGGCTTTCCGTTACGGCGACTCCGCCTACGGCTTCCAGTTTCACCTTGAAGTTGACGAGCCGCTGATCGAGCGCTGGCTGAGCGTCCCGATCCACGTCGCCGAACTCGCCGAGCTCGCCGAGCTCGAGGGACGGATCGACCCGGAGGTCATTCGCCGCGAGACGCCGGAAAACATCGCACGACTCGGCGAACTCAGCCGCCGAACCTTCAGCGCGTTCATCGAGATGCTCGGTCAGCGTCGCCGGCACCAGGTCCTCTCGTCGCGCTGATCGAAGCGCATAAATCACACCCGCCCTCGCATTAGTCCGACGCGCGTTCCATACATCCGGCTCGCACCGTGAGCTGGAAGAAGGAAGTAGACGGTATCGAGCAGCGCCGCAGGCGTGCGGCGGAGCTCGGAGGCGCTGAGGCGGTCGAGCGTCAGCACGAGCGCGGGCGGATTACCATTCGCGAGCGGATCGATGCGCTCGCCGATCCGGACAGCTTTCGCGAGCAGGGGCCGATTGCCGGTGCGGCCGAGCTCGACGACGATGGCAACCTCGTCGACTTCACACCCGGCAATTACGTACTCGGCGTTGCGGCTGTCGGCGGACGGCGCTGCGTGATCGGCGGCGAGGATTTCACGCTGCGCGGCGGTTCGCCCACGCCGGCCGGGCTGCGCAAAAGCGTCTACGCCGAAGAGCTCGCCTGCCGCTACCGGCTCCCGCTCGTGCGCTTTCTCGAAGGCGGCGGCGGCAGCGTCACCGGAGCTGCGGGATCGAAGCAGGTCTCCTACGGCGACCCGGTCTTCGCGCCGCCGCGCTTCGCCTCAATCGGTCAGGCGATGGCAACGGTTCCTGTTGTCTCCGCCGCAGTCGGTGCGGTCGCCGGCTTTCCGGCCGCGCGACTGGTCGCCTCGCACTTCTCGATCATGACCCGCGACACAGCGCAGGTGATGATCGCCGGACCCGCGGTCGTCGAGAGGGCTCTGGGCGAGCGCAAGTCCAAGGACGAGCTCGGCGGACCGTCGATTCATCTGCGCAGCGGGGTGGTCGACAACCTCGCCGAGAATGAAGCGCACGCGATCGAGATCGTGCGGGCGGTTCTCGGCTATCTGCCTGCCAATGTCTGGGAGCTGCCGCCGGTTGCAGCCTGTTCGGACGATCGCAACCGCTGTGACGAGGATCTGATCGACCTTGTCCCGCGCGACCGCCGCATCGCGTTCGATGCGCGGCGCATCCTCGAGGCGGTGTTCGACACCGGTTCGTTCTTCGAGATGACGCCGCTGTACGGCCCGTCGCAGATCACGGGGCTGGCTCGGCTTGCGGGCCGCCCGGTCGGAGTGCTCGCAAACGACAACCGGTTCTGGGCCGGCGCGATGGATGCCGCGGGCGGCCAGAAGGTCCGGCGCTTCATCGATTTCTGCGACACGTTCCACCTCCCGATCGTCAGCTTCGTCGACGAACCCGGATTCATGATCGGGACCGAGTCGGAGCAGGCCGGTACGATCCGCTATGGCGCTGCCGCGATCTTCGCGGCGATGCAGTCGAGCGTGCCGTGGGCGTCGGTCATCGTTCGAAAGGCCTACGGCGTCGCGGCCGCCGCGCACTTCGGGCCGGACGCGTATGTGCTGTCCTGGCCATCGGCTGAAACCGGCGCGCTTCCCGTAGAAGGCGGTGTCGCGGTCGCCTTCCGCCGCGAAATCGCAGCCGCGCCCGACCCGGACGCGCGTCGGCGCGAGCTCGAGGAGCAGCTGTTCGCGGCCAAGTCGCCTTTCCCGCGCGCCGAAGGCTTCGGGGTGCATGACCTGATCGACCCGCGCAGGACCCGGCCGGTGCTCTGCGACTGGCTCGATACGGTCGCGCCGCTGCTCGAAACCCAGCTCGGCCCGCGCGCCTTCACGATCCGTCCCTGAACGCGGTCCGCGGCCTGCGATGCATCCCTTCAGAGGAGATCGAGTTGTCGTGGATCGCGGTGACGGACGCTAGGCCACTCGGGAAGCTCTCCGACAAGCGAACTCTTCTCCCTCAGCAGTTCATGCAGGCGCTGGGCCATCGCCGGCGCGAAGGCGTTGTTCGGGCAGTGCATGAACACATAGGGCGAGCGACGCTCGCGGATCCATGCCGCGAGTTGAGCAGCCCAGCTCTCTAAGAACGGTGTATTGACCGCGTCCTCGGGGTGACCGACGAAGCGAAGCATCGGGTCGCGTGCGGTCACGACCGGCACGATCGGCAGGTCCGGCTTCTTGTGTTCGGCCGCGAGAACGTCGGGGTGTCGGCGGTCGCCGGCGCGCATCCCCGAGGTGTCCATCATCACCCGCTCGCAGCCGCAGACCCCGAGCAGCCCGTTGGCGGCACGAAACGCTTCGTCGTCGTGGTAGAACGTCGGGTGGCGCAGCTCGACGCTGAATCGGAACTGCGAGGGCAGGGTCTCGATATACTTCGCCAGCACGCGAAGGTTGTCCGGTCCGAACGAGGCCGGCAGCTGGATCATGAACGGGCCGAGTCGCTCGCCGAGCGGTTCCATGCGGCCGAAGAACTCCGCCGTCTCACGCCCCGCATCTCGCAGCCGGCGGTCGTGCGTGATCGTCTTCGGGAGCTTGAAGCAGAAGCGGAAGTGTTCGGGCGTCTGTTCGCGCCAGCGCTCGACGGTCTCGGCCGACGGGAGACTGTAGAAGGTGGTATTGCCCTCGACCGACGAGAAGACCGAGGCGTACTGCTCGAGGAAATCGGCCGCGCGGGTTCGCGGCGCGTACAGCGTTCCGACCCAGTCCTTGTTTCCCCACATCGGTAGCCCGAGCCGGTAGGGTGGGGGCGTCATGCCGCGAACCTAGCCCGGACGCGCGGTCAATGCCCCCGTCACCGACCGATGAGCCTGCGCAAAGGCCTGCCGGAAAATCTTCGCAAAAGTCTGCGCAAAAGTCTGCCTCGCTACGTGGCTTCGGAACTTTGCGGGTGCGATAACCGTCTCTCGACGGCCAGGCCGAGGCGCTTCGGTCCGCAACAAGCGAGCAGAGAGATGAGATTGATGGGGTATCGACAGTGCAGGGTGCAGGCTGGCTCGGCGTTCCTCACGATTACGATGGCGCTTACGCTCTCTCTGGCTCTATACGGCTGCAGTGAGCCGGCCGGTGGGCCGGCGGAAGATACGGCCGGGCGCCCGACCGTCGACCAGGTCAACGCGCAGCTGGTCGCCCACGATGCCGAGTTTCAGCGGACGGTCTACACCGTAACCGACGGCGTCTATCAGGCGGTCGGGTTCGGGCTCGCGAACTCGATCATGGTCGAGGGCGACGACTGCGTGTTCATCATCGATGTGATGGCCACCCGTGAAGCGGCGCAGGAGGTGCGCGCGGCGTTTGCGGAGATCACGGACAAGCCGATCGCGGCTCTGATCTACACCCACAACCATGCGGACCATGTCTTCGGCGGCCTCGGTTTTGTCCCCGACGGCGAGGTCGAGGTCTACGCGCAGGCGACCACCGAGCACTACATCGATCGCGTGGTGAGCATCATTCGCCCGATCATCGCGATGCGCAGCGCGCGCATGTTCGGCGACGTTCTGCCGCGCAGCGGGCCGGACGCGATGATCAACGACGGCATCGGGCCGTTCCTCGAACTCTCCGCTCCCGACGCGACAGTGGGACTGATCCGGCCCAATCGGGTTTTCGAGCATCGGCTCGAGACCGAGATCTGCGGCGTTCGTGTTCACATGGAGCATGCGCCGGGCGAGACCAACGATCAGATTTTCGTCTGGCTCCCCGATCGGCGTGTCCTGATGCCGGGAGACAACGTCTACAAGGCCTTCCCGAACCTCTACACGATCCGCGGCACGCTCTACCGCGACCCCATGGACTGGGTGCGCAGCATCGACCGTATGCGCGAGCTCGCGCCCGAGCATCTCGCGCCGAGTCACACGCGTCCGGTTTCGGGCGCCGAGCAGATCGAAGACATCCTCACCGCGTATCGCGATGCCATTCAGTTCGTTCACGACCAGACGGTGCGCGGCATGAACGAGGGGCTGACGCCCGACGAGCTGGTGGAGGTGGTCCGATTGCCGCCGCATCTTGCCGGTCATCCGTACCTGCAGGAGCTCTACGGGACGGTGGAGTGGTCGGTGCGTTCGGTCTTCGCGGGCTATCTCGGCTGGTTCGATGGCGATACCGCGACGCTGTCACCGGCGCCCCCCGATGAGCGCGCGCGCGGCTACGTCGAGCTGGCCGGCGGCGAAGAGGCGATGGCCTCCGCCATCCACTCGGCGCTCGAGTCCGGCCACGCCGACTGGGCGGCCGAGCTCGCGGACCACCTGCTGCGTGCCTCGCCGTCGAACGCCGAAGCGCGGCGGCTCAAGGCCGCAGCCCTGCGGGCGCTGGGGCGCCGCAGCGTGAGCCCCAACGGGCGCAACTACTATCTGACGCAGGCCCGCGAGCTGGAGGGCAAAGCCGAGATCCGCCCGGATGTCGATGTGGGCGATGGAGTGCGGGACTTTCTCGTCACAATCCCGATCGGCCGCTTCATGGCGGCGATGCCGGTCCTGCTCGACGCCGAGCGCGCGGCCGACGTCGACATCGTGGCGGGCTTCCGCTTCCGCGACATCGACGAGGGGTATACGCTCCGGGTTCGTCGCGGCGTCGCCGAGTTTCGTCCCGAGTTCCCGACCGACCCTGACGTGTCGATCGAGACCGAGAGCGAGGTCTGGCGGGAAGTGGTGCTGGGGATTCGCAACCCGGCGCTCACTCTGGTGTCCGGCGATGTTGAGATCGAGGGCGGCCGGCTCGACCTTGTCGCCTTCCTGAGGCTGTTCCAGTAACGCCCTCAGGAGTTCCTTGAGCGATCAACTAGAAGCCGCGGCCGGTGCCGCGGAGCAAAGCGAATCGAACACGCCGATGGCCGGGTCGTCATCGGCCGGATCCGGAGCGGACGCGGTTGTCGCGGACCCGACATCACGGCGCGATGCGTTTCGGTGGATCTGCGTCGCGTATGCGGCGGCGCTGGTCGTCGCGCTCGTGGCCGGCGCCTCCATGTCGGGCTCCCATCCGCTGCTGATCGCGCTGGTCGCCGACGTTGCTGCCACCCTCGCGATCTTCGGGTTCAGCTACGCTTTCGGGAACTCCAGCTTTTACGACGCCTATTGGAGCGTCGCGCCTGTTCCGATCGCGATCTACTGGGCGGTCGCCGCGCCGCCGGACGCGAGCGCGCTCCGCCAGGTCGTCGTGATCGCCCTCATTCTGATCTGGGGCGTACGGCTGACCGCGAACTGGGCGCGGGGCTGGAGCGGGCTGTCGCATGAGGACTGGCGCTACGAGAAGTTCCGCGATGAGTTTCCGCGTTCGTACTGGGCGATCAGCTTCGGCGGAATCCACATGATGCCGACGCTCTGGGTTTTCGCGGGTCTGCTCCCGGTCTACGCAGCGGTCGGTGTGGGCACTCAGCCGTTCGGGATGATCGACCTGATCGCGGTCGCGATTACCGGCGGTGCGATCTGGGTCGAGGCCCAGGCCGACCGCGAGCTGCGCGACTTCAAGGCCTCGCGGCCGGAACGCGGGGAGCTGCTTGTGAACGGGCTGTGGGGGCTGTCCCGCCACCCGAACTACTTCGGTGAGATGTCGTTCTGGTGGGGACTGTTCATCTTCGCGGTGGCCGCGGACCCTGCTTACTGGTGGACGGGCATCGGAGCGCTCTCGATCACCCTGATGTTCAAGTTCGCGAGCCTGCCGATGATCGAAGAGCGGATGAAGGCGCGAAGGCCTGAGTACGAGGCCGCCACACAGGATACCCCGCTGGTCATCCCATGGCCGCGACGCCAGCGCGACGCGAAGTCCGTGGGCTCGCAGAGCTGAGCCCCGGTCGGCTGTGGCGCAGGCCCGTTGTCCGTGGGCTCGCAATGAGCTCGCGATCGACTACCACGACAACGAGTGGGGCGTGCCGCTTCACGACGAGCGTCGCTGGTTCGAGTTCGTCGTCCTCGAGGGAGCGCAGGCCGGGCTGAGCTGGGACACGATTCTGGCAAAACGCGACGCCTATCGGACCGCGTTCCACGGCTTCGATCCGCAGCGGGTCGCGCGTTACACGCAGCGTGACGTGAAGAGGCTGCTCGGCAATGCGGGCATTGTTCGCAATCGTCTCAAGATCGAGGCGGCGATCAACAACGCCCGCTGCTTCCTCGAAGTGGTCGATGAGTGCGGCGGCTTCGACTCGTACGCATGGGGCTTCGTGGATGGCGAGCCTCGCGTCAACCGCTGCCGGCGGATGGCCGATGTGCCGGCGGCGACGCCGGAGTCCGAGGCGTTCAGCAAGGATCTTCGCAAAAGACGATTCCGCTTCGTGGGCCCCGTGATCTGCTATGCGCTCATGCAGGCCACGGGGATGGTGAACGATCACCTGACGAGCTGCCCGCGATGGAGCGAGCTCGGAGGACGTCCGCGGAACTGAAAGAAACAAACGCGCTGCCGTGCAGCCCGGTGTTAGGCTTGGGGTCGGGCCGTTACGGATGGGCGAACGCGAACAAGCCGATGTGATGATGCCTGACCGAGCCGCGCGGGCACGGCTGTGTGTCATCGCCGCGCTCGTTCTGTTCACTGCGATGTTCGGGGTTCATCTCGTGCAGCAGTACGTTCTGGAGCTGCTGCGCACCGCTGCCGACGACCCGGCGCTGGCACTCGACCGTTTGCGCACGCTCGCGAAATTCCTCGCGCTCGCCATATCCTACGCTCTGCTCGCCGTCGCGGTATGGCTGCGCGGGGTCGCGCTGCGCACCCTCGAGCAGAAGCGCTACCCCCCGCGCGGAGTGACCGTGCTGCGGCCGACGAGGGTTGTCGAGGGCTACGCGGCACGCCTTCGCGGCAGGACCGGGCTTCTGTGCGCCGGACTGCTGATCGGATCAGCGTTCGTTCTGCCGGTGTCCCTGCTCTCGATCTTCGCGGCGATCGAGAAAACCGTGCGTTGAGTCGTCGCAGGCCTCCGGCCTGTGCTGTATCGTCAGGGCATCGTTTCGAAGCGGTATCGAGATCCGGAGGGGCGGAGATGATGGGCAATCGCACGGACGGTCGTGAGCGGCGTACGCGTTTTCTGGTAATGGCTTCGGCAGGGTTCGGCACCCTGCTCTTCCTTTTGCCCATCCACGCCGATGCGGTGCCGGACACACGGGGGCACGGCGATCTCACCCCGGCCGGCGAAGCCGCGCCTGTGATGTTCGACGCACCGGCCGCTCCTGCTGTCGCCGCAGCAT
Source organism: Candidatus Nitrosopumilus sp. (assembly GCA_964225545.1). Classification (GTDB taxonomy): domain Bacteria; phylum Desulfobacterota; class Binatia; order UBA1149; family SPBQ01; genus SPBQ01. Next base: position 29,758 of record CAXQPB010000196.1, on the reverse strand, counting down.
CCTGACCCGATCGCGCCCGAGTTTGCGGCCTGGCGCCGCACCGTAGAATACTCCTCGCATGTCCGCCATGGAGGCCATGGAAGCAAGGGCAGCAATGGCAGCGAGGACCGGCCGCGCCCGTGTTCTGTTCGCGTTCCTGTTCGTATTCCTGCTGCTGATCGTCGCTCGAACCGCGACCGTCTCCCCCTCCACGGCTTTCGGCGGCGCTGCAGCAGTCGAAGCCGGCGGGTCTCCAGAGACCGTCGTTCTGCTCCACGGTCTGTTTCGTACGGCACGCTCGATGGCGGCGATGGAGCGGGCGCTCGCGGCGGACGGCTTTGAAGTCATCAATGTCGGATACCCGTCACTCGAACAGCCGATCGAGCGGCACGCCCGCAGGGTGGGCGAGATCCTCGCGGCCTGCTGCGATGACGGACGCAACGTTCACTTCGTTACGCACTCGATGGGCGGAATCATTGCCCGCTACTACCTCGGCAGCGCTCCGGCCGGACTGCGGGGCCGGGTCGTGATGCTGAGCCCGCCGAATCAGGGAAGCGAGGTCATCGACGTGTTTGCCGCGAGCGGCTTGCTGGAAAGCGCCGCCGGCCCGTCCGCGATGCAGCTCGAGACCGGCGGCAACGGCCTGCCGGCGAGGCTGGGGCCGGTGCGTTTCGAGCTCGGCGTGATCGCCGGCGACCGCACCATCAACCCGCTGTTCTCCTGGCTGATTCCCGGTGAGGACGACGGCGCGGTCTCGGTACAGAGCGCGCGAGTCGAAGGCATGGCAGACTTCATCGTGTTGCCGTTTACTCACACCTTCATCATGAATGCGGGCGAGGTTCATCGGCAGACCGTGCACTTTCTGCGCGAAGGCCGCTTTGATCACGGCGTTGCGATCGAAGCGGCCGGTGAATGACGCAGCAGCGACAGGTCTGCACCGGCTCGCGAAGTCGTGTGGAGCGTCCGGAGACGGAATGGCGAAGCCGGGGGCCGCGCGGATAGAGGCGCCGCGAGCATGAAGCGATGAAGCGATGACTCAGCACACGATCGAATTGCTGTCGGTCAATGTCGGGCTGCCGCAGGCGCTGCCGGGCCGCGACGGCCCGGTTCCGACCGGAATCGTCAAGTCGTCGGTTGCAGGCCCTGTCGCTGTCACGGCCGCGGGCCTGTCGGGGGACGGTCAGGCCGACCTCGAAAATCACGGCGGCCTCGACATGGCCGTCTACGTCTATCCGCACGAGCATTACGCGCACTGGCAGGCCGAGGGCATCGGCGACCGGGTGCCGATGGGCGGTTTCGGCGAGAACCTGACCACGCGCGGACTCGATGAGCGCCGCGCGCGAATCGGCGATATCCTCCGGATTGGTGACGTCCGTCTGGAGATTTCCCAGCCTCGCAGGCCGTGCCACAAACTCGAGCTGCGACTGAAGCGCCCGGGCTTCGCGAAAGTGTTTCTCGAGAGCGGCAGGGTCGGTTTTTACGCGCGCGTGATGGAGGGAGGCGAAATCGCCGCCGGTGATTCGATCGCCTGTGAGCACAGCGATCCTGATTCAATGACGGTCCGCGATGTCGCGGCGCTGGTGAATCTTCAACCTGCTCTTCTGCCGGCCGCACGTCGTGCGCTGGAGCTTCCCGCTCTTTCGGCAGAGTGGCGCGAATCGATCGCCGCGCGTATCGAGCGGCTCGGTTCGGCCTGAGCATTGACCGCAGCCGTTGCGACCGCGGCGAGCATGATTCGCTCGGCCTGCGACTGGCGGTTCGCAGGCAACTTTGCGAATCATGGCTGCCGCCGCTAATCCGAACACAACGAAGCTGAGAGGAGATCCGGTGAAACTGGAACCATTGATGAGCATGCGAGTCGACCTGAAGGCCCCGGTGGAGGTTGGAGCCGGGCCCTTCGGAGTCCGGGTGATCTTCGACTCGATCGGCGGAACATTCGAGGGCTCGCGTCTGCGCGGAACCGTCGAAGGCAGCGGCGGCGACTGGATGCTGGTGGACACCCAGGGGGTCGGCCGCCTCGATGTTCGAGCAACGCTCGTCACCGATGACGGCGCGAAGATCTACCTTCAATACCCGGGCGTGCTGGTCATGAATGAAAAGGTCCAGACGGCGCTGATCGGCGGGGGCACGTTCGACTGGGGAGATACCTACTTCGTTACCCAGCCACGTTTCGAGACGGGCGGTGAGCGCTACCAGTGGCTGAACCGCACGATGGCGGTCGCGGAAGGCCGCGGCGGTGGAGGTTGGGTCGAGTACCGCTTTCACGAGTGCCTGAACGACTGAGCGAGAGTCGTTTGTCCGATCCCACTCCCAGACTCCTGCTGGCTTCCTTCGCGATCTGCGCTGTCGTGGTGGCAGTCGGTGCGGGGGCCCGCTTCCAGACGGCCAAAAAGTTCTGGCATGCCCGCGAGGTTCTCACTGCTGCGCTCGTCGACCCGAGCCGCACACAGAGCAAGGTTGAGCTCGACTGCCGCGATTGTGACTGGGAGACGCTGCGTGCCGGCCTGCCGATGGTCGACGAGATCGAGTGCTACGACGACATCGACAACAGCGGCGAGCGCGGGGTGCGCTGCCGGGCGTTCTTCGACGGATCCCGGTGTCTGGATGCCGACGTTTTCGGAGTCGAGGGCGCGTGGCGGGTGACTACCAGCGGCCGCATCTTTCAGCCCTGCCTGCCGTAAGTCCCGAAGCGGCAGCGGCAGCAGTGGCGGACATCGTGACAGATCCAACATCTGCCGATTGTTTGCTGTGCGCGATCGGCTCGACGTTTCGCACCTGTACCGAGTAGCCTTGCCCTCGTGAGGGCGAGGCAGCGTCGCGGCACGCCGGGTGTCCGTGCAGTCGCTGCGCCTGTGGAGGTGAAGTGTGAAGGGAGCGGTATCGTTTGGTCTGATGTTTCTCGCCGTCTGCGTCGTTACGATCGGCACAGTCGGATTCTTCGGCGGTTCCCGATCGATCGCATCTCTCGAAGGAGTGATCGACCGGACGCTCGGTGCCGGATGGACACGCGAGGAGTGCGTCGATGCTGACGCCGGCAGCCGGCTGTTCTACGCGTTCAAGGCGAGCGGGACCGTCACCTTCAACGTCCACCACCACGTCGGTAGAGACACCCAATACGATGTCGAGAGGCATCCGACGGTCGAAGCCGAGTCCACGCTCGTGGTTCCTCTCGATGCGCGCTACTGCCTGACATTCACCAATGAGGAGCAGCGCGACGTGGATGTCGACGGTCGCTACGAGGTCCTGCCGGCCGAGACCAACTAGGTCACGGGCGCAGAAGGGAACCGGCTCGCCTTCACAATCGGCCGATGATCTCTCGCGAGAACTCCTCGATCATCTCTCGGCCCGTCTCGCCGACCACCTGCAGCGCCAGGTTGTCTACACCGGCGTCGCGCAACGCGCGTACGCGTTCGAGGACCTCGTCGGCGTGCCCGGTCAGCGTGCCGGCGACCAGCTCCTCGCTGACGAAGCGTTCCTCGCCCGGCTTCATGTACATCATGTGCCCCTGGTGCACGTCGAGGTAGCGACGGTCGGCCGGTGAGTCGCGCTGAGCGGCGATCTCCTCGATGTACTCCCCGTAGGCTCGCGCGCTCTCATCGTCGGAAAGATTGAAGCCCGCTCCCCCGTGCGCCGTTTCCCACGCCGCGTGTACCGGAACCACGGCGACGGGCCCGACTCGATGGACGACTCGCGGCGATGTGCGTGCCTCGCCGTCGCGCAGCAGGCAGCCGGTGGTCAGGAACGTGGTATGCGGCTTGGTCGCTGCCCCGATCATCGCATAGCAGGCCTCGAAGGCTTCCGGTGGCACCGCGACCGTGATCCAGCCGTCGCCGAGTCGTCCCGTCAGCTCCATCGAGCGCGGCGCGTTGGCCGCGATGTGAATCGGGATCGGATCGTCGAGGTTCACCGTCGCCGGCTTCTCGGAATCGGATTGAAGCAGGCGAATCCATCGCTCGTACTTGCCCTGCCGGAACAGAACGTCCTCGCCGGCGAGCAGCGCGCGAACCTGCTCGACGTAGCGTTCGAGGGCGGCGATCGTCACCGCCGGCATCCCCATGGTATTGCGGCCCGTGAACCCGGTGCCGACACCGAGAATGACCCGGCCCGGTGCGAGCGCGTTGATGGTCGCAACTGCCGATGCGGTCACCGGGGCGATTCTATTGCTGGGAATGGCGACCAGCGTGCCGAGCGTCAGAGTCCGCGTGTGCTCGGCGACCAACGCCATCGTCGCGTAGACGTCGGAATAAAGAAGCTGCGAGTCGTAAAACCACGCGTGCGTGAACCCGTTGGCCTCGGCAATCTCGGCCTCTTTCCACGCTTCGATGTAACTGGGGAAAACGATTCCGAAGTTCATGTGCGGATTGGCTGTCTGTCGAGCCTCTGAGTCAAACTCGCCGGCGCTGCGGGTCGGTTTGCGGAGGCGCGTTTTCGTCGATGTCGGTCGACCTGTTCAGTCGATGTAGCCGAGCTGGCGCAGAAGCTCTACCGACCGTTTCGCGGGGACGGTGCTCTCGGCGTTGCGCGCCTGCTCGACAATCCGCGCCTTGTAGGCATGCAGGCGCCGACGCAGCTCCTGGTGACGCCGGTCGTCGGCGTTGAAGATGTCGATCGTCTCGGCCGGATCGGTAGCGAGGTCGTAGGCCGCAGTCTCCCACCGCTTGCCGTTGCGTGCGCGCAGCTTCATCACGAGGTCGCCGTCACGGACCGCGACCCACATACGCTCTGGAGTCTGCGTCGGGACCAGCGCGGCGATTTCCGAATAACGACGAAAGCGGTTCCAGTAGCGCTGCTGGTAAAGCGGCGTGTGACTGAACGCGAGCAGATGCGGCGGCTCGACACGGCCACGCGTTGCGGCCGCGAGGTTGGCGCCGTGTTCAGCGTCGCGATCTATTTTTACGCCGGCGAGTGCGGAAAGCGTGGGCATGATGTCGATCGACCGCGTGACGCCTTCATAGCGGCCCGCGCGTACTCCCGCCGCGGGGCCGAAGAGGATCCACGGCACGCCGAGGACCTCGGGCGCGAGTTGGAACCCGTGGGTCCAGTAGAGCAGGGCGTTGTCGCGGTAGAGGATCTCGCCGTGATCGGCAGTGAACGCGATCAGGCTCTCGCCGAGAAGGCCTCTTTCTTCGATCGTCTCGACAACGGCGCCGAAGAGGCGGTCGAGGTGGAAGACCGTTGATGCGTATGTCGTCTCGACCGCGGCCGCGATCGCGCGCATCTCGCGTCTGCCGAGGTTCAGGCGGCGGCGTGTGGCGTTGTGGTCCCAGCCGAGCGCCCGCATGTTCTGGCGGTATGTCGCCATCGAGCGGTCGAAAGCCGCACGGTCGTTGCGTGCGAGGCATTGATCCGGGAACGCCCGACAGAAATCGTCGAGCCAGGCTCCGCTGTACGGGCCGTGGGTGACGGTAAAGTTGGTTACGACCAGCGCGCGGTAATCGGGGTCTTCACGCAGACGCTCGAGGATCTTCGCGAAATCCGGCCTCTCGGCCCTGAGCGCGCCGCGCGCCAACTGCCCCTCGCCGGTGCCACGCGCATAGCCGAGCCCGGCGTTCGCCATCTGGTGGCCCATCCACGCGTGAACGTCCCAGCCCGCGCGCGCGAAGGCGTCTGTGAGGAGCGGAACATCGTCTGCGAGCCGGTTGGGGTGAGAGAAGATGCCGTGGCGGGTCGCCTGGGTGCCCGAGAAGATCGAGGCATAAGCCGTGCCCGACTGTCCCGACTCGGTCTGGTGCCTCTCGAATACCAGCGACCGTTCCGCGAAGTTCTGGAGATGCGGCGTGAAGCGTACCGTCGGGTTGTACGGTGAGAGGAATTGCTTACTGACCGTACACGGCGCGTACAGCACAACCAGCCTTGGCCCGCCGGTCGGCCTCGCTCGCTCGCAACCGGTCGTGGTCAACAGCAGCGCGGCGACCGCCGCTGTCGCAGACGTCATGCAGAGACCGGAACGGACGCGGACGCCGTCACGTGCGGAGCCTGCGGCGCGTCTCACGTCGCTAGCGGCGATGCAGAAACGCCACACGCCCATGACCGTGTGCGACCACGCGGCGCCGTTCGCCGCTGCCGGTGAACAGGCGGGCCTCGGCGGCGCCGTCTTTGCCGCTGCGTCCGCGCCGGATCGTCGCGTGAAACTCGCTCACCGGGCCGTGCTCGCCGGTCAGGCCGAGCGCGAGGTCCGCGAGGAGGAAATCCTCGGCCACCTCATCGCCGTGCGCGTCGCCGCGGACCGTGTTGGCGGAGGCTGCCAACGCTTCGTCGAGCGCGACGAGCAGTGACGCGGGTGCCGTTTCGAAGTGACCGTCGATGCTTCCTGCCGTCCACCCGGCGTGATGGGTCGGCAGGTGCAGGGCGTCGGCGCGGGGCAGGCGCTCCGCGGCCGCGCACGCTGCTTCGCGCACGCGCCGGGCATCGGCTCCGGCGTCTTCCCCGGAGTGCGGCCCTGATTCGGACGCGGTCCCGATCACCGTGCCGGTGGAGCGCGTGACGATGCCCGCGCCCATGGTCATCTCCACTTCGATGACGCAGCTCGAGATGCATGTCGAGGCCGTGTTATCGGACAGGGACGGGCTTTCGGGAAACGCCCGGCCCCGTCCCACAACCCGCGTTGTCCAGCGCAGCCGCTCTCCGCGCACCCACCGACGCCGGAACTGGTGGTGGCTGGTGAGCAGCAGCGGCGGCAGGTCGCAACCGAGCGCGACCAGTCCCTGCAGCGCCATGCACCCCGCTGCCAGCTCGGCGATCACGCCGCCGTGAGGAGTTCCCCACGGTTCGTACTGCTCATCCCCGACGACCAGCTCACCGCTGCACGTATCCGGCTGCAGCTCAGCCGCTGCCGCATCCGGGCGCAGCAAGGGTGCCGGGATGACCCGCCCCGGCGCGTCATCGTGTCGTCTGTACTTCGCGTCGTAGCCCGGTGATGCCATAGCTCGACACGCGTTTTCCGCGAGATCGTCGCCGATGTCGAGCGTTCTGTGTCGGGGCTGACCCCGGTCACCCGTGCTGATAGTCTCTACCGGGAACGCTGCGGGGCTCGATGAGCTTGCCCGCCGCGAGCGGGGAGGTGGTGAATGAGGCGGGGTGGTTCTGATGCCCGCGCGTTGAGCGCGCTGGTCCGGCTTCTTGTTTCGGTTACAGGCCGTCTTCGGGCGTCGCTCAGCGAGCGCGGTGCAGGCTCGATTCTGCCACCGGTCCGAACGACGCTGTTCAGTTTGCTGGTACTCCTGCCGGCCTGCGCTCCGATCGCATCGGTCGCGCCGCCGCCGGCCGCGACCTCCGTGCGCGCCCCGGCGGCCGATGCCGGTGCCGAGTTCGAGGAGACCATCACCGTCGCGGCTTTCAACATTCAGGTCTTCGGACGTTCCAAGCGCGCCAAGCCCGAAGTGATGAGAGTGCTTACCGCGGTGGCGCGGGAGGTCGATGTTCTGCTGGTCCAGGAGATTCGGGACTCGTCCGAGCAGACCGCCGACATCTTCCTCGCCGCGATCAATTCTCCGACTTCGTCGAACGCTTCGAGCAGACGTTCGTACCGCATGGTGGAGGGGCCGCGCCTGGGCCGCACCAGCAGCAAGGAGCAGTACGCCGTCTACTACGACTCGGATCGCGTCCGTCTCCTCGACGCGTACACGCTGCGCGACCCTCGTGATGTCTTCGAGCGCGAGCCGCTGGTCGCGACGTTCCGCGCCGGCAATTTCGATTTCTCCATCGTCGGCTGTCACATCAAGCCTGACGACGCGGAGGCCGAGCTGCGTGCGCTGGCAGGGTCGGTCGAGGCGATCATCGCGGCCAACCCGGCAGAGCGTGATGTGATCGTGCTCGGCGACTTCAATGCGGACGGTTCGTATCTCAACGAGAACCGACTGGTCTCGATCTTTCCGCGCGACCGCTATCATGTCGTTATCACGAATGACCTTGACACCATGACGACCTCGGACAACACATACGATCGCATCATCCTGCGCAGCGAAACGTTCGATCACGAGTACGTCGCGGCCTCAGCCGAGGTCTTCGAGTTCGACAAGGTCTATGGAATTCAGGATGCCCGGCTGGTGCGGTCGGTCTCGGATCACTATCCGGTGATCGCGCGCTTTCGCATCTCGGGTGCCGACGACGACGGCCGCTGACCTGCGGCGGACCGGCTGAGTTCGGCCGCGGCGCGGCCGGCGTTTCCACTGCACGTGCGGCGCGTGCTAGGGTGCGCGACCGCGGCCCGAAGACCGCAGAGAGACATTTCAGGAATACGCCGAGGAAAACGAGATCGATGGCTGAAGAAGAGAACGAGTCACAAACCGAAGAGACCCCTTCCGAAGACGCTGGGGCGGCGAGCGAGCCTGAAGCCAAAGCCGCGCCTGCCGAGCAGGTCGACCCGGCCAAGGCGGCCGCCAGGGCCGAGATGCGCACGCTCAAGGCGGCGCGTAATGCAGCCATCGAGGCCAGGGACGCGGTCCAGCTCAAGCGGACCCGACGCAAGATCCGCCAGGCAAAGCGAAAGCTGCGCGCGATCAGCGCAGCCGCATCCTGACGCGGACGCCGCCCGGCGGCGACCCGGACCGCGGGCGCGGGAGATCTCGTGTTCGGCCTCAGAAACAGACGGCGTTCGCGGCTGCGCTCGGAGCCGCTCGAGCCCGAGCTGAGGCTTCTCCTCGAAGCCGGGCTGCCCTTCTACGATATCCTGCCGCCGCCGCTGCGTGATGAGCTCGAGGGGCTGGTTCGGGTCTTCCTCGATGAGAAGTCCTTCGAAGGCTGCGGCGGTCTTCAGATCACCGACGAGATCCGGCTGACCATCGCGGGCCATGCGAGCCTGCTGATTCTCGGCCGACCGACCTCGTATTACCCGCTGCTCTCATCGGTTCTCGTCTATCCGGACAGCTACGCAGCTCCGGTCGCCCGTCACGGACCGGCCGGACTGGTCACCGAGTCGGAAGAGGAACGCATCGGCGAGTCCTGGGCGCAGGGCTCGGTGGTGCTTTCATGGCGAGACATCTGTGACGATCTGACCGCGCCCGAGCTGGGGTGCAGTGTCATCGTTCACGAGTTCGCCCATCAGCTCGACGACGAGAACACAGAGGCCGAGGGCGTCCCGCTGTTGCCCGAGCCGGCGATGTACGAGCCGTGGGCACGCGTGATGGCATCGGAGTACGCGGCGCTGGTCGCGGCCGTGGCCGGTGGCCGCGAGTCACTGCTCGACGGCTACGGCGCGCAGAGCCCGGCGGAGTTCTTCGCCGTGGTCAGCGAGTGTTTCTTCACGTTACCTGTGGAACTCGAGGCCGGTCACCCGGAGCTGTACGCGCAGCTGGCGAGCTTGTACCGGCAGCAGCCTGCGCAGTGGGTGAGGGGAGCGGGGTGAGGTCGTTCACGTGCGGCCGAGGGGAGCCGATCGCGTCAGCGCGGGACCGGTCGTGAATCTCGAGCGCCCCGGCCTCAGGCGCTCTTCGGGGAACAGCCCGGCGGGCTCAGAGCCCGCCCGCTTCCCCGGGGACGCCCATTTCGTAGCGGAGCTCGCGCAGGAGCTCGGGGCTCTCGAGTTCGAGCTCGGCGATCTGCTTGAGCTCGGCGAGTGACTCGCTGAATCCGCTCGCGATCAGTGACGGATCGCCGACCGCATACGGGCAGGCGATCACGCCGAGATCGATCGAGTCCTGGTAGCTCAGCACCGTCATGTTGACCCCGGCGCCATCGAAAATCGGACCCAGCGGGTAGGTCGCGACCACGCGCGCGCCACCGGCATAAAGCGGGATCGGCGGTCCCGGAACATTCGAAATGATGAGGTTGTGCACCGGCGGGATCCGATCGGCCAGCCGCAGCCCCGAGAACAGCCGCGCCGCCTGTGTGAACACACCCGCAGGGGTAATCTGGGCCCAGTCGTTGAGGACATTCTCGCCGACCGCGCTGTGAATCTGCTTGGCCTTGCGGGCGCTGCGCATCACCTGCATCAGCCGGATGACGGGGTCGGGCACATGCACCGGGAGTCCGACGAACATCCCGGAGATGTTGTTGCACTGCTCCCGCCGCGCGCGTTTCGGGTCCATTGAGATCGGAATCATCGAGATGAGCGGACGGTCCGGGAGTTCCTTGTGCTCGATGAGATACCGACGCAGGGCTCCGGCGCAGGCGGTCAGCACGACATCATTGACGGTCGCGGAGAACGCTTCGCGAACCGTGCGGACGTCGGCCAGGCTCGCCTTGCCGAACGCGACGATGCGATCGGGCGAGATCGACGACGTGAACGTCGTACGTGGAGCCGTGAAGGGCAGGGCGGCCGGCCGCGGGTCGGCGCCCGGCTCCTGTCCACCGAGCAGCGGCAGTAAGGAGCGTCCGGTATCGATCATGGTACGCGCGAGCCGGAGCGGCTGGATCGCCATCGAACCGGCGGCCGCTGCGAGCAGCTCGAATGTCGACGGGCTCTCGACGCTGCTTTCACTTCGCCACTCCGATCGTCCTTCGGGGGCGACCGGCTCGAGATCGAAAAGCCTTGCCATCACATCGGCACCGGAGACGCCGTCCATCAGCGCGTGATGAATCTTCGAGACCAGCGCGATCCGTCCGTGTTCGAGGCCCTCGACGATCCAGAGCTCCCACAGCGGTCGGCGACGGTCGAGCGGTCGCGCGGCGATATGTCCGACCGTTCGGGCCAGCTCGGCAGGCGATCCCGGTGCAGCCGCGCCGGTGCGATGGACGTGCTTGCTCAGGTCGATCTCGGCCTCTTCGACAACGGCCGGGTGACCCAGACCGAGCGGAACCTCGACGACGCGTTTGCGGAACAGCGGCAGCGACGTGAGTCGCCCGACCACATGGTCGGCCAGACGCTGCGGGTCGTAGCCTCCGGGTGTCGTCGACGGGTCGAGGACGATGGTTCCGGTGACGTGCATGTGAGCGTTGGGCGTTTCCATGTAGAGGAAAGCCGCATCGAGTCCGGCGAGTCGCTGCATTCGTGTTTTGCCCTTGTCGTGAGGCCGCCTGAGGTTCACCGAGGAGCGGCAGAATCCAAGTGATAATAAGGTTTTACAGGTAGAAGGTGCTCTCTTCCATACACCTGCCGCCGATTTCCCGGCGATCGCGGCTCTCGTGCGCGAAACGGCGCGGCTTCGCGGTGCAGGCGGGCGCGTAAGTGTGACCTGACTGTTACAATGCCGTCGCCACGGCCACCCGGCGCATTTGCCATGACCTGCGAAGAATCCGACGTGACAAGTGAGAAACGCGGCCTCGTTGCCGCAGGCCATGAGCGGGTCGTTGCCGCTGCCGGCTGCCGGTGCGGCGGCGCCTCACGAGGGCTCACGTGCGGCGGCGCTGGCCTCGCAGGTCGCCGCTGCCGGCGGACTGCTGACGTCTGAAGACCTCGCGCACGATCTTGTCCTCGAGCGCGAGCCGCTCGAAGCCGGTTACCGTGGCTGCACCCTGCTGACCAACCCCGTGCCCTCGCTCGGAGGCTCGTTGCTGGCGCTCTCGTTGCGATTGCTCGAGGAGACTCTGGCGGACGGCGCCGATGCACAGACGCGCGTGGCCACGCTCGTTGCCGTGATGCAGGAGGTCGACCGATTGCGCGCGGCGGGTGTCCACTGGGACGGCGACGTCGTCCAGATGGAACCCGGATTCGGCGACGCCGAGGTCCGTGCGCTCGGAAAACGCTGGCCGGTCAATCGCTGGCCCGCGCGCGACGTGTACTTCGGAGGGGTCCACGCCGTCGCTCCGCTGTCCGGTCATACCGGCGCAGATCCGCGTCGCGGAGGTTCATCGGCGGTTTTCTGATTTTTCCGGCGTTGCGGTTTCGGCGGGTGGGACGCCGTGGTAGCGTCCGCCGCGCCTTGGCGCTTCCAACCCATCCCATGTCCAGTCGTCACGAGAAAACGGTCGCTGAATTCGTCCGCCACAACTTCCGTCATTTCAACGCGGCAACGCTCGTCGACGCTGCTGACGGCTGGCGGACGCTGCTCGACGACGGCGGTGTCATGTTCGTTACACTCGCCGGCGCGATGAGCACGGCCGAGCTCGGGGTTTCCCTCGCCGAGCTGATCCGCGCCGAGAAGGTCCACGGGATCTGCTGTACGGGCGCCAACCTCGAGGAAGATCTTTTCAACCTCGTGGCTCACGAACATTACGTCCGCGTCCCGCACTACCGCGACCTGTCTCCGAAGGACGAGCAGGCGTTGCTGGAGTCACACCTCAACCGTGTGACCGACACCTGCATCCCCGAAGAAGAGGCGATGCGGCGGGTCGAGCGCGTAGTCTCCCAGCAGTGGAAAGACGCTGACGCCGAGCGCCGCCGACTGCTGCCTCATGAGTTTCTCTACCGGATCATTCGCGACGGCTCGCTCGAGGAGCACTACCAGATCGATCCCGCGGACAGCTGGCTGGTGGCAGCCTGTGAGAAAGACCTGCCGATCTTCGTGCCGGGGTGGGAAGACTCGACCCTCGGCAACTTCTTCGCGGCCGAGTGCATGCGCGGCGGCATCGCCGATCCCACGACCATGCGTGGCGGCGTCGAGTACATGATCGAGCTGGCGCGATGGTACCGCGAGACGGCTGCGCAGCGACCGGTCGGCTTTTTCCAGATCGGCGGCGGAATCGCCGGGGACTTTCCGATCTGTGTCGTCCCGATGCTGCGCCAGGATCTCAAATACGACGACGTGCCGCTGTGGAGCTACTTCTGCCAGATCAGCGACTCGACGACGAGCTACGGGTCTTACTCCGGGGCGGTTCCCAACGAGAAGATCACCTGGGAGAAGCTCGGGCCTGAAACGCCGCGCTTCGTCATCGAATCCGACGCGACGATCGTCGCTCCGCTGATCTTCGCCTGCGTTCTCGAACAGCGGTCCTGAATCGCGCCGGCGGGCCGGCGCGGCTTACTTCCCGAGAAGATCGAACAGTCCGGTGATCGAGCGCTCGACCTCGCGGGTCTGCCCGCCTGCCTCCATGAATGCTCGCATTCGCCGGCGCGCGGCCTCGGTTGCCAGCGTCCGGTTGAAGCACCAGGCTTCCTCGAGCAGCCCCTCGCGCGGATCGGGCTCGGCCGCGGCTGCGGCCTGCTTGGCCAGCGCGATCGCCTCGGCCGGGAACGATGCGATACGGGTGGCCAGGTTGCTGACGAAGGCTCCGATCTCGTCGGCCGGCAAAGCGCGGTTCACGTAGCCGTATCGCTCGGCGAGCTCGGCGGGAAAGTCCTCGCAACCGAGGATCACCTCCAGCGCGCGAGAACGCCCGATCAGGCGCGGCAATCGCTGCGTGCCGCTGCCGCCCGGAAGAATCCCGAGCGCAACCTCGGGCTGTGCCAGCACGGCCTTGCCTGCAGCGGCGAAGCGCATGTCGAGCGAGAGCAGAAACTCCGATCCGCCCCCGCGTGCGATGCCCTCGATCTTGCCGATGGTCACCTTGGGCATGGTCCTGAACCGCTCGACCATCTGGTGAAACAGCGGCAGCTCGGTCGGCCGGTCCAGATCGTCCGACGGCATCCGCTCGATGAGCGTCACATCGGCGTGGGCGATGAAGAACTCCGGGTCGGCGCTCTGAACGACGACCACGGACACGTCCGCGTCGGTCTCCAGCTGGCGGCTGAGCCGGTCGAGTTCGAGGAGCAGGTCGAGGTCGAGGAGGTTGATCGGTGCGTGATCGATCGTGACGGTGGCGACACCGTCGGCGCGGTCAACGCTCAGGCAGTTGTAGTCGTCGTAGTTCATCGGGCGCCTCCCGGCGGCCGGTCTTGCCGGCGGCCGATTCTGCCGGCGGCCGGTCCTGCCGGCGACCGGAGTCACGCCGGATGCTGTCGAGCTGCGCGTGAAGAAGCCGCACCCGGATGTGAAGCCGGCCTGCGTCCGGGTCCGGGAATTACCGTTCAGGCGATCGCGTACTCGATGTACCCTTCGGGTCGCCAGCCGGCGTTGTAGCACTTGGTGCAGACCGGAAAGATCTGGCGGCTGCCGCCGGCCTCACCGACGAGCGGCCACGTCGTTCGCTGATTGACGTCCGGGTCGACGTGGGTGGGGATGTCGGCTTCGCAGCCTCTGCAACGGGTTCGCAGTGTCTTGTTGTCCTCGGCTGCCATCTTCGCGTTGCCTCCTCAGCCCCAGCCCATGCGTTTGCGCTCGTCTTTGGTCATCTTCTCGCGGATTCGCGAGCCCTTGCCGACCATGCGGACGGTATCGCGGCCGCCTTCGGAGAACAGTTGCTCGTAGGGTGCGGTCGGGTGGTAGGCGTCCGGTTTGCTGTCTCCGATCTTCACCTCGAAGAGCTCCTCGACGAGATCGGTCGGGTACATGCGAACTGCATCGTAGTCGGTCAGCAGCGCGCAGATCTCGACGCAGATGTAACAGCCGATGCACTCCTCGAAGCGGACCTGGACCGGCTGGAGGCCGCGATTGGGCAGCGTGTCTTCGGGCAGGTACTCGATGCAGCCCACCGGGCAGAACTCCGGGCACTTGCCGCAGGGGTAGCAGGCGTTGACGTCCATCATCGCCACTTCACGCGGTCGCTTCTTCTTCTCGCCGAATTCGGTGGGCCAGACGGCCTCGGGGATACGCTCCTCCTTGAGCCTGTACAGGAGCTGTTCCTTCTTCTTCTTGGCTGCGCGTTCCTTGGCTGCCTTTTCTTTGGCGGCAAGTTCCTCGGCGGTCTCGGCCATGGTCGCTGGTCTCCCTCGTTCCTTCTCTCGACTGCTCGTAACGGCTGGTAAGCTGCGCTTCTTTTGCAGGCGCGCCGCTTCCGGTTCCATCCGACCTTCGTCGTCCGGCGCCGCAGCCCGTCACGATCCGCGATTAATGCGGAGTTTCCGGGCAAACGCGAGCCTGAGGTGCAGATCGCGGGGCGGGCGCTGCAGATTTGAAACACGTTTCAACTCAGGATAGCAACTCGCGTGATGGCAACTCTAAAGGCAGGGACCCGGCTGCGCAGTGCCGTGTGCAGCACCGAAGTGATGGTGATCGCCGCCCCGGGCGATGACGTCGACGTGCGCTGCGGCGGAGCCGCGCTGATCGGCATGGACGAACAGCCGCCCGACGGCGCTGCGCTGGATGCCGGGGCGAGTGGGGGAACCCTGCTCGGCAAGCGCTACGTCAACGAGGCCGGCGACCTCGAGCTGCTCTGCACCAAGCCCGGTGACGGCGCGCTCGCGCTGGGCGACGCGGTGCTGGTGCTCAAAGAAGCCAAGCCGCTGCCCTCATCGGACTGATTCCATGAACCTCATGATGCTGCTCGAGATGGCCGCCTCGGGCTTCGGCGACCGTGTGGCCGTCCAGCAGGGCGAGCGTCGGCTTACCTACACCGAGCTTTTCAACGCCGCCGGTGCGGCCGCCGATGCCTACACCGCCTCGGGGTGTGAGCAGGCTGCGTTGCTCGACGTCAGCAGCCCGGCGGTGCCGGTCTCGCTGTTCGGCGCCGCGTGGGCGGGGGTGCCTTTCGCGCCGCTGAACTATCGACTCACCGGTGACGAGCTCCAGGCGCTGCTCGATCGGATCAAGCCGGCGTATCTCGTCACCGATGACGAGCGTGCGGCCTCGCTGACGACTCAGGACGGTGTGACCGCTGTCGCCACCGACGCGTTTCTCGATTCCGTCGCGGGCGCAAGCGGCCGGTCGCCGGAGTGGTCGATGGACGGCGACGACATCGCCATCCTGCTGTTCACCAGCGGAACCACCGGCGCTCCCAAGGCTGCGGTGCTGCGCCACAAGCACCTGGTGTCTTATATTCTCGGCTCGGTCGAGTTCGGAGGGGCGGCAGAGGAAGACGCCGCGCTCGTCAGCGTCCCGCCGTACCATATCGCCGGCATGGCCGCGATCATGAGCTCGGTCTATTCGGGCAGGCGCATCGTCCAGCTGCCGAACTTCAGCGCGCAGGCGTGGATCGAGCTGGCGCGAAGCGAGAAGATCACCCACGCTTTCGTCGTCCCGACCATGCTGGCTCGCATCGTGGACGAGCTCGGCGAGGCCGGATCGGCGCAGTTGCCGCATCTGCGCGCGCTGGCCTATGGCGGCGGCAAGATGCCGCAGCCGGTGATCGAGCGCGCGATGGCGCTTTTCCCGACCACCGATTTCACAAACGCCTACGGCCTGACCGAGACGAGCTCGACGATCTCGGTTCTCGGTCCCGATGATCACCGCGCCGCCGCATCGAGCGACGACCCGGCGGTGCGCCGCCGCATCGTCTCGGTCGGTCGGGCGCTGCCGAGCATCGAAGTCGAGATCCGCGACGAGGAGGGCAGGGCGGTCGGCGCCGGTGAGTCCGGCGAGATCCATGTGCGCGGAGAGCAGGTCTCGGGCGAGTATCTCGGCCGCGGCAGCAACGTCGGCAGCGACGGCTGGTTCCCGACACGCGACGGCGGCTCGATGGACTCCGAAGGCTATCTGTTCATCGAGGGCCGGATCGACGACGTGATCGTACGCGGCGGCGAGAACCTCTCGCCCGGTGAGATCGAGGATGTCCTGCTCGACCACGAGAGCGTGGCCGACTGCGCGGTGGTCGGTGTGCCCAGTGTGCAATGGGGAGAAGCCGTGGTAGCGGCTGTCGTCTTCCACTCGGGGAAGTCGGCGGACGAGTCCGAGCTCCAGTCGATCGTCAAGGACCGGCTGCGCTCCTCGCGCGTCCCCGAGCGCATCGAGTTCTGGGATGAGCTGCCCTACAACGAGACCGGCAAGCTGCTGCGGCGTGTGGTGCGCGCAAGGCTGTCCACGGAGGACGCGTCGTAGCCGACGGCGCAAAGCTCGTAGCGTTATCTCCCGGCGATGCCGTCCGATGCCTGCGTGCGCCGGGCGGCGCGGCATCGTTCTCCAGTCTGCTCGGCGGTGGGGTTCTGCTTGTCGACCTGCGCTGCGATTCAATCGACGCGTGTCGGCCGGATGAGCTGGCTGCGCTCGTGCGGCGGGTGCCCGCGCCGGCAGTCGCCATCGCCCCGGAAGAGCTCACGACCTCGAAACGCGGCACCGGGGCCACGGCCGGCGACCCGCTCACTGCGCAGCTCGCGGCAGCCTTCGATGTGGTGGTCGGCGACGCCGAGCTCGAAGCGATCCTTCACAATGTCGCCCGTACGCCGCTGGCCGCGACCGCGCTCTGCGAGCTGCTGCGTCTCGGTCCTGCGCTCGACATGCACGCCGCGCTGCTTGCTGAATCGCTGGTCTATTCGACGCTCCAGTCCGGTCCGGAGTACGCGCGCTGGCTGGCCGGCCACGAGCGACGGGAGACACCGGAGTCCGAGCCCGGACCTGCCGTCGAGTTCGCTCGCGACGGCGCCGCGCTCGACGTTGTCCTCAACCGGCCGCGGTCGCGCAACGCGTTCTCGGCAGCGATGCGCGACGCGCTCTGCGAGGCGCTTGAGGTCGCAGCGGCAGACGCATCGATCGCGACCGTTCGGCTCAGCGGTCGCGGAGCGTGTTTCTCGAGCGGCGGCGACCTGCGCGAATTCGGAAGCCTGGCCGATCCGGCCACTGCCCATCTCATTCGCTCGACGCGCAACGCCGCGCGCCTGCTCGCCTACCTCGGCGACCGCGTTCATGTGCGCGTCCACGGTGCCTGTATCGGTGCAGGTGTCGAGCTGCCGGCCTTCGCGGCCCGAGTGATCGCCGCAGCGGACAGCAGTTTTGAACTCCCCGAGCTTTCCATGGGGCTGGTGCCGGGCGCCGGCGGGACGGTCGGCATCGCCAGGCGGATCGGACGGCAGCGCACGGCGCTGATGGCGCTCGGCGGCGCGCGTATCGACGCCGCGACCGCGGCACGCTGGGGCCTCGTCGACAGCGTCGAATGATCGTGCGCGCGGGCGCTCGCCGCTGCGCGAAGCCGGGCTCTGCGTGCCTTCGCCAAGTGGTTGTTTTGACGACCTGCGCTGGGCACAAAGACCGCGGCTGATGCGGGCGGAGTCGACACCGCGGGAACGCGGTCCGCAGATACCGACAAACGGAGACCACAGATGATGATCGAAGCAATTCACGCACGACAGGTTCTCGACAGCCGCGGAAATCCGACGGTTGAGGTCGAGGTGTGGGCCGAGGACGGAGCCTACGGACGGGCGATGGTCCCCAGCGGCGCGAGCACCGGTGAGAACGAAGCCGTCGAGCTGCGCGACGGCGACGACGCGCGCTTCGGTGGCGCAGGCGTCGAGCAGGCCGTAGCGAACGTCAACGACAAGATCGCGCCGCAGCTCATCGGCGAAGACGTGCGAGAACAGGAGCTGATCGACAAGCTCCTTATCGAGCTCGACGGGACGCCGAACAAGGCGGAGCTCGGCGCCAATGCGCCGCTCGGCGTCTCGATGGCGGTCGCACGCGCCGCTGCGCAGAGTTCGGGGCTGCCGCTGTACCGGTACCTCGGAGGCAACGCGGCGAAGACGCTGCCGGTGCCGATGATGAACATCCTCAACGGCGGCAAGCACGCGAGCAACAACGTCGACTTCCAGGAGTTCATGGTGCAGCCGTGGGGCTTCGATGACTTCGGTGAGGCGCTGCGTTGCGGTGTCGAGATCTACCACGCGCTGAAGAAAGTCCTCTCGAGCCGCAACCTCTCGGTCGCGGTCGGCGACGAGGGCGGCTTCGCGCCGGACCTCGAAGACAACGAAGACGCATTGAAAGTTATCGCGGAGGCCGTTGATGCGGCCGGCTATTCGCTCGGCGAGCAGGTTTTCATCGCTCTCGATCCGGCGACCAGCGAGATGTGGGACGAGGAGCGAGGCGGTTACGTCTTCTTCAAGAGCGACCCCGGCAAGGTGCTGACCTCCGCCGAGATGGTCGACTACTGGGCCAACTGGTGTGAGAAATACCCGATCCGATCGCTCGAAGACGGGCTGGCGGAGAACGACTGGGCCGGTTGGGCCGGGCTCACCGAACGTATCGGCGACCGCGTACAGATCGTCGGCGACGACCTGTTCGTGACCAACGTGAAGTTCCTCGAGCGCGGCATCGAAGAGGGGTGCGGCAACTCGATCCTCGTAAAGGTCAATCAGATCGGCACGCTGTCGGAGACGTTCGACACCGTGAATCTCGCCCGTCGCAACGGCTACACCGCGGTGCTGAGCCATCGCAGCGGAGAGACCGAGGATTCGACGATTGCCGACATCGCGGTCGCGACCAACTGCGGGCAGATCAAGACCGGCGCCCCGTGCCGCAGCGACCGCAACGCGAAGTACAATCAGCTGATCCGTATCGCCGAGGACCTCGGCGAGGCGGCCGTCTACGGCGGGCCGCTGTGGAACAAGAGCTGACCCGCCCGGGAAAGAAGCTCGTAAAGCGCGAGCAGGCTGAGAAACCCGGGCCGGTAGAACAGGTCGAGCCGACGGACTGAAGATGATCGAGCAATCGGACCTGATTGTCAGCACCCTCGGGGCGCCGCGGTACGACTCGCCGCGAGGGTCGGGAGCGTCGGCGACGCGCAACACCGGTACGCCGCGCTTCGTCTCCGAAGACCGCCGCGTTCGCTTCGAGGATGAGATCGGTGGCGGCGTCTCGGACGTGGAGCTCAGCTTCGAGAAGGGCGGCGCGCGCGAGCGGATCTTCTTCGACCCGTCGCAGACCACGGCTGCCGTCGTCACCTGCGGCGGGCTCTGTCCGGGACTGAACAACGTCATCCGCTCGGCCTACCTCGAACTCTCTTACAACTACGGCGTGCGTCGCGTGCTGGGGATCCTCAACGGATACCGCGGGCTCAATCCAGACGTTGCCGCTGAGCCTGTGGTCATCGACCGTGACTTCGTACACGGCATCCAGGACCGCGGAGGAACCGTCCTCGGCAGCTCGCGCGGTCCGCAGCCGCCGGAGCGAATGGTGGATTTCCTTGAACAGCACGACATCGACATCCTGCTGTGTATCGGTGGTGACGGCACGCAGCGCGGGGCCCACGCGCTGGTCGAGGAGATCGCGCGGCGCGGTCTGGAAAAGGCCGTCATCGGAATCCCCAAGACCATCGACAACGATGTCCCCTTCGTGTGGATGACGTTCGGGTACGCGACGGCTATCGAACAGGCCGCCGACGTTCTGCGCGCGGCCCACGTCGAAGCGCACGGCGCGCCCAATGGTGTGGGGCTGGTCAAGCTGATGGGCCGCGACTCGGGCTTCGTCGCGGCCGGCGCCGCGCTGGCGAGCCAGGACGCGAACTTCGTGCTCGTGCCCGAGGTCGAGTTCCCGCTCGAGGGTGAGGGTGGTTTCCTCGAAGCGCTCGAGGCCCGCATCCGCGATCGCGGGCACGCGCTCGTCGTGGTTGCCGAGGGTGCGGGACAGCACCTGTTCGGGGCTCGCGGCGACGACCGCGATGCCTCGGGAAATATCGAACACCACGACATCGGTGAGCTGCTGCGCGCGCGCGCGATCGAGCATTTCGATCGCAAGGGGCTCGAGCTGCATCTGAAGTATCTCGACCCGAGCTATTTCATTCGCAGTGTGCCGGCCAACGGCTGGGACCGCGTCCTGTGCGACCGTATGGCGCGGCACGCGGTGCACGCCGCGATGGCGGGCAAGACCGACATGCTGATCGGCTTCCACCACGCGACACTGATCAACGTGCCGATCGGAACGGTGGTACGCGAGCGCCGCGTGCTCGATCTGGCCAGCGACCTCTGGGTCGGTGTCCTCAGCACGACCGGCCAGCCGCACTGGACAGGCCGCGCCGCCGGCTGAACGCGGGCCGAACGCGGGCCGAACGCGGGCCGAACGCGGGCCGGGCGCCGGCCGAACGCGGGCCGGGCGCCGGCCGAGCGCGGGACAATTGCCCGGCGGTTATTTGCCGGGCCGGTAGAGATACCCCTCGGCGATCGCGCTGAACGCATCGACCTCGGATTTCTGCCAGCCCTCGTCGCGGCCGAGCTCACCGGCCATGATCGCCGCGGTGCGCGGCGCGGCCTCGATGGCGGCGGCCGCATCGAACAGCAGCGAGCGGGTTCTGCGCGCGAGCACGTCATCGACCGTGCGTGCCATCTCCTCGCGGCAAGCCCATACGACCTCGGCGCCGGTCAGGCGAAGGCCCGGGTGGACGGCCTCTGCAAGCTCCGGCTGCGCGCGCGCGATGCGTTCGATCCGAATCGCGTCCGACCCGTAGAACTCCAGATCGCCGAAGCGCTCGGGGTTGCGGTGGTAACCGTGGATCGGGAGGTCGGCCGTCCCGCAGCGCTGGTAGGCCAGACCGCCGAGCGTGATGGCGTGATCGACGACGTCCTCGGCCATCTTGCGATACGTCGTCCACTTGCCTCCGACGATCGTGATCAGACCGGACTCGGGGTCGACGAGGATGGTGTGATCGCGCGAGAGCGCGGCCGTGTTTTCGCCGTCGCCCATCTTTACCAGCGGACGGATTCCTGCGAAGACGCTGCGGATGTCGTCGGCGGTGGCCGGGTGTGACAGGTAACGGTTGGCGGTGTCGAGAATGAACTCGACCTCGCCCTCGAGCGGGCGCGGTTCGAGCGAGACCTCATCGATCGGCGTATCGGTGGTGCCGATCACCGCGACGTCGTGCCACGGAATCGCGAACATCACGCGATCGTCATCGGTGTGCGGCACCATGATCGCGGAATTGCCGGGCAGGAAGCTGCGGTCGAGCACGATATGAACGCCCTGGCTCGGCGAAATCATCGGCGGGACTTTGCCGTGGTCCAGACGCCGGACCTCGTCCGCGAAGGCGCCGGCAGCGTTGATGACGACGCGGCCGCTGACCTCATACTCCTCGCCCGACTCGTGGTCACGGACGAGGACGCCGCAGACATCGTTATCGTCGTCCTTGAGCAGTCGGACCACCGGCGCGTAGTTCAGAAGCGTCGCGCCCTGTCTCCATGCCGTGGTCGCCAGATTGATCGCGAGCCGGGCGTCATCGAACTGGCCATCAAAGTAGCGCGTGCCGCCGCGAAGACCGTCGGTCTTGATCGAGGGAATCTCTTCGAGGACACCGTCGCGTGAGATGCTTGACGATTTTCCGAAGCCGTAGCGGCCGGCGAGCACGTCGTAGACCTTCAGCCCGACACCGTAGAACGGCGACTCCCACCACTCGTAACTCGGAACCACGAAGGCCACATCGTGAACCAGGTGCGGGGCGTTGCGCAGCAGCAGTCCGCGTTCCTTGAGCGCCTCCATCACTAGCGAGACGTTGCCCTGCTGGAGGTAGCGCACGCCGCCATGGACCAGCTTGGTCGAGCGACTCGATGTACCCTTGGCGAAGTCGGACTGCTCGAACAGGACGACATCGAGGCCCCGCGCGGCCGCGTCCACTGCGGCGCCGAGCCCGGTCGCGCCGCCGCCGATGATGATGATGTCCCAATCGCGTCCCTCGCCGAGGCTCGCGAGCATCTCCTCCCGTTTCATGAAGCGTCCGTTCGGGCCCAGCCGCGCGCGCGTCCGACGGCGTCCTGCCAGCGTTCACGAAGCCTCGCTGCCTGCGATGCGGCCATCGCCGGCTCGAAACGTCGATCGATCTGCCAGTTCTCGGCGATCTCTTCGGCCGACTTCCAGTAGCCGACCGCGAGCCCGGCCATGTAGGCCGCGCCAAGGGCCGTTGTCTCGAGGACGGTCGGCCGCACGACGGGGATCTGCAGGATGTCGGCCTGAATCTGCATCAGCAGATCGTTGGCGGCCGCGCCGCCGTCGACGCGCAGCTCGCTGACGCCGCTCTCCGCGTCGGCTTCCATCGCCGCGACGAGGTCGGCCACCTCGAACGCGATTCCCTCGAGCGCTGCCCGAGCGATGTGGGCGTCGGTGGTCCCGCGTGTGATGCCGACCAGCGTGCCGCGGGCGTACGGATCCCAGTGCGGCGCTCCGAGCCCGGCCAGTGCCGGTACGAGATAGACATCTCCGGAGTCCTCGACCGAGCGCGCCAGCGCCTCAACGTCAGCGGCCTGCTTGATGATCTTCAGCCCGTCGCGAAGCCATTGGACGATCGCTCCGCCGACGAACACCCCGCCCTCGAGCGCGTAGTGCGTCTCGCCGTCGCGCTCCCATGCAATCGTCGTCAGCAGCCGGTTGCGCGAGGCGCGTGCCTCGGTACCGGTGTTCATCAGAAGAAAGCACCCGGTGCCGTAGGTGTTCTTGGCCAGGCCGGGTTTGACGCAGATCTGTCCCATGGTCGCGGCCTGCTGATCGCCGACGATGCCGGCCAGCACGGCGCCGGCCGCACAGTCTGCGGTGATCTCGCCGTAGACCTCCGAGCTCGCGCGCACCTCGGGCAGCATGCTGCGCGGCACGCCGAGGATCGCGAGCAGCTCGTCGTCCCAGTCGCGGGTATGAATATTGAACAGCAGCGTGCGCGACGCGTTGCTGACATCGGTGATGTGCAGGCTGCCGCCGCACAGCTTCCAGGCCAGCCATGTATCGACGGTTCCGAAGGCCAGAGCGCCTGCCTCGGCGCGCTCGCGGGCGCCCGCGACGTTGTCGAGGATCCACGCGATCTTGGTGCCCGAGAAGTAGGCGTCGATCACCAGCCCGGTCCGCTGCGCGAAGGTCTCGGCGTGTCCATCGGCGGTCAGTCGGTCGCACATCGGAGCGGTCCGCCGATCCTGCCAGACGATCGCGTTGCAGACCGGTTCTCCGGTCCGCCGGTCCCAGACAATCGTCGTCTCGCGCTGGTTGGTGATGCCCACGGCCGCTACCCCGGAGGCGGAGATGCCGGCGCCGGCGAGCGCCTCGCGCGTGACCGACTCCTGGCTCGACCAGATCTCCTCGGGGTCGTGCTCGACCCAGCCCGGCTTGGGAAAGATCTGCCGAAACTCCTTCTGCGCCGATGCGACAATGTTCCCGCCCGCATCGAAAACGATGGTGCGTGAACTTGTCGTCCCCTGGTCGAGTGCGACGACGTACGACATTCTCAGCCCTCCTTGGTGCCGGGAAGCGATCCCTGCATGAATGCCTGCTCCTCACGACGGGTCGCGATACGCCAGCCCTCGGACGTACGCACCAGGTCATCATGATAGTAGGCGCCTACGGTGAAGGTATGCTCCGAGCCGTCGGGCATCTTCATGAACATCGGGTTGTAGACGGCCGTCACAGCCTGAGCCGAATCTCCGTCGAGTTCGACGCGGCTGTTGCTGATGTAGTGTGCGGTCGCGGAGAACATCGGCAGAACCTCCGACAACCACTTGCGCGCCTCGGGGTAGGTTCCTGCGATGCCACCGGAGCTGGTGTAGTCGACCTTCGCATCGGGCACGAAGACGGTGTCGAGCAGGTCCCAGTTCTGCTCATCGATTGCCTGCGTGTAGCGGGTGAGCAGGTCGTTGATCTCGAGCCGATCGATCAGCTCGTCGGGGGTCGTTCTTCGGTATTTCATTCGGTTGCGCTCCTGTGATTCGCATTCAGGGCCGATGCGGGTTGTGTCTTCGTTCGGTGTCAGCCGATCAGGTCCGCGACGCGGTCGACCTCGTCCGGGTCCGACGTCGTCGGCACCAGCAGCACCTCGTCCGCTCCGATGTCCTCGAGCATCTTCAGGTTGTCTTTGAGCTTTGCGGCCGAATCGGTCAGCACCATCGGCGCCAGCGCTGAGGCCATCTCCTCGCCCATGAAGTTCAGGTAGCGCGCGAGATAGGCGTCGAGCTGTGCGCGGCCGTCGTCGCTGATCGCGTACCAGCAGCTGGTCACCAGCCGTGGCGGCTTGTCGCGACCGTTCTCTTTCCATGCGTCGCGTGCGGCCTCGAAGCAGCCGGACAGCTCGTCGCGATCGGGGCCGAAGCTGAAGCCGGAGATGCCGTCCGCCCAGCGCGCGGCGCGCCGTACCGACTTCGGAAAGATCGACCCCGCGAGCAGCGGCGGCCCGCCGTCCTGAAGCGGGCGCGGTTCGAGCGGGCGCAGCGCCTCTTCAATCACGCGCTCGCCGGCCCACGCACGGCGCATCACATCGACCTGCTTCTCCATGCGCGAGAGCAGCTTTTTGTCGTAGGGCTTGTCGAAGGCGCGGTAGTCTTCCTCACGCCCGCCGACACCGACGCCGAGCACGACGCGACCGCGCGAGAGGACATCGAGCGTGGCGATCTGTTTCGCGATGTGAATCTCGCTGTGCATCGGCAGCACAACGACGGAGAAGTTGATCGCGACCCGCTCGGTCACGGCCGCAGCCGCCGACATCGCGACCATGATCTCGGGGTTCGGGAACCAGATGCGCTCGCCGGCCGCGAGGCTGGAATAGGGGCCGGCGTCGATGCGGCGCGCCCACTCGAGGATCGAGTCGCGGTTCCAGCCCGGCACCATGACCGGAAGATTCATTCCTATTTCCACGTGCGGCTCCCTGGCGATGGTGTCGCCGGGCGTTTTGTATACCGCGGAACGCCGAAGCGGTAGCGGGTGCGACAAGGCGCGCACGGCGGGGGAAACTACCCGCTTCCGCAATACCGCCACTCTTCGGCCGCTGCAGGGGTACAATCGAACGCGGGTCCGCGCGCCGGCTGCGGATCGGATTCATGGCGGAGCGGGCTGGAGCAGGCGGCAGCACGGGCGTGGCTTCCCGGGCGATTCCGGTGCCATCGGTGGGCGCTGCCCGGCCGGTGTTTCCTCTGCATTCCGCGTTCATCGCCCATGAGCTGCGCAGCCATGCTGCCTATCTGGCGATGATCGGACTCTACGCGCTTTGCTGTCCGGTCGTCGCGCTCCTCGCCGACGCTGCCGACGTCGTCAGCATCGGTCTGTCTCCCGGCAATCTCGGACTGATCGTTCTGATGTCGGCAGCACTGATCGTGCTTTACCTCGCGCTCCACACCGCATGGGTCGATCCTCCTGCGGGCCGCCTGTGGCCCGCGCTGAAGGGCGTCTACCGCGGCGAGCTGCTCGACCCTCGCGCGAGCCTTCGCTTCGCACTCGCGATCGTGCCGCTGCCGATCTTCATGACCGCGTTCGGGTCGTACAAGCGCATGATTCCGGATCTCAACCCGTTCGCCTGGGATGCGACGTTCGCGCGCTGGGATCGCGCCCTGCACGGTGGCATCGATCCGTGGCAGCTGCTGCACCCTCTGGTCGGTCACCCGGCGATCACCTGGCTGATCAGCGGCTGCTATCAGCTGTGGCTTTTCGTTGTCCTGTTCACATTGGTCTGGCAGTGCTGGACGCGGCGCGACGACGTACTGCGGATGCAATTTCTTCTGGCCTTCGTGGGTTCATGGATTGTGCTCGGGACCGTGGTCGCGACCGCTCTGTCCGCTGCCGGGCCGTGCTATTTCGGCAGGCTGGCCGGTTCCCTCGGCGCGGGAGATCCGTACATCGGCCTGATGGATTACCTCCGCGAGGTCGCCGCCGTCCATCGAATCCCGGCGCTGGAGGTTCAGGAGGCGCTGTGGACGTCGCACGCTTCGCGCAGCGCGCAGCTCGGCCACGGGATCTCCTCGATGCCGAGCATGCACGTGGCGTCCTCGGTGCTGATGGCGCTGCTCGGCATGCGCGTCGGGCGCGCGGCCGGCATTGTATACAGCGCGTTCGCGCTCGTGATCCTCGTCGGATCGGTCCACCTGGGCTGGCATTACGCCGTCGACGGTTACATCTCGGCGGTCGTCGTCCTCGTGATCTGGCCGCTTTGCGGCGTTGTGTCGCGTCGAGTGTATCGCCTTGCTGGAATCGCTCCGGCGAACAGCTTCGACTGACCTCGTTATCGTGATAAGCACGGCCTGCCGAGGCATTCTGACCGGCCCGGGAGGACAACCGATGTCGACAATCACGCTCGAGACCATCGCCGCGATCGAGGAGATCAAGCAGCTCAAGTATCGCTATCTGCGCTGCCTCGACACCAAGGACTGGGAGGGGCTTTCCGAAACGCTCAGCCCGGATGCCGCGAGCTGGTACGACAGCGGCAAGTATTCGTACGACGGGCGTGAGGCGATTCTGGCTTTCCTGAAAGAGTCGCTCGGCGACTCGCGCATTGTCAGCCGTCACCAGGGACATCACCCCGAGATCGAGCTGACCGGCGACTCGACCGCACGCGGACACTGGTATCTCGAAGACATGGTCATCTTCGGGAATATGGGCGATGGCGGAGGTACCGAGCTTACCGGCGCGGCGTTTTACGAAGATGAATACGTCAAGGTCGACGGTCGCTGGTGGATCGCTCGCACGGGCTACCGGCGGACCTACGAGCAGTTCGCTTCGCGCGAGAGCGGCGCTCACCTGCGGACGATGTTCGACAACGCGGCGGATTCCTCGAACGCGAACGCTGAGAGCGCCGGCGACTGATGAGTCGAAGCTCGCAGCCGCGGTCCCTTCGTGAGGTCGACCACTGGCATCATGAGACCGACGTTCTCGTCATCGGTCTCGGGTGCGCAGGGGCCTGCGCTGCGCTCGAAGCGGTAGCGCAGGGGGTACGCGTCGCCGCAATCGAGCGCGCGAGCGGACCCGGCGGTACGTCTTCGATGTCCGGCGGCGTGATCTATCTCGGCGGCGGCACGGCCCTGCAGAAGGCCTGCGGCTTCGAGGACTCCGTCGAGGACATGTACAGGTACCTCATGGCCTCGTGCGGGCCGCAGCCCGACGAGCCCAAGATCCGCCTGTACTGCGAGCACAGCGTCGAGCACTACGACTGGTTCGTCGAGCTCGGCCTGCCGTTCAAGGCGACCTTCTACCCCCACTACAGCGGCGAGCCGCCGACCGATGACGGGCTGGTCTTCTCGGGCAGCGAGCAGTGCAAGCCCTACTGTGACATCGCACGCCCGGCACCGCGCGGGCACGTCTCGCAGACCCCGAACCAGACCGGCTGGCTGCTGATGCAGAAGCTCAGCGAAGCGCTCGAGCGTACCGACGCATCGGTTTTCACCGACACGCGTGCGCACCAGCTCGTGATCGACGACGACGGTACGGTGGTCGGTGCAGTCACGCGACGCGACGGCGAGGAGTTTCTCATTCGCGCCGAGCGCGGCGTGGTCGTGACCACCGGCGGCTTCATCAACAGCAAGCAGATGCTGGAGAGCTATGCGCCGATCCTGAAGCGATGCATGTTCCGCGTCGGCGCGGAGGGCGACGACGGCAGCGGCATCAAGCTCGGGATGTCGGTCGGTGGCGCGGCGATCAATATGGGAATGGGGTCGATCTCGCTCCCGATCATCCCGCCGAAGAGTCTCCAGAAGGGCATCCTGATCAACGAACAGGGACAGCGCTTCGTCAACGAGGATGCTTACTACGGTGTGCTCGGGGAGTACGCCCTGTACCGCCAGGACGGCAAGGCCTATCTGGTTCTCGATGGCGAGACATTCGTCAAGCCGGAGGTCGAGCGCGAGGTCGCCGGCGTCGGCGAGACGGTCGAGGAGCTCGAGAGTGCGCTCGGCCTTCCTGCCGGTTCGCTCGCCGCAACCCTCGACGTTTACAACCGCTACGCCGAACGCGGTGAAGATCCGCTGTTCCATAAACAGCCGGAGTGGATCACCCCGTTGCGCCCGCCCTACGGCGCGTACGACTGCACCACCGAGAAGTCGCTCTACGCGGCCTTCACACTCGGCGGGCTGAAGACCACGGTCGACGGGGAAGTTCTCAGTGCGGATGACGAGGTGATCGCCGGTTTGTATGCCGCCGGAAGATCGACCGCGTGCCTGGCGGCTCCCGGTTACAGCAGCGGTCTGTCGATCGGTGACGGCACGTTCTTCGGCCGGCGCGCAGGGCGCAAGGCGGCTGCGAGCCGCTGACGGGTCTCAGCGCAGATCGAAATCGTCCGGCTTCGGGCTGCGCATCTCCTCGACGAAGCGGTCGAAGGTCCACGGCCACGCCATCGGTACGCCGTTGCGGTCGAGGTACCAGCTCCGGCACCCCGTCTTCCAGATCGTCGTCTTCGCGGCCTGCTTGCGATCCTCGTCGAAACGCTTCATCGCGTCGGCCGACGCGCAGATCTCGCGGCACTCACCGCTCTGCACGCGCTCGATCAGCTGCAGGATGTAGGCGAGCTCGAGCTCAGCGACATCGATCAGGGAGAAGTTTCCGACCGGGCCGTTCGGGCCGTTGATCATGAACAGGTTGGGGAAGTCGGGAATCGAAATCGCCATGTACGCCGACGGTGTCTCCGACCAGACCTCGTCGAGCGCGACGCCGCCGCGACCGATGACCTCCATCGGCCGCATGAAACGGTCGACGCGAAAGCCCGTCGCGAGCACCAGCACGTCGAGTTCGTGCAGCACGCCGTCGGCCGTTCGCACGCCCGCCGGCTCCAGCCGCTCGATCTCCGACGTCACCAGGCGCGCATTGGGCTGCTGGATCGCATCGTAGAACCCACCGGACATGACCAGCCGTTTGCAGGCCGCGCGGTAGTCCGGCCGCAGCCGCTCGCGAAGCTCGGGGTCGCGCACGCTGGTCTCGAGGTTGGCTTCACACGCTTCATGAATCGCCAGCAGCATCGGCGACTCCGAGTCGACCAGCACATTGGCGAACCCGTCGATGAACGCTCGGGCCGACTCCTCGCGGACCTGCTCGATACTCTCGGGGTGGTCGCGGAAGTGAGCGCGGTCGGCGGCAGAGTACATCGGGTTCTCGACCGGCATGATCCACTGCGGCGTGCGCTGGAAAAGAACCAGCTCGCTGACATCCCCGACGATCGCGGTGACGATCTGCGTAGCCGTCGAGCCGGTCCCGACAACGCCGACGCGGCGGCCGGCGATCGGCACGTCATGGTTCCAGCGAGCGCTGTGAAAGATCTCGCCGTTGAACGTCGGCGCGCCCTCGAACCGACGGCCAGCACCTCGCCGTTGGTCAGGCGATAGGTGACCTGGGAGGCCCACGCATAGGCGTCCGACAGCCGCGCCTGGTACCCCTTGATGACCGTGGGGTTTTGAACATCGTTAAGGCCAGAACCGGGGCAAAAGACCGATGCGGGTAGGGTCGAGCTGGTGGTCCTCACCTACAGCGTGAAGTTGCGAGGCAGGTCGACGGTAGGGCAGACGCAGGGGTCGAGGCAA
>CAXQPB010000195.1:0-34419 GCA_964225545.1 Candidatus Nitrosopumilus sp. | reverse complement strand
GCCGAACAAGGGCGTGTCATGGTGGAGTGGGCTTGAGGCCCACTCCCGGGTCGCAATATGGTGGAGTGGGCCTCAGGCCCACTCCACCGACGGCTTCGCCTAGAAGACCACCTGGCCGCGGCCTTCGAACACATGCACCTGCTCGTCGGCCCCGGACAGCGTCTCCGCGCTGGTCGGGTCCGCATCGGCGTACACGTAATTGAAGCGGAATCCGATGCTGGGCGTTGCCCACCAGTTGAGCGCGGCTGTGATGTCCCACTCTTTTCCGCCCTGAATCCCGCCGTCCTGGAGATCCATGTAGCTGTAGCGCAACGCGAGTTCCCAGGCGCCGATTCCGCCTTCACCGAATATTCCGTTGGGCATGATGCGCTTATACTTGCCTGACTTCTTCTGGTAGTTGCGCGACTCACCCGTCAGGAAATACCCCGCCTGAATGTAGTAGCCGAAGAACTCCGGATCGGCATTGCCTCCGCCGCGCTCGACGTTGGCGCCCGTGTACTCCAACTGAGCATGCCACGGCCCGTAAACACCGGTCGCCTCCGCGTTGTACATCAGCAGGCTGTTTTCGTTCAGGATGTCTCCGGTATCGACAAGGCGCGTGTTCGCGATGTCCGCCTCAGGCTTGGCCCGAAAGCGCAGATCGTTTCCGCCGTTGAAGTCTCGGTAGTAGACCGCGCCGCCAAGCGCTGCAACGCGGGTCTTCTCAGTGATCGGTTGCCACAGAAAGCGGCCGGCCACACCGAAGTCCTGGTCCAGCGGCCCGGCATCGTCGAGCCCTTCGCCGAAAACACCCACGTGCGCGAACCAGTGCTCCAGGTTCCCGACCGCTGCCAGACCAAGACGTCGACGTCCGGTCTCGCCGGAGTCAATGAAGGCATCACTCATGGAACGTTCCTGAAAGACCTGCCAGTTCGAGCTTGAGGCCGACTGCTGGCTGAACGGAACCTTCTGGTGCCCGATGAGGAGTTGAACCGGTTTGTAACCGGAGTAGCGGATCCAGGCATCGGTGATCTCGGCTTCTGCGTCTGTCGAGAAGTTGAGCTCCAGTTTGTAGTCCCAGACCGAGAACATTGTGCCTTCGCCCTTCAGACGCGCACGACGGATCTGCACGCCGTCGCCCATCTGCGATTCTTCGTTCGCAAAGACGGCCCAATCGAGCTGAATTCGGCCACCGACGAGGAACTTGAAACGCTGGTCTCGCGTCTGGATCTTTACACCGCCGTATCCCGCGGAAACATCGATCTGGCTGCCGTCCTCCGGCGCTGCGACCTCCGCCGGCGCCACCGGCGTCGGCAGCGGCGCTGCAGAGTCCGACTCGGCTGCGCTTTCAGCCTGTCCGCTCTGCGCGCCGAGAAGCTCATTCTGTCTCTCGATCATCTTCCCTTGCTCGCGAACGAGAGTCTCGAGCTGGCGGATCCGCTCCTCCAGCGTCGCAGCCGGGATGTCATCGGCGAACGCCGGAATGACTGGAGCCGAAAAGGCAAAAACAACAAATAACGCTGCGAAGATGAGCATCGAGGTCAGGCGCAAAACTGGCCGTGGCCGCTTGGCGGATAACTTCAAGTTGAGACTCCTCCTGTGTGATGCCGCAGTGATCTCGCGACACGATGAGATTAGCTACCAGCACCACTCAGCTACACAAGCCTTTCACGCCGCTGAGCGGGCGCTAACAAACTTCTAATCGAGCGTGCCGTGAATCCCTGAATTTCGGGAGGGGAATCTGTAGGTAGCAATCGGGGGGAAGCAACCCGCAGTGCTGGGCGGAGGTCAGCCGCTCGTGACCGCGTACAGAGTTGCCAGTGTGAAGTAACCGAAAAACATGACAGCAGATGCCAGGACACAGGTTCGGAAGAGACCGATACGCACCCGCGCAGGCAATCGCAGGCGATTCATGTAGAGAAGCAGTCCGGAGTAGACGAACATTACGCCGCCATTCATAGAGGCCGTGAGCTTGAACAGGCCGAAGCTGCCGATTCGATTGGTGCCGATCAGAAGAAAGATCGTTCCGAGAGCAACAGTACCCCACACAAAGGCGTAGTAAAGCCGCGACTCGGTCCACCGATGACTCTCGTTGAACCAGGCTACCCTGATGATGTCACTCGAGATGCGGCTGGCCGCATCGAGAACTCCGAGTTCTGTCGTCAACAGAATCGCGACACCCATGATGAGAAACAGCACGCGAAGCGCCGGCCCTCCCGACTCCTGCAGGGCGAGGGCCTCGCCCCAGACGAACCCCATCCCGCGGCCATACGCATCCGCGCCGTCAACCGGCGTCCCGTCAGCGGCGTAAAAGAGGCTATAGGCGATCAGCGTGAGCAACGTCAGGCAGAACAGACAAGTGAGAAAAAACGTCAGGAAATGCTCGAGCCCGGCAGCCCTCCACCAGAGTCGCCAGCGCAGCAGGTTCGCCTCGTCGAGCGGGAACCGATAACCCGTCGCAGCCTGCGCCTCTTCGCGGCCGGTCAACGGGCTGGTGATACGCCCGATGTACGCACCCATCCCGAACCCCTTGTCCCTGATGTAGTTGCTCTGACCGAGATTGAGCGTGCCGCCCACGCCTGCGAAGGCGACCGCGCCGAGAAGGACCGTGTAGGTGACCTGCGCATCCGGTGGCGGCAACCGGCCGACTGAAAGCATCCCGGCAATCTGCGCAGAGATCGCGTCGGGGCGGACCAGCCACAACCCCAGCACGATGACAATGGACAGAATGAGCCCTACCAGAACGAACTGAATTCGCTCCACCGTCTCATAAACGACCCGTCCCGCGGTCAGCACGGCTCCGCACAGAAACAGTCCCGCTGCAGACGCGCCTGTGATCCACTCACTCAGCACCGGGCCGACACCGTCAACACCCCCTCCCCATATCATCCAGCCGAGCAGCTGTGCCGCCCCCCGCGCCCACGCCGGGACCATCCACGGCACGATGTTCAGAAACAGGAAGACCCAGGCCCATGGGCGCCACATCCGGACAAACCCGGTGATCGCTGTCTCGCCCGTGGCCAGAGTCCCGCGCGCGATCTCCATGTTGAGAAAGTATTGAATGGTAAGACCGAGAATACAGGCCCAGAAGAAAACGAACCCGGATCGATAGGTCAGGTACGGCCATAGAATGAACTCACCGCTGCCGAGGGCGAGGCCCGACAGGATGATGCCCGGTCCGAGCATGCGCCCGAGCGGGACCGGTTGCGGTAACGACCGCTCCGGCAAGTCGGCCAGTGAACCGGCGGGGATCCTCCCTTTTCTACCGGCGGCCGCCTCAGCCGTATCGTTCTCGGCCGTGTGGCTAGTCCTCATCCTTCCGGTCGGTATCGAGATCGAGTGACAGCGAATTGATGCAGTATCGTTGCCCGGTCGGCGCAGGCCCGTCCGGAAAGACATGCCCCAGGTGCGAATCACACTTCGCACACATGACCTCGACACGGACCATTCCGTGACTCGTATCTGTCTCCGTCCGAACGGCTGCTGATTCGGCAGGTTCCCAGAAACTCGGCCAGCCGGTTCCGGAGTCGAACTTCGTGTCGGAGCTGAACAACTCTGCGCGACAGCAGACGCATACGTACGTCCCGTCCTCCTTGCAGTCCCAGTACGCCCCGGTGAACGCTCGCTCTGTTCCCTTCTGTCGGCACACCTGGAACTGCTCATGCGTGAGCGCCTCGCGCCACTCCGACTCGCTTCGCTGGACCTTCTGATCGTCTGTCGATTTCTCGCTCATTTCATCTCCGCGATCGGGCCGTCGGCTGGCACGGACCGGTGTGAGCGCATAGCATGCAGACTCTCCACAGGAGAGTACACCATGACCGCAATTGAATGGATTTGCACCGGAGCCGAATGTTCGCCGCCGCTACGACTTGCGCAGCTTTTCACCTGCGCGTTTCTGGCGATTCTGTTCCTCCAATCCGGCATCGATAAGGTCGTTGACCGGAGCGGAAACCTCGAGTGGCTGACCGGTCATTTCGCCTCATCGCCACTCGCCGGACTTGTCCCGGTCATGGTGACAACCGTCACGATCGCGGAGCTGGCGGCCGGCGCTGTCTCTGCAGCCGCGGTGCCGGCTTTGCTGCTCAGCGACGCAGGCGAGATCGTCGCGGTCTCGGCAATCTCCCTCTCGGCGCTCAGCCTGATCATGCTGTTCTTCGGCCAGCGCATGGCGAAGGACTACGCGGGAGCGGCAGTTCTCGTCCCCTACTTCACGCTGACCATTCTGGGACTCTGGCTTTTCGTTTGAGAGCGGGGCCGCCGGGCAGCGACTACCCTCGAGACAAAATGGGTTTCGGCCCCTTCGACCGTGAGGCCGCTCTCTCGCGCGATACCGGTGAGATCATCGCGCAGGTAACTTTTGTAGTACGGCTCGTGATAGGTCTGGGGAAAACTTTCGAGCACGACACCGAGCCCCGCACTGTCAGCCATCTGGGTTGAATCGCACACGACAACGGTCCCGCCGGGCCGCACCACGCGCGCCATTTCGTTCATCACCTTGCGCCGCGCACGCTTGGGCAGCTCGTGAAA
The DNA here is from genome assembly GCA_964225545.1 of Candidatus Nitrosopumilus sp. Lineage (GTDB taxonomy): Bacteria > Desulfobacterota > Binatia > UBA1149 > SPBQ01 > SPBQ01. The sequence continues at coordinate 29,913 of CAXQPB010000195.1, read as the reverse complement.
CAGGAACACGCAGGAGACCGCGTCGAAGTAGCCGTCCGGAAACGGTAGCGACTCGGCATTCTCCGCGAGCAGGCTCAGCTCCGCAGCATCCTCACCGACCACTGCATGGGCGCGACGCAGATAGTACGGACTCAGGTCGACACCGTAGAGACGAGCGTCGGGGAAGGCCGCTGCGAGTTGCTTGAGAAAACGACCCGTCCCGCAGCCGACATCGAGGATGCGGGGCCTCGACCTGCCGCGCAACGATTCCACCAGAGGCGGGATGGACATCCTGCGCATGATGTCCGCAGTCCCACCGAAGAGAAATTCTACTTCTGCGTCGTAGAGATCGGCGGACCGGTCGCTGAACCAGCCATCGGTCTGCCAGTGAAACGTCCTCAGATAGTAAGACGGGTACGCATCGCGCCGGACCTCGGCGGGAAGCTCATCGTGCGCCTCGCGCCTGCTGCGCCACCAGATTCGCGGGAACTCGGCAAGGGCCACAGGCCACTTTCGAAGGTACCGGCCGAGCGGAAACCCGAACAAAACCTCTCGCGGGTAAAAACCTGCGTCGACATTCTCGACATCGCGCGCGAGGAGCTTCTCGAAACGCCTGGCAACTTCAGCCACGACTTCCGGCCCCGGCCGCTCTCCGTTCGGAGTCATTGCGGTCTGCCAAAGCACTCGCGCAGGCAAGGTCGTCGCTGCGACACTTCGATGCTGAGCGAAGTAGGCATGCCGCGCCAGCCACCCTGCGGCGCGATTGATCGGGCCGCCGTCAGCCGCCCTACCGATTTTCTCGCGGCCACGCGGCGTGGTCCGCGGCATTGGCGACTTCGTGGCTGACTCGACCGACTCTTCCACGGTGGTGGTTCCGGACTTCGACTTTTGTGGCATGAACTTTCTCCGACGCGACGGGGAACGTCTTATTCGAGGATAGCAGCGCCTTCCCCAACGTCTAATGCCCGACGCGGTACGATTGCGGTTGAACCCCCGATTCCGTCAAACGTACGATTGAAACAGACGTTTGAAAGGCTCGATCGGCACCGAATGCCCCCGATGAGCCCGCCCCGTTCGCGCAAAATGTCAGCCTCCCGAACCCGTCAGAACATCCTCGACGCGGCCGAACGCCTCTTCTCGCGTTACGGTTTCGCAGCAACGTCGCTCAGACGGGTGACACGTGATGCCGGCGTGAATCTCGCCGCAGTCAATTACCATTTCGGGTCCAAGGAAGCGCTTGTTGCGGCGGTATTCGAGCGTCGACTCGAACCCCTCAATCAGCGGCGTCTGGCCAGCCTCGAGACTGCCGAACAGCAGGCGGGCGAGGCAGGCCCCGCACTCGAGGAGATCCTCTGGTGCCTGATCGAGCCGACGCTGGATCTGGCGCGGGAGGAGGCTGCCCGCTTCGCGCTGCTCACCTGTTCGCAGGGCCAGATCCACGATGAAGCGACAGCCGAGGTCGCCGGCTCAATGCGGCAACGTTTTCACCATGTGAGCCTCCGCTTTCGATGTGCGCTCGCCAAAGCCCTGCCGGATCTCGAAGAGTCACAACTCGACGTTCGCTTCGAATTTGTGCTCAACGCCATCGCTGTCGCTCTTGGTGCTCCGCGGCGTAAGTCGGCGACCGGCGAAGGCGACAACAGCGAGGTCGACCTGGATGCACTCGCGAACACGCTCGTAACCTTTCTCGCAGCGGGCCTGATGTCGCATCGAAACGACGCGACGGTCGACACGACCGACAGCCGGCAAAGTTGCCCGGAGGGGCTCGCATAATGCGGTCGCTGTCGACAGCCCTCCGTCGCGAGCGCGTACAGCACCTCGCCCTCGCCGGGGTCATAGCCGTTGTGGCCGGATGTGCGACCGCGCCCGCGCGCGTCGAGCCGACCGAAGATTTCACGATCCCGAACCAGTGGTCCGCCCAGACCTACGAAGATGGCGCAGCGGAGACCGACTGGTGGGATGAGTTCAAAGACACGGAACTTGCTTCAGCCGTCCTGGAAGCGGTCGAGCACAACCATGATATCCGCGCGGCCGCTGCCCGGATGGATCGCGCCGCGGCGACCGCGAAGATCGTCGGCGCCGACTCGCTGCCGCAGGCCCAAATCGTCGGCGACGGTTCTCGCGCTGCGAGCAATCTTACTTTCCTCCCCAATCAGCAGGGCGTACAGCTCAATCAGTTCGGCGTGTCACTCGACGTCACTTGGGAGATCGACCTCTGGGGTCGATTGCGGGCAGGCCAGTCGGCCGCGCTCGGCGACTGGGAACGATCGGTAGCGGACTACGAGGCTGCGCGACTCTCGATCGCGGGCCAGACAGCGAAAGCCTGGATCGCCGCCATTGAAGCCAGAGAACAACTGGAACTGGCGGAACATACGGTCGCGAGTTTCCAGACCACCGCACACCATGTTCGCTCGAGGTACGAGCGAGGGGTGCGACCGGCCCTCGATCTTCGGCTCGCACGCACCGACGTGTTCGGTGCACAGGCCCTCGTCGACCAACGCAAAGAGGCTTTGGACCGCTCGGTGCGGCAGCTGGAGATTCTCATGGGTCGATACCCTGACCGAGCATTGGATGTCTCTACCGATATGCCCGGCCCCGTGGGGCACGTACCGGCCGGTCTTCCGACCGAGTTGCTGCAGAGGCGTCCCGACCTGGTCGCGGCGGAACGGCGACTGGCGGCCAGCGGCGCTCGCGTCAAGGAGGCGCGACGCGCGCTTTACCCTCGGATCTCCCTCAACGGGAGCTACGGCGACAGCAGTAACAAAGTTTCCGATGTCCTCGACGTCGACTTCAACGAGTGGACCCTTGCCGGAAATCTGGCTCAACCGATCTTCCAGGGGGGGCGTCTGCTGGCAGCTCTGGACCGGTCGAAGGCAGAGCAGCTCGAGGCAGCCGAAGATTACGCCACCGCGACACTCTCCGCCTACGCCGAGGTAGAGTCGCTCCTTGCCGCCGAACGTTATCTGGCCGATCGAGTCGATCGGCAGTCGCTGGCTGCGACGGAGTCGTCCGCTGCGCGCGATCTCGCCGAGCAACGATACCTTCGAGGGCTGGAGGAGTTCGTCACCGTGCTGGCAGCGCAAAGAACCGCGCTCAATGCCGCGAGTGAGTTGATCGCTGTCAGGCGCGCACGTCTCGAATCACGGATTGATCTTTACCTGGCGCTGGGCGGAGGATTCGACGCGGCGCTGCATTTCGACGCTTATGCAGACTCAGCGGAGAGCGGCTCATGAAATTGTCGGCGAGAAAACTGGCTCCCCCGATCATCGTCCTCGCGGGAATTCTGATCACGGCAATGGTCGTCAGCACGCGCCCGCGCGCTGTCCCGCAGAAACCGGGGCGCCCGCTGCCGCTGGTGCGCACGATCGAAGTCTCCCCGCAGAGGGTCGAGCTGATTGTCCAGACACAGGGCACGGTGGTGCCGCGCACGGAGATCGACATCATCTCGGAGGTATCCGGACGCGTCGTCGAAGTCTCCTCCTCTTTCCGCGCCGGAGGTTTTTTCAGGCGTGGCGACCTGCTGGTCGCTCTTGACCCTCGCGAGTACGCACTGGCCGTCGCAACCGCCGAAGCCGATCTAGCGCAGGCTGACGTCGCCATCGCCAGGGAACAGGCGGAAGCCGACATCGCGATTCGCGAGTGGAGCTCGCTCGGTGAAGGAGCCCCTCCCCCTCTCGTTGCACGGACACCCCAGCTCGCAGAGGCAAGAGCGCGCAGGGCCGCTGCGGTTGCGGCTCTGGAGCGCGCCCGTCTCGACCTGGAGCGCACGCAAATTCACGCGCCGTTCGACGGCCGGGTCCGTAGCGAAAGTGTGGACGTCGGCGAATTCGTCCAGCGAGGCGTATCGATCGGTGAGGCCTATGCCACCGACTTCGCCGAGGTTCGCCTACCGTTCCCCGACAGCGAACTCGCTTACGTTGACCTGCCGCTCGATCACGGCAGCGGCCGGAGTCGCGGCCCGGACGTCACGCTGATGGCCGAATTCGCAGGTGCGCGCTATCGCTGGCAGGGTCACATCGTGCGAACCGAGGGTGAACTGGACCCGACCAGCCGGATGGTCCATGCGATCGCGCAGGTCGAAGACCCGTACGGCGAACTGAGCTCCGAACGCCGCATGCCGCTGGCCGCGGGAATGTTCGTCGAAGCCGACGTCGCGGGCCGCGTGCTCCCGGAGGCGTTCGTACTTCCTCGTTCGGCTCTGCGTGGCAGCAACACCGTACTGGTCGTCGAGGATGAGCGCCTTCGCTATCGCGAGGTCGGGATCGTCCGCACCGAGGCCGACCGCATTATCGTAACGAGCGGACTCGCTGCGGGCGAACAAGTCTGCATCTCTCCGATCGACGCCGTCGTCGACGGGATGCAGGTGCGGACGCTCGAGGATCAGCGCGAGCCGTAAGCCGATGAAACGATTGATCGCATGGTTCGCCCGCAACGGAGTCGCGGCAAATCTCCTGATGCTCGTCATCATGGCCGCGGGCATCCTGATCGCGCCCAGTATCCGTCAGGAGGTTTTTCCGGAGTTCGGGCTCGACCGCGTGCTGGTTTCGGTCGCGTACCCCGGCGCAACCCCCGGTGAGATCGAGGAGTCGATCAACGTCCGTATCGAGGAGAGAGTCGCCAGCCTCGAGGGCGCCAAACGCATCACCTCCACCGCCAGTGAAGGCGTCGGCAGCGTGACGATCGAGGCGCTCGGCAGTCATGATATCCGCGAACTGCTCGCCGACGTGAAGTCTGAAGTCGACGCGATCGACACGTTCCCCGACGATGCGGAGGAGCCCGACGTCAGGGAGCTCTCGGTCCGTCATCACGTGGTTACGGTCGCGATTGCCGGCGACGCGGACGAGCTGGCGCTCAAGCAGATCGGCGAGCGCGTGCGCGATGACCTGTCGGCGTTACCGGAGATCACCCAGGTCGAGCTGACCAACACACGAGCCTACGAGATCTCGGTCGAGGTATCCGAACGCACGCTGCGTCGGCACGGCCTGACGCTCTCTCAGGTCGCCGATGCGATCCGTCGATCTTCACTGGATCTTCCCGGTGGCTCCGTGAAGACCTCGGCCGGTGAAATACTGCTCAGGACGCGCGGGCGGGCTTATCACGGGCACGAGTTCGAACAGGTCGTCGTGCTGACCCGACCGGACGGCACTCGGCTCGAGCTCGGCGATGTGGCGACGGTCGTCGACGGCTTCGCCGAAACCGACACGGCAGCCCAGTTCGACGGGCGCCCGGCGGTCATGGTCGAAGTATTCCGGGTCGGGGAGCAGAGCGCACTTGCCATCTCCGCGGCGGTCCAGCGCTATGTCGGTGAAAGCCGCTCGCGAATGCCTGACGGCGTGTCCCTGATCACCTGGGACGACGAGACCTCGGTCCTGCGCGGACGCCTCGACACTCTGCGACGCAACGGAGTGCAGGGGCTCATTCTGGTGTTCCTGACGCTCGCGCTCTTTCTCCAGTTCAGGCTCGCGCTCTGGGTTTCCCTCGGAATCCCGATCTCATTTCTCGGCGCGTTGGCATTGATGCCGCCGCTCGAGGTTTCGATCAATGTCCTGTCGCTGTTCTCGTTCATCCTCGTTCTCGGCATCGTCGTCGACGACGCGATCGTGATCGGCGAGAACGTCTACAAGAAACGCGAGGAGGGACTTGCGGGTTATGAGGCGGCGGTGACCGGCGCCCAGGAGGTCGCGATACCGGTCATCTTCGGCGTCCTGACGACGGTCACGGTATTCGCGCCCATGCTGTTGTTGCCGGGGATCATGGGGAAGATCATGTATGTCTTCCCGGCGGTGGTGATTCCGACTCTGCTGTTCTCGCTCGTGGAGTCGCAACTGATTCTCCCCTCTCACTTGAAACACGTCGTTGTCGGCGGGCGCGCCTACACCCATGGAATCAGTGCTGCGTGGGTACGATTCCAGCAACGATTCCATTACGCTTTGCATATCTTTATCGACAAGCTGTACGCGCCCGCGCTCGAGTCTGCGGTTTCGTGGCGTTACACCGTCGCCGCGTGCGCGGTAGCGCTCCTCTTGGTGACAACCGCCATGGTCGCTACCGGCCATGTCCGTATCCGCTTCTTCCCCAACGCGGAGGCAGACAATGTCGTCGCAACGCTGACGATGCCGCAGGGGACACCCTACGAGATTACCGAGTCCGCAATCGCGCGCCTGGAAAGTGCCGCGGACCAGGTCGCCACCGAATTCCAACAGACCATGGCTCCGGAGGCGGGGCCCGCATTCCGTCATGTCTTCAGCTCGATCGGAGCCCAGCCGTTCGGCGCGTCACGCGGCCATGGTTCTTCCCGGCGTTCAGCGATCGGCGGGCAGTCCCACCTTGCCGAGGTCAACATCGAACTGACTCCGGCGGAGAATCGCACGTTCAAAGGCGCAGAGGTCGTCGACCGCTGGCGCGAGTTGACGGGGCCGATCCCGGATTCGGTCGAACTGCTGTTCTCGTCCGACCTTTTCGCGGCAGCACAGCCCATCGACATCGAGCTGTCGGGCCCCGACGTCGAGGTCCTGCGCGTCGCGGCGAACCGGCTGAAATCCGACCTCGGGCAGTACCCCGGTGTCTCCGACATCGCCGATTCGTTCCGGCCGGGCAAGGTCGAACTCGAGTTCGACATCAAGCCTGCAGCCGAGGCGCTTGGAGTCTCGCGACGCGACCTCGCACGCCAGGTACGTCAGGCTTTCTACGGAGAGGAAGCCCAGGTCGTCCAGCGCGGGCGCGAGGACGTCTCCGTTTACGTACGTTTTCCACGCGCCGAGCGGCGGTCGGTCGACCATGTCCAGAGGATGCGCATCCGCACTCCGGACGGGAGCGAGGTGCCGTTTTCGGCCGTGGCCAATATTCGCTACGGACGCAGTTACGAGTCGATCCAGCGGGCCGATCGACGCCGCACGATCAACGTGACCGCAGAGGTCGATCGCCAGAAAGCCAACCCCAACGAGATCCTGATCGGCCTCGAGCGCAAGACACTCGAGCAACTCGAGTCGGACTACCCCGGACTCCACTACTCGCTCGAGGGCGAGCAGCGAGAGCAAAGAGAGACATTCGGCGCGTTGATGCGCGGCCTGCTCGTCGCACTCCTCGTCATCTACGCGTTGATCGCGATTCCGCTCGGCTCTTACATTCAGCCGCTGATCGTCATGTCGGCGATTCCCTTCGGAATCGTTGGCGCAATCTGGGCCCATGTCCTGCTCGATATGGACGTCAGCTTCATGTCGCTGCTCGGAATCGTCGCCTTGGTCGGAGTCGTGGTGAACGACAGCCTGGTGCTGGTCGACTACGTCAATCGGCGTCGGGCAGAAGGAGTCGCTACGCGCAGAGCCGCCCTGGCGGCCGGCTCCGCCCGCTTCCGCCCGATTCTGCTGACATCGCTCACGACGTTCGCAGGGCTCACTCCGTTATTGCTGGAGCGCAGCCTGCAGGCTCAGTTCCTGATACCGATGGCGGTCTCGCTCGGATTCGGCGTCTTGCTCGCGACCGTCGTATCACTCGTGGTCGTACCCTGCATCTATGTGATCATCGACGATCTCGACCAGCGCCTGCGGGGCATTCGGCGACGGCGGGAGAGCGCCGGACGACGTGATGGAAGCCCGGTCGGGGCTGCCTCTCAGGTTCCGGGTTCGAGTGCTGCGAGCAATTCGTAGGTAGCGATCGCCTCGAATCCGATGCGGCGGTAGATCGGCTCGCCCATCGGTGACGCCTGAAGACTGACGAATCGAGCTCCCAGATCGAAAGCGAGGTTCGTCACCGCGCGCGTGCAGGCCTCGCCAAGTCCGCGTCCGCGTGAGTCTCGAACGGTGCTGACCCAGTAAAGTCCGGCAATCCCATGGCTCGCGTGCGCAAGCGCGCACGAGACCGGTCGCCCGTCGCGGTATGCGACGACCGCGCGAACATGAGGCGCCCGCGCCAGTGTGCCGTTCGCGAACGTCTGTCGTGTCACCTCCGGCGACATCCCGTAGGTCGTCCACGCGTCAGCCGCGATATTCGCGAAGTCCGCGACCCCTGCCGGATCAGCGACGACCCGAATGACCACATCGTCACCGAGGTCGGGCGCATCGACGCGTTCATGCACGACCATCTCGGTCGGCGACAGGAGCGGCACCAGCCCCGCTGCGATCGCGGCCTCACGAACATCGGAATCGTCGACCGAGTTCCTGAGGATGACCGTGAAGCCGTGCCGGCTCGCGTCGAAAAGCCCCATGGCCTGCTCGACGCATTCATCCCCGGAACAGCGGTCATCGAGTCGCACGAGAACATTGAGTACAGGATGCGGAGCCGGGCCCAGCATCATGCAGACTCCTTCCTCCTCGATAATTGTCCCCTCGCAACCCCGAGTCTGGTCGCGCATCGCCTCGATGTAATTAAGGTCGGCAAGCAGGATGAGTTCGGCTCTCTCCATGGTCACGGACGTTTCCTAGCCCACCGGGCGCCCTGAATCCATGCCCGAAGTGTAAGACTCCAGCCGAATCTCCACGGGTCGCGCTGACGCGCGCCAATTCCGGGCACGCCGCGACGACGGGCGCGAAAACCCCTCCGAAACAGCCCGTTTGGCCAAGCTGCGCCGGCTGGAGCTCAGCCGGGAAATCCCCCGATACGCAGCTCGACCGGCCGAATTTCTCCATCCCGCAGAATCTCGAGGGTTCGCAGCTCCCCGCCCAGCGCAGTCAGTGTCCACTCCCGGATCTGGTTGCGCTCCTCGAAGTGGGCTCCGGGGGGCCCCAGCACGATGTCCCCGGCCACGATGCGCGCCGCTGCCGCCGGCGAGCCCGGATCGACCGCCGTAACACGAACCGCCCCGGCCGGTAGAGAATACCGTTGCCGGCTGGCCGCGTCCGGCACCGTGTATTCCACGCCGAGGTAGCCGGGCAGAACGGTAGCGAGCAGGTTGAGCTCCTGAGCGAGAGGCGGATAGGCTTCGGACGGCTTGCGTCTTCGGCCGAGGGGGCGGGTTCGGGCACCGAGCTCCAGACTCTCGCACTCGCGCAGCGCCTCGAACATCTCCCGCTCCGGCCCCGGCGCGTGGCGGTCGAGATAAACGCTACCTGCAATCGAGGTCAGGAGGGTTTCCATCCTCAGCGCAGCGCCGAGCCGAACCTGCATCCTGTACGCGCCGGCCCGCGATTCACGAGCCATGCTGTGCAGCAGTTCGAGCCGCCGCCGAGTCTCTGGCTGCGAGTCGGTGTAGCGGCTGAGATCATCCAGAAGCCAGGTCCGGATACGCGCACGCTCCGTCTCGTCGAGTCCGTCGACGAATTCGGGTCGCACATACTCCCGCCAGTGCGGCTCCGCGACAAGGAAGCGCGAGAAGTTGTCACGCCGCAGGTCGTCGAGAGATCGTTGCCAGCGGTCGGCATACGCGTTCAGTGTCTGTGTCAGCTCGGGAAGGTTGGCCATCCGCTCCCGGAGGTCATCGAGACTGCGAGGGCCGAACGCTCCGTACTCCCGGCCGATCCGGTCAATCAGCGCGAACCGTTCGCGGTAATGGAGCTCATCGGCCCACGCCTGTTCGAGGAAACGGTCAACGAGGTCCGCGAAAGGAACCCCGCGAGCGGCCGCCTCGCGGCGAACAAGATCGGATGCATAGGCATCCGACGAGCGCAGCGGCACATCCGGCGTGCGGTCGTTCAGCAGGACGGTACGATGCGCCTCCTCGAGGCTACGTGAGTCCCGCACCCCCTCGATGAACCAGAAGCCGTGCCCGACATTGTCGCGGCCACGGTTCTCGGCGTAACAGCCGTACGCAGGACGTGCAGCCGTCGTGGAGAAGTAGCCACAGACCGTGCCGGGCTCGATCGTCGCATGATTCACCACGCCCGCGAACGAACCGGAGTAGCACTGGGACATCACCAGAACGGACCTCACGCCCTTGGGGAGCGTTGCGAGCAGCTCGGCGAGTTCGGAAACCAGCAGCCGATCTCCCCACAGAACGATGCCGTTCTCGCGGAGGTTTTCCGGATTTTTCCAGCCGTGGTCGGTGACATAGACCAGGAGATCGTCTCCGGCCTGCAATACCTGCCTGAGAGCATCGAATCGCTTCCGCAGGTTCGAGCGGTCCGCCGCCGCGATCTCGACTCCTTCGAGGCGGGTATCGACCAGCTCAACGGCCGGTGCGAGCAGACGTCCGACCGGCAACCTGTCAACAAGCCACCCGTCAGCGTCGTCAGATGCGCCGAGGACCGCCAGGTCCGGCGTCGGATCCGGGCCGTCACTGGCGACAACCGAGATCCGGTCGATTGATACCCCGCGTACCTCGAGCAGCTCGATCAGCTCGCGAACGTGGAGCATATGCGACTGGTAATTCTTTTCGGGCGATCCTCCCCCGTTCACGAGCAATGCCCAGACGCGGCCGCCGCTCGTGACCGTGTCGGAGTTCGTCTGGCCGGCAGCGACATCCGGGTCTCGCGCAGTCGGTTCCTCACCGGGTCTGCAGCCGCCGATGACCAGCCACAGGCCGAGCAAAACGAGGGCCCTGCATAACCACGCACTGTCAGACTGGTTTCGTTTGCGGTTCACGCTATGAACCGCCCGCGTGCGTGTGGGAGCCATCATCTCTTTGCACTGGTACTTCGCGCTCGGAGCGCTCGGAGTATTCTTTCCCTTTTATAGCCTGTATCTGCGAGAGAACGCAGGTTTGAGCGGGACCGAGGTCGGGCTTGTCATGGCTGCGATGCCCACCGCGGCGATCCTCGCACAGCCGCTGTGGGGCCGAATCGCAGATCGTACCGGCGCACGGACCACGGTCCTGACTCTGGTCACACTCGGCGCGGCTGCCGGTTACACCGCGCTGGGTTTTGCATCCGGTTTCAATGGCCTTCTCGTCGGCAGCGCGATGACCTCCGCGTTCGCCTCTGCGGTGATTCCCATAACGGTCTCGGTCTCGTTCGCGTTGCTCGGAGACAATGCAGCAGCCCGCTTCGGACGGGTCCGGGTCTGGGGAACGGTCGGTTTCCTGTTCACGGTTGTAGCCTTCCCCCTGCTCCTGGATCTGATGACCTCGCCTGAAGCGCGTGCCGCCGCTCCGTCTGGAGTTTCTCAACCACGGCTCGGCCTGATGCTCCCCGCGACAGCGTGCTGCCTGGTAATCGCGGCGCTGATCAGCGCAAAGATGCCTCGCGGCGGATCCGAGTCCGTTCGCGCCGCGCGCGGCGACTGGCGGCAGATCATGACGCACGGGCCTTTCGTGCGATTGCTGCTCTTCATGTTCGGCGCGTACGCCTGCATACAGGGGCCGATGGCGCTGTTTCCGATCTACGTCAGTTCACTCGGCGGCTCCGTCGAGATGGTCAGCGGGATGTGGGTGGTGATGCTCATCCTGGAGATCCCACTGGTCTGGATGGCGGGCACGGGTTTCAAGCGTCTCGGTGGACGCGGACTGCTGGCGGTCGGGCTCGCCTCCGGCGCCATACGCTGGATGGTGTGCGGTTACGGCACCAACCTGCAGCTCATCTACGCGGTTCAGATTCTCCACGGTGTGACGGTCGTGGGGCTGATTGTCGGCGGGCCTCTTTATGTCGATGCGGTCGTGCCTCCCGAGCTGCGCTCCACCGCTCAGGGGATGCTCTCCATGATGGGAGTGAGTATTGGCGGGATCATGTCGAACCTGTGGTCGGGGATTGCCGTGGATGCGTTCGGGCCGGCCGCACCCGCAGCGATCGGCGGGACTGGCGCTCTGCTTCTGACGCTCGGACTGCGCTGGATCGTCCCGCGTGCGAGACGGGCAGGCTCCCCGGCCGCGAGCGTCGATTAGCCCGTTGCGCGTGCCACCGTCAGCGCCTCTTCCCACGAGGCCGATTGCTCGAGCATCTCGGAGTATCGAATGAGCTGGCGAGGTCGCCGGAAGGTAAGAACTCCCGACAAGCGGCCGTTGCGACCGAACAACGCCGTGAATCGATACTCGGAAGGATCGCCTTGCACGATCTCCATTCGGTCGTCTGCGCGAATCCGCCCGGCCGTCTGGATCTTGACCCCGTGCTGGTCGGACCAGACATTCGGAACCGGAGCATAGGGAGCCGCGCTGTCTCCATCCAGAAGTGTCTGCGCCGCCGCGCCTGCCATCTCCACAGCGTTCGACCAGTGCTCCACTCGCATCGCCTCGTCGAACAGCGGGTTGTACCAGTGCGCGACGTCGCCCGCCGCAACGATCCCCGGCACGCTGGTCCGGCAATGACTGTCACAGACAATCCCGTTCCCGAGCTCGATCCCCGATCCCTGCAACCAACCCGTGACCGGCTCCACTCCGATACCGAGCACGACAACATCGGCTTCGATGCGGGTTCCATCGTCGAGTCGCAGCGACTCGACACGGCCGTGTCCCTCGATTCCGTCCGCCTCGACGCCCGTCCCCAGCCGAAGCTGGACGCCGTGATCCCTGTGGAGAGCCGCGCAGATTTCGCCGATCGCGGGCCCGAGCGCATGCGCAAGCGGCACCGGTTGCGGCTCGATCATGGTGACGTCCAGTCCCAGCTTTCGCGCCGAGGCCGCGACCTCCGCTCCGATAAAGCCTGCGCCTACGACCACAACACGAGGGTTTCGCTCGAATGCCGAACGCAAGCCGATCGCGTCGTCCAGCGTACGAAGCGTGTAGAGGCCGGAAAGCCCATCCGTCGTCCCGGGAATTTTCCGCGGTGCGGCCCCGGTCGCGATGACCATCGCATCGAAGTCGTGCCGGCTCCCGTCGTCCAGCTCCACGCGACGGCCTGCGGTATCGAGAGAGACTGCCCTCCTGCCGAGTTCGAGTACCAAGCCGAGTTCATCGCAGCCATCGCGCCGCAAAGCGATGCGGTCAGGCTCCCACTCACCACGCAGCACCTCTTTCGACAGCGGCGGCCTGTCATACGGCAGATGCTCCTCGGCCCCGACAAGCGTGATCCGCCCGTCAAAGCCACGGTGACGGAGAGCCTCGCAGGCGCGCAGCCCGGCGAGTGAGGCTCCAACCACGATGATATCTCTCGGCGCACTCACGACGGATTCCTGTTCAGTCATGCTCAGTCATGCTCAGTCATGCTCAGCTCTTGCTCAGCTCTTGCTCAGCTCTGCGCCGACCTGGCATCCGGCACGACCTCTTCGGCGAAGGCGCGAATCTGGTTGTGGTCGTACGGCGCGATCAACATGAAGATCAGATGCGTTGCGCCGGCCTCGAGGTACTGGGCGATCTTTTCGAGGCACTGCTCTCTGCCACCGACCATCGACTGCGCTCGCGCGGTCTCCTTGTCGATCCCGTAGGCTCCGGCCAGCAACTCGCACACGAACTCCTGCGCTGCTGTGTCTTCCGTGTAGCAAAGCGGAAGCATCACCGTTTTCTCGATCTCCCCGGTATCGCGACCTACCGCAGCACCATGATGTTCGATCACATCGATCAGATCGGCGATCTGCGCTGGCGACCCCGTGGCGTTCCACATATCGGCGTACCGGGCCACGATTCGCAGAAGGATCTTGCGTCCGGTGCCTCCGATCATGATCGGCGTGCCGCCCGGCTGGACCGGACGCGGGACACAGATCGCGTCCTTCACGGTGTAATGCTCACCTTCGAGAGTCACCGCTTCGCCGGCATGCATTCCCTTGATGATCCTGAGCGCCTCCTCGAGCGCGTCGAGCCGACCTCTGACCGTCTTGAAATCAAACCCCAGGCTCTGATGCTCTTCTTCGAACCAACCTGCGCCGAGACCGAGATTCAGCCGTCCTCCGCTGATCACATCAAGAGTGGCGGCGGATTTGGCCGTCAGCGACGGATGGCGATAGGTATTGCCGTTGACGAGATGGCCTATGCGGGCGTTGCTCGTGACCTGCGAGAGCGCAGCCAAGGTGGTCCACCCCTCCAGGCAAGGTCCGGCTGAGCCTGTAAAAATCGGGTAAAAATGATCGTAGGCCCAGAGCGAGTCGTACCCCCACCCGTCGGCCGCCCTCCAAAGCTCCACCAGGTCAGCCCATTCGACATTCTGTTGACCGGTCTGAAGACCGAACCGTAGAGGATGTTTAGTCATTCCGCGGTTGTACCGACGCGAAGCCGCCCTTTCAACGCGCCGCGCCGCGAGTGTTTACCGCCGGTTCCACCGAGAGGCCGCCGCCCGGAGTCGACGCGGATGACTCTTGGAAACAATCAAGCCGCTCCTTATCCAGGCCAGAGTTCCGAACACTATGACGCTCTGCGTATTGAGTCGTGGCGCCTTCCTCTGAATCAACTGTAAGCTCATACGATCCGGGTCGGTCGTTGGGGGCCACTCGAGAGGCGTTCAAGAAGAGGAGGAGAGCAGATGAGTGCAATGCCTGCAGTTGCGTCCGTGGCGGGAGTCGAGCGCCCCACGTACGATTTTCAAGGCCGCGAGGTCACCCTGCCGGTTTTCGTGCGACAGGCCCGCTCTGCGGCCGTCACCTATGTCGTGTCCAGTGATGCTGCGAGGAACCTGCTTCCCGGCGACGGACTCGAGATCGCCGAAGTCATGCCCGGTCGCACGCTGTTCAGCATCAGCAGCGTTGACTACATCGACAATGACCTCGGCGACTACAATGAAGTTTCTCTCGCGTTCTTCGTTCGCGAGCGTGGCACCCCCGCCGGTTTCCCCTACACCGGGGCAGCCTACGATTTCGTCCGTAATCGGCTGGCAACTTACATACACCGACTGCCTGTGACGCAGAGTTTCACGCGCGAGGCCGGCGAAGGCATCTGGGGTTTTCCGAAGACCGTCGAGGAGATCGACATCAACGTCGGCGACGAGTCCTGCCGAACGACGCTGAGCTGCGACGGTCGACATGTTCTCACGCTCGACGTCCCCGCCGGCGGCACACGCCGCATCCCGGACGCGGCGATGACCACGTACTCGTATATCGGCGGACGGCTGCACCGGACACGTTTTCTGACCGGCGCCGAACAGTGCGGGTTCCAGCTGGCGGGCTCCACGCTGACGCTCGGCGATCATCCGATCGCGGACGAGCTGCGCGCACTCGGCTTGCCCCGCCGGCCGCTGCTCAGCGCCTGGCTGGGGAGAATGTCCGGCCGTTTCGACGCCCCGGAGCCCGTATAGGAGAGCGCTTCGATCACCGAACGTTTCGAGACTGAGCTCGAGCGTTTCGCGCTCGAACATGCCGACCCCGTAGCCGGGTTCTTCGGACCGCAAAGCCTGACCTGGCAGGTCAACCGCGAAGTGGCGGTCCACCTCGGTGGAATGCGCGCTCTGTTGATGCAGATTGCGCACCCCAAGGTCGCGCAGGGAGTAGCCGACCACAGCGACTTCCGCGGAAATCCGCTGGGGCGTCTCAGGCGGACCTTCGACACCGTGCACGCGATGGTCTTCGGCACGCGCGACGAGGCCGTCCAGGCGGCGGTCCGGCTGCACCGTGTCCACGCGTCAGTACAGGGCGAGCGCGCGACCCCGGTCGCCGGCCTGGCACCCGGCTATCGGGCGAACGACCCCGAACTGCTGCTCTGGGTGTTTGCCACCTTGATCGATTCGGCGATCTTCTCTTACGAAACCTTCGTACGTCCGCTCGCGGCCGACGAGAAACAGCTGCTGTATGAAGAGTCGGCGGTCTTCGCGAGGCTGAGCGGGGTTCAGCCGGACGCTCTCGCCGCTGACTTTGACGCATTCACCGATTACGTCTCCGCAATGATCGATGACGGTCCGCTGGTGATTACTCCGATCGCAGCGGAGATCGCGGAGACGCTCCTCAAGGGCCCGCCTCCACTCTATCCGTTTCAGCCGAGCAATTACGTCCTGGCGGCGGGGATGTTGCCCGAGCAACTCCGCGAGCGACTCGGCATAAGCTGGAACCTGCCTGTCCATGCCGCATGGGCGATCGGCCGACGTGTGGTGCGGCGTGTGGTTCCACGCATGCCGGAAGCTCTTCGTTATGTCCCGTCTTCGCGTCGAGCGCTGCGGAGGTGTCTCGGCGCGGCAAGGCTTGAACGACCTGCGGCCTGACCCGCCACCGCCGGCCGCTCGCTTGCCGCAGCCACACATCGCGCATGGCATCGCGCGGGCATGAGGATTGCTAGCACCAGGGATCATCCGCACGGAGCTGCGACTGTCGAGACGCACACAAACATGAAAAAATTCCTGAGAACCGCAAGCTACCTGACAGCCGACGAGAGAGCCGTTACCACGGCCGAATACGCCGTGCTGATAACTTTTTTGACGGTCGGCACGATTGCGGTCGTCAGTGCGCTCGGCGGAACCATCGGAGAATTCTTCCAGTCCACCGCCTCAGATCTCTCGATGTAATCGCGGGCGTCCGGAATCCGCCCGGAGCCACGCTCAGTTCAGTTGTGCGTCGGGGTCGAGTCCGTTCGAGGACAAGGCAAGCCCCGGCTCACCATCACGCCTGAGCCGCTGCGCTCGCGACAGCAAGGACTGCGGCATCGCCACGGCGAGTTCGCCGCGCGCAACAATCGCCGGTCCGAGCCCTCTCGTGGCTGCCAGATCCAACCAGACGTAGGCGCGCAGCTCATCGCGTTCAACGCCCTCGCCTCTCGCCAACATTTCGCCCACCGCGTACTGGGCGACAACGTCGCCCTGTCTCGCCGCAGCGCCGAACCAGCGGAAAGCCTCCTTGCGATCCTGCTCTACGCCGCGCCCGGCATCATACATCGACGCGACGATCACCTGGGCGTCACGATTCCCCTGCGACGCAGCGGAGAGATACCAGCGAGCAGCCTCGACAAGATCCTGCTCTACACCGCGCCCCCGATGGTAGGCGACAGCCAGCTCGAGCTGGGCGTCGACGTATCCACGGCCGGCAGCTCTCGAGAACCAGCGTACCGCGACCTCATGATCGCGAGCGCGACCACCGGCGCCGACGGTCATTCGACCTAGCCGGTATTCGGCTTCGGCGTGTCCGGCTTCAGCGGCGGCGGTGTACCATCGAAGGGCAATGGTTTGATCCGCAGCGACCCCCACTCCTTCCCCGTGTTCGTAGACCCGCGCAAGCGCGAACATCGCTGACGCGTCGCCTGCCCTGACGGCCCGATTGTAAAGCTCCAGAGCAAGACCGACGTTACGGTCCAGGCCTTTGCCCGCGAGATAAAGATGGGCCAGATGAACCTGCGCCGCGGGGTACTGTTGCTCGGCTGCAGCGGAGTACCAACGTGCAGCGCGCGTCGGGTTCTGCGCTGTCCCCCGACCGGTCTCGTAAAAACGCCCGAGATGATCCTGCGCGACGGCAAGCCCCTGGTCGGCCGCCAGCGAGTACCAGCGGAAGGCTTCCCGTGCGTCTTCCTCGACACCGAGGCCTTCGTCGTACATCACCGCCAGATTGTTCTGCGAGGCAGCCAACCCGCTTTCTGCAGCACGCCTGTACCAATGCTCTGCGCGAGCGAAGTCCCGTTGGACGCCAAGCCCCTCGTCGAGGAGCAGGGCGAGGTTGTGTTGCGCCGTGGCCAGTCCGCCCTCGGCAGCCAGTCGGTACCACCGCAACGCTTCGGAATGATCCTGCTTGACGCCGCGACCGAGGTGGTAAGCAAGCCCCAGCTCATTCTGTGCGGAAGCATCGCCGCGTCGCGCCTGCTTACCGAGCGCTGAAATCTCCGCGATCGCTGACGGAGACTGCGCCGCACTCAGGGAACAGCTCGGGCCGACAACGAGCACCAGCGCGCCGATCAAAGCAGCGCAGAGGCGCGGCAGACGACAGGGGCTGCCGAATTGATAATGCAGCGTTCGGCCCACGATCGGATGGGAGAACGGCTTGTGCCTTGACGCTCAGAGCCGGTCTCGAAGGGATGAGATTAGCACGTCGCGTGACGGCGACGTACACCCGCCGCCACGGAACAGCGACGCGGCGGCGGGAAAGTACCGGTCAGTAAACGATAACGGTGCGAATCGACTTGCCCTCATGCATCAGCTCGAAGGCATCGTTGATCTGCTCGAGCGGCAGCTCATGCGTGATCAGATCGTCGATGTTGATCTTCCCATTCATGTACCAGTCGACAATCTGAGGCACCTGGGTCCGGCTCCGCGCTCCTCCGAACGCCGTGCCCTTCCAGACCCTGCCGGTGACGAGCTGGAACGGCCGCGTGGAAATCTCCTTTCCCGCACCTGCCACGCCGATGATCACGCTGGTGCCCCAGCCCCGGTGACAGCACTCCAGTGCCTGTCTCATGGTTTCCACCTTTCCAATGCACTCGAAGCTGAAATCTGCGCCTCCGCCGGTCACCCCGACAAGGTGGTCGACGAGTTCCCCCCCGGCGTCTTTCGGGTTGACGAAGTCCGTCATTCCGAACTTTTCGGCGAGCTCTCGTTTCGACGGGTTGGTATCGACACCGATAATCCGATCGGCTCCAACCATCCTCGCTCCCTGGATTACGTTGAGGCCGATTCCGCCGAGGCCGAACACGACCACATTCGCGCCGGGAAAGACCTTGGCGGTGTTCACGACAGCGCCGACACCCGTCGTGACGCCGCAGCCGATGTAACAGATCTTGTCGAACGGGGCGTCTTCACGAACCTTCGCGACAGCGATCTCCGGCAGCACGGTAAACTGCGCGAAAGTCGAGGTCCCCATGTAATGATGCAGGGACTCTTTTCCCAATGAGAAGCGACTCGTTCCATCCGGCATGAGTCCACGGCCCTGCGTTTCGCGAATGGCGACGCAAAGGTTGGTGCGGCCGCTCAGGCAGGCCTTGCACTGTCGGCACTCCGGTATGTACAGCGGAATCACGTGATCCCCCGGCGCGACGCTCGTCACTCCCTTTCCACATTCACGAACGACACCGGCTCCTTCATGACCGAGAATGGACGGAAAGAGCCCTTCCGGGTCGGCGCCGGACAGTGTGAACGAGTCGGTGTGACAAACACCGGTCGCCTTGATCTCGACCAGCACCTCCCCGTCCCGCGGGCCATCCAGGTTCACGGTCTCTATGGCCAGCGGCGCTCCGGCCTTGTGTGCAACAGCAGCTCTGACTTCCACGACTTCCTCCGGGGTTTCTTCCGTGCGACCGCCTCAGGCGTATCGCGGGGCGGGAGCCTATTTCATACCGGGCCATGTGACCAATGCGTACGGACTCAGCTCAAAAAGCGGGCCCGGCTCTTCGCCGCCATGCGAGTGACAGAGAGATCTGTAGAAACGGCAGCCAGGTCATCGAGCTTGACCCAGGCCAATGCCTTGGATTCCGGACTGACAATCAGCGGCTCTGCAGGGTCGGCCTCGATCAGAAAACGGGCATCGTAGTGAAAATGACTCGGCTCCTCGCGCCGCGCAGGGATTCGATGAACATCCACATCGAACAGCGACTCATCGAGAACTTTCAGCTCGGCGAGTCCCGACTCTTCGTGCGCCTCCCTGAGTGCTGCGGCACGCACGTCCGGATCTCCATCGCAATGCCCCCCGAGCTGAAGCCAGAAGTCGAGCTTGCGGTGGTGAGTGAGAAGGATCCGCGAACGATCACGGCTGACGATCCATGCAGATGCGGTGACATGCCCCGTGGTCAGCGTCCTGTCGAAGCAACGCGGCTCAGCCTCGACAAATCCCAGCAAGCGCTCGAGCGCGT
Source organism: Candidatus Nitrosopumilus sp. (assembly GCA_964225545.1). Classification (GTDB taxonomy): domain Bacteria; phylum Desulfobacterota; class Binatia; order UBA1149; family SPBQ01; genus SPBQ01. Next base: position 10,457 of record CAXQPB010000195.1, on the reverse strand, counting down.
CCTGTTCATGTTCATCCGCGGCAGTGTGAGCTCCGAGTAATTCCAGAAAGGGTCTTCGATGCACACCGGCGCAATTGCGCCGATCAGGAACGGAGTCAAGAGCCGGGCCGCGCGTCGCGTTGCCCCCCTGGCTCGCGCGTGGTAGCACGCGCCCATGTCAATCGCAGTGGCCGTAACCAAGAACGGGAAAACCGTAATCGCCGCGGACACTCTCAGCGTCTTCGGGGACCGCCGCGTTCCCATGGAGAATCACCGCGCATCAAAGATCATGCAGGTCGGTGACACCCGGATCGCGATGGCCGGTTGGGGCCTTTACGACAACCTCATGACCGACTTCCTTTCTCGTGGAAAGAAGCCTGTCCTGGCGCGGGAAAAGGAAGTCTACGCGTTCTTCCTGAAACTGTGGACGCAGCTCAAAGAGCGGTACACGCTGGTCAACGACCAGCCACACCCCGATGACGAGTCTCCGTTCGCGGACATTGACTCTTCTTTTCTGACAGCCTCCCGGCACGGGATCTTCCACATATCCGGGAATCTGACCGTGACCAGTTTCATGCAGTACTATGCGATCGGCACAGGCAGCGACTACGCGCTGGGCACGCTGTATACCCTGTTCGATGTCGAGGAGGACGCGGCGGTGCTGGCCCGTCGAGCCTGCGAGAGCGCGATCGCGTTCGATGTGAACTGCGGCGGAGAGATCGACCTCTACGAGGTCTGAGGGCGAGTGCCCGCGTTTCCCGTCGGCGTCGTCGCCTCACGACTGCCGACCCACTCGAGAACGACCTCGAGTTCGTCCGCGAGCTTTCGGCGGAGTTCAGACGGTACCGCCTCGCCGGACTTACCGATCTGTTCGAAAAGAGAAGAGAGCGTCCCGCGTGTCCCGGTCTCCAGTTCAGCCACGAGCCCCTCTGGCTCCTCGAGAGAGCCGCGCTGCTCGAGTTCGATCGGGTCGCGGCGGGCATGAGCACGATCGCTGACACTCGCGTAGTGCAGCAGAGCCCTGTCGAGAATCACCCACGGGAAGTTCGGGTTTCGGATGGGGCCGACACACAAGACCTGGCCTCCGAGCGACTGTCCGAGCACCCGAACCTGCGCGGCCTGCTTGCCTCCGAAAAACGCGGACGCGCCGCCGATGACAGCTCCGAGTACGCTCCCGCCGAGCAACGATGCGCCCCCGGTGGCAATGTCGACCGTCGCGCCCACCGCGGCTCCACCGATCGCGCCGGCTCGAATCAGCTGCCAGGTGTCGAGCCCGAGGACATTCCAGGCGGTTTCCGCGAACAGATCACGCTCGAAGACCGGTTTCTCGAGCTCGACTTCGCGCCGTATCACCCGGCCGTGCTGGTAGAGATCCTCGATCGTCTCGCGAGTCTTCCGCTCCCGCTTGCGCAACTGGCGGTACAGACGCTCGAGTCCGAGGTCGGTCTGCGCGGCAAGCTGTTCCTCGTCGGTCAAGGGCAATCTCTCGACCTGAGTCAGCCCGGCAACCAGCAGATCCCCGATCACGGAGGCTGCCGCCGCTCTGCGACGCAGCCGGTCCGCCTCAAGGACCTCAATCACCCTGACAATGGACAGCGCGCACTCGGGGTCGATCTCACGAAACGCGCGCAGCAGCGCGATGCGGTCATCGAAACGAGAGTCGTGCGCATCGAACACCCGTACGATATTGAAGTACTGCCCGAGCGCTCGCCGCCACTCCTCGACGTGATTCCCGCTGCCGATCGTATTGATCAGCGCCAGACGAGGCCGGCCGGTCCATTGGAGGATCTCCATCTCTGCCTCATAGTTCGGACGATAGGGTCTCGACCCATCGACCACATAGAGAATGCCGGCCCCCTCGCAGACCGGCGTCAGCAGCCGGCACTCCTCGGCGAATTCGTCACCTTCGGAGAAATGCTCGATAAACAGCCGAATCGCTTCCGAGCGCGAGGCCGCTGAAGTTTCGCGTTCCCGTAACCACTCGAGCATCCGCGGCGCGTCTTCGAAACCCGGCGTGTCGACAACCGCAAACAGCGCCTCGCCATCGATCTCGACACGGTATTGCCGACACTCCCTCGTGGTTCCGGCCTCGTGCGAGATCGCGATCGCGCGCGGATCTTCCTCCTCGACCAACGTGGCGACGATACTCGACTTTCCTTTGTTGACGCGGCCGACAACGGCGAAGACCGGTAGCGTCTCGCTCACTTTTCGTCCCTCGCTCCTGTGACCGGTTCCAGGTCTACCGACTCGACGCGGATGTACGGATCGGAGAGTCGAGCCAGCGCACTCTGCCACATCCTCAGGTCTTCCTGTTCCGGTCCGGCACTCTGTCCCCGCTCGCCCGCGATCAGCAAGACAACAATGGGCCGCTGTCGCCCTCCGGCCTCCCGGAGGGCACGCAGAGTGCCGGCCAGGGCCTTTGTCGGTGCCTCGAAAGATTCCGCCACGATGACGATCGGGGTGTCGTGGTCAGCCGATTCGACGGCATCCCTCATCGAGCGATCGCTGGTCCGCTGAACGCCTCCGGCTTCGTAAAAAGACTCGAGCCGCCAGCCGAATCGGCGTTCGATGAGCCGTGCTGCCGCGGACTGATCGACGGGCATGTCGGCCCACGCGATCGCGATACACCCCGCTCCGGGGTTGCCGGACAGCGGCTCCGGGGCAGCAGCATCGAGGTCGTCGCCGTTTGCCGCCGACGTACCCGCCGATGAACTCGTCGCCGAATCGGCGACCCACCCGACGCGTGCGGAAGACAGCCGCTCGCGAAGCGACTCGGCATCGCCGTGATCGAGCGGCACTCCGGCCCGAGCCGACCGCAGCCGCGCCATCGAGTACATCCACAGAACGGTGCGAGGCAGGAGCCCGTACGTGATCAGCGCCGCGACAAGAAATGCCCACCAGTCTTTCAACAGCGATGGATCGTGAACGGAAGACTGTCGAAAGTATCGACTGGCTTCGACAAGCTCGGCGCTCGGTACCGCAGATGTCAGCCACGACCATGGCAGCGAGACCCCATGGACAATGCGCGTCATGGCATCCGAGTCGATGCGCAGCGTCGTACTCCAGGCGAACGCAAGGTCCGTAACAACAATCAGGTACACGAACGTGATCAACACGCCGAGGTTGAAGAAAACCCCGACCCTCTGTGTCAGCGAGAGGAGCAACCACCGCTCGACCTCTCCGTAGATCGCACTCCACGAGGAGAGTCGCGCCGCGGCGGCTTCCAGGGATGCCGCGTTCCGATTCACGGCTCCGAATGCACGGTTCAAGCCGCTGCGCCGGTGACACAGGTTGCGCAACGTCTCGTGAAGGGGCCCGAAGCCCGCGCCTGCTGAGAACAGTCGGCTCGGGAGCATCGCAAGAATCGACAGCAGACACAGTCCGAGCTGCGCAATCACGAATACGGCGAGGACGTGCACGAGATTGACCGGTTGCGTGCCGTCGTAATGAAGAATAGCCGATGCTGCCGCAGAACCGCTGAGCAGTCCTGTCAGCGCGAGCAGGTACCCCACAACCCGATAAACCGTCATCACCCGCGCACCGGGCCCGGCAGTCGCGTCCGGCCTCTGTGCCACAGCCCTCAGCCACCGGCGAAACAGTTCGTGGTTGTCGAACTCATGGTCGCTTTCGGCGAGCAGTCGACGACCGATCTCCCGGTCGCGCTCGCGCAGCGTTTGCCTGTCGAGTTCACGGTCCTCGGCGAAGCGATATTCGAGGTCGATCAGATCACCGAGCGTCATGGACTCGGCCGGTGTGAGGGGGCTTGAGGTAGGTCCGGTCATGCAGAAGCCGCACTGGACAGTGCTCGCCTTTCAGCGAGCCCTTCTCAGCGCGACGCGCAATCTACCCCGGCCGGCCCTCAGATGCAGACGTTCGGGCACAGCAGGGTCGCGGGAAGCTGAACAGCCGCATTCAGAGCAATCAGCGCATCCGTCGCGGTCACACTGAAGTTCCCGCTCGTATCGCACAGGCACAGCGGGCATTCACCGACGCCAACCGAGGCATTGAGAATTACCAGCGCGTCGGTTGCAGTCACCGCCCCACCACCACCGGGGGAATCCGGTCCGGCTGCGCAGAGCGGCTGGTCGCTTGCCTTTCCACATGCCGGCGCAGCGTCGAGCATCCGCTGCGCGACGACGGCGCTGGAGCTGGCATCTTTGAGCTCATCACTCCACGCAACGACGTACTTTCCACTCGAGCTCGCTGCGATCGCGGGCGCACTCTGGTCTCCAATCACGCTCGAGTTGACGACGAGTTCAGGGCCGGTAATCAGCCCGGCGGCGTCGAACTGCTGGGAGATTACCGCGGTCCCATCGCCGTCGAGGCCGATGCTGTCCCATGCGACCACGAATCCGCCGTTGCTGTCCGCTGCGATATCAGCCCGATACTGATTGTCGTAGTCGTACGTATTGACGACGAACTCATCCCGGACCGGCAGCCCGGTAGTGTCGTAGAGTCGACCCGCGATGCCGAGATTCGAACCGTCGTTTCCCTCACTGTCCCAGACAACCATGAATCCGGTCGGCGTGACTGCTACCGCCGGACGCCGCTGGTCACCGAGGGTGAACTGGTTGACCGCAAACTCGCTTCCGCTCGGGAGCGCAGCAGCGCTGAAACGCTGACCGAAGATCCCGTAGCCCGCACCATCGCGACCGTCGTAGCTGGCCCAGACGACAACAAAGCCGCCATCGTCAGCCGTATCGACCCGCGGAGTGTACTGCCCGAGGCTCGTATAGGTGTTCACCGTGAACTCATCGCTCGCCGGGAATCCGTCGTTCCCGAACAGACGTGCGACTACTCCTGAGCCGGAGCCGTCCTGCCCCTGGCTCGCCCATACAACGACAAAGTTTCCATCTCCGGTCATGGAGACATCCGGATTGCGCTGATCCCCCGTGATGTATGTGTTGACCGGGAACTCGGTTCCGAGCGTGACTCCGCTCGCATCGTAGCGCTGACCAAAGATGCCGTATCCGGAACCGTCCTGAATCTCGCCCTCCCACACGACGACGAAACTGCCGTCGTCAGCCGTCGAAACCTGAGGCGCCCCTTGGCGGAGGACTACATAGGTGTTGACCGTAAACTCGGAGCCGGCCGCTGTGCCGTCGCAGTTGAAGCGCCGCGCAGAGACGCCTCCGTTGTCCCCGTCGCTGCCGAACGTCTCCCACGTCACAAGGAAGCCGCCATCGGCAACGGCGGCCGCGGAGGGCCTGTTCTGCGCGCCGGTTGTATATTCGTTCGCGAGCAGCTCGTCGCCGAGATATGCGGGCTGAGCCGATGCTGCCGAAGCGCTGGAGAGAAGACACAGGAAAGTAACGAGAAGTCTCACTTTTTGGATGAACCTCGCAGGGAAACAGGCCGAGAGCGATTTCGCCATTGTACCCTATCGGGTAAAGCTCTGCGCGTCTGCCAGGCACCCCCATCACACCGTATCAGGGAGTCGACGAAGCACGCTGCATGCTGCGTCCACCGTCGCGCGCACAGCGTTTTCTCACTTGCCCGGGATTGAGGAGGCGGCCTGAATCCTTCACGAATCCGCGAAAACACCGCGTTTCTCCAGCCGTCGACGTGGAAAACGACCCGCTGGAGCCGTCCTCGCAAAAATCGGCACTGACAAGCGGGCGAACCGTGTGCTACCGGACTGACTGTCATGACGATGTTTCTTTTTCTCATTGCAGCCGTGCTCCGGGTCGTCGGCCTTTGCTGGTGTCTGGTGCTGCTGCGCAGGGAACGCGACGGCTGGATCGGGTGCCTTGCGGCCCTTTTTGCGCTGCTTGCATTGCGGAGTGTGGTTATCCTCATGGCGGGCGACGGAACATGGACCCTCCAGGGCGGCTCTGGACTGACGTCGCTCGGCGAGCTCTTCGCCAGCGGACTCATGGTCGCATCGGTCGCGTACGCCAGCCGCACGCTGCGTGAAAGAGACAGGTCGCGACTGGCGCTGAGCCGAGTGAAACTCGAACTCGAGCGGCGTGTAGAGGAACGAACCCGTGACCTGCGGCAAAGCGAAGCAAAGTTCCGGCAGCTCGCAGAAAATATCGACGCGGTTTTCTGGCTCAGCGACATGGATCACGAGCAGACGCTCTACGTCAGCCCCGGCTTCGAACACATCTTCGGTCGCAGCTACAAGGAGCTTGGCGTGGGCACGGACGCATGGCTCGCAGCAGTCCATCCGGACGACCGCGAAAGAATCTCCCAGGCCTACCAGAAGACCATCGGGCGCGAAGAGTTCGACGAAGAGTTCCGGATTATAAGCCCCGACGGGTCGATCCGCTGGCTCCACAGTCGGGGCTTTGTCGTGATGGACGCCGAGCCGAATACGTTCCTCATGGCGGGTCTCGCGAGCGACATCACTGCAGCCAAAGAAAATGAAGTCGCGCTGCGCGAAAGTAACGAGGAACTCGAGGTCTTCGCCCAGACCATTTCACATGACCTGAAAGCCCCGCTGCGTGCGATGGAAGGGTTCGCAGTGGCCTTGTCCGAGGACTACGCCAGGCAACTCGATGATCGCGCAAAGAGCTATCTTCAACTGATCGCGGACGGCGCCGCCCGGCTGGACATGCTGCTCAATGACCTCCTCCAACACGCCCGCATGGGGCGCACGCTGGCGACCGGGCGCGTCGACCTCGATGGCGTGATGCGGGATGTGATCCAAAACCTCGAGAGGGAAATTTCAGAGAGCGGCGCGAAGATCGAGATCGAAACGACATTGCCCGCCGTCACCGGCCACCGTGCATTGCTCGAAACCGCCATGCAGAATCTCATATCGAACGCGATCAAATTCATGCCGGAGGGAAGAAAACCGGTTGTACGAATCGGCGTTGAATCCCACAACACCAGCCACACGATTTACGTGGCCGATAACGGAATCGGTATCGACCCGACGCATCACGACCGGGTGTTCTCGATATTCGAACGCCTGCACTCCAGGGAGGCCTACGCCGGCACCGGGATAGGACTCGCCATCGTGAAAAAAGCGGCACGGTTGCATGGCGGCCAGGTGAATCTCGAATCTGTCGAGGGCGAGGGCAGCACATTTCGCTTGACGCTTCCACGGGTTGCAGAGTATGCACCTGTGAACCGTGACCAGGCCGCCTGAATCTGCTGTTCGACAGGGTGAACCTGTCATCCTTGTCGTAGAAGACGAACACGCCGATGCATTGCTCATTTTGCGTGCGCTCAAACGCGCGGGCGTGACCTACGACGTTCGACTGATCGACGATGGCGAGCGTGCACGCGACTACCTGCTCGGCAAGCCCCCACACGATAACCGAGCGCGATACCCCATGCCGAGCCTCGTGCTCCTCGACCTGAAACTGAGAAAGCTGGGCGGCCTCGACATCCTGAAACAGTTACAAGAGGCAGGTACGGTAAACGCGGTTCCCATCATCGTACTGTCTTCGTCATCACGGGATGATGATATCGAGAAGGCGTATCGTTACGGGGCGAACAGCTATCTGGTCAAGCCGGCGCGCTTTCAAGACTTCTGCAAGCTCGCAGAACAGATCCGGTCGTACTGGTTGTCTACGAACGAATCGATCCGTTAGCGAGATAAAACCGAACACGTTCCGCCGCGCGCGATGATCGCTCAGAGGTCCGCAAGAGAGCTCTCCTTCACCCAACCGCGAACACCATCGACTCTGCGGACCTTCGACCAGCCGGGTCGTCGCTCCGCGACAGTCAGCGTCTCCCCCTCTCCTGGACGAAAGTACTCGGCACCGGTCTCCGACGGCTCGTAACGCGCAATCGCGCCGCCCTCCGAGATAACAATGGCGCAGTCGGCCAGCTCGACCGTCGACAGACGAAAAACCAAATTGGCGATCACAAACGCGAGCACGAGGCCCATGGCCACGGCTGCCTGCCCTGCCCCTTTCCGCGACGCGCCCGTCAGAATACGTGCTGTCATCAGTCCGGCAAGGATCCATGTCAAGACCAGCGCGACGACGGCCAGTTCATCGGCCGTTGCGCGAGTACCGATCGGAAACAGGACCTGGATCCACGCCGCGGTCGGTTGCGGCGCAGTCCCTGCCGTTTCCAGCGCGAATGCCCGGTTGGCTGCGATATCCGGGTCGCGAGGAAGCAGCCTTCGTGCACGCTCATAGTTGAGCAACGCAGGTCCCAGACGCGACTGCTTGAAGTAGGCATTTCCGAGATTGAACAGCAGCTCCCCACTGCCCCCTCCGACTTCGAGTGCCTGCTCGTACTGTTCGGCCGCGGCGGCGTAGTTCCCGTCCCGATAGGCAGCGTTGCCCTCGAAAAACAGCGCCATGACCTCGCCCTGCTTCGCCCCGGCCTCAGGGGGGCCATCGGGCATCTCGGCGTATACCGGCAACGGCGTCAGGCCGACGACTGTGACCATAACGAAAACGGCAACCGCGAGCCCGATGCGACCTGCAAGCGTGCGCTCCGTCTCGAGTGCATCGACAAGCGCCCCCGCCACAGTCACCGCCTCAGAGCGTTCGAGTTCACCCATGGCGGCACCCGCGTAGCGAACCCGCTCTGCCCGTTCAAAGAACTGCCGGGCAGCGTCCTTTGCAGCCGGCCCGACCGCGAGACGCTCGAGGGCGACCATGACTTGCTCCCGATCGATCGCACCGGGCGGCAGGTCCAGCTTTGCGCCAAGATAGTCCGCGACGGCAACCGAGAGCTGATCATTGAACGGGCCGGCCTCGCCTGGGTCTGCTCCGCTTGCAAGCTGCTCCAGACGCTTTCGAGCGATCCGGCCTGCCCCTCGGAACCGAGCGATACGCGGATCCGCAGCCAGTCGCTGTCTGCGCCGGGCGTAAAGGACTGAGGCCAGATAGATGGCCAGGGGCACGGTCATTCCCATCGCGAAGCCGGGTTTCAGAACCAGTGCAGTCCGCGATCCGATGCGGCCCGGTCGATCTTTGATGTAAACGATATCGCGACCGAGGCTCTCCGGCGTATCCCTGATCTCGAGGCCCCCTTCGCGGGGCTCGAAGACCACCCCTCGTCTCGCCGGCGCGCCCTGCGCGACTTCAACCGTGAAAGGGCCACGCTCGATGGTTCGGTAGCGACCGGCCGCCGGGTCGAAATAACCAAAACGCAGTGCAGGAAGCTCCACGACTCCGTCGCGCCTCGGGATCACAATCTGTTCGGTAACCAATCCCTCCGGCCCGTTTTTATCCGGCGCCGGCAACGGGTCGTATGCGCGCAGACTGTCGTTCTCCCGATAGGCCGGAGGGTTGACCCCGCTGAGATTGCCGTTGCCCGTGATTTTCGTCCGTATCGTAACAGGATCGCCCGACTCGATGCTCTCCGGCCCCACCTCGACGTCAAAGGCGAAGGAGCCGACCGCTCCGCTGAAATCCTTCGGTCGACCTTCCTTCGGCAAAGACTTCACCGTGATCTCGACTTGGCTCGACTCGACCGTGACCTTGTTTCGGCGACGCATTCCCAAAGAGAAGCCGCCGAATGGGCGCCCGCGTCCGCGCGGATCGTGCTCGATGACGGTGACCTCGATCGAGGCCGGACCGAGCGTGAAGGTTCCGGCGCGCACGGCGATCATGGAGGTTTCGAAGTCCAGAAAACGCCTGGCTCGTCCTCCGACACGCGCTGTGCGGCGTGCCGGTTCTTCGAAAGGGTCCAACGTCAGCCCCTCGCCGTTGAGCCGTGGATAGGCCAGGCCATCGACATCGATCTCGCCGGCTGAGAACCGCAGCCCGAGCGCGACCCTCTCCCCGACCCAGAACTCGGTCTTCGCCGGCTCGAGAACCAACTCCAGATCCGGCGCATCAGGCCGCGTGGTGACAGGTCCGCTGCGACCTTCAGTGGAGGCAGCGACAACCTCGACGGTGACATCTCCCCCTTTCAACATCTTGCCATCGAAGGGCACTTCGAACGGCCCCAGCTTGTAACGCCCCGGAGCTGTCGCCGTCAGCATGAAACGGTGACCGGTCTGCGAACTTACAGTGCCGTTGACCATCGAGAACTTCTGCGTCGCGCCGAGGTACGCAACTTCAAATCCATCCAGCTTGTCGAGCTTGGGCCGGCGCGCCTTCTGAGTCCCGATGACATCGACGCTCAACATGATCGTCTCGCCGACGCGCACCCGACGACGGTCCACGGACGCCTGCACTTCAAGCTCGGCCGCACGCACCGATGGAACCGGCGCAGCAAGCGGGACCACCTGCATGGCTCCGAGCGCAGCGACCGCCGCAACGCAGGCTTTGAGAACGAAGCGTTTCATCGTCTTTTCCGGCGAGTTCTACCAGTCCTTGGCCGGGTTCCGTGAACCCGCGATGCCGACCGCCCTCTCGATATCCTCCGGTCCGAGTTCCTCTTCCTGGGCGAGGTCTATGATCGCCTGTGCAGCCTGCTCACTCTCACGGGGTTCGGCCTCCTCTGCGGCGCCGGAGGGCTGACCTTCAGCGGCCGGCGGCTGGTCCTGCTGATCCTGCTGATCCTGCTGATCCTGCTGATCCTGCTGATCCTGCTGATCCTGCTGATCCTGCTGATCC
>CAXQPB010000194.1:0-8649 GCA_964225545.1 Candidatus Nitrosopumilus sp. | reverse complement strand
CGCAGGCAGGCCGTGAACCTCTGACCACCGCGCCGGCGCTCCCGGCTCGCGACGGTAGACTTCCTGCGTGCACACCGCGCCGCGCTGATCCATCCACAGAATGCACGGCGCCACCGCCTTGCCGTGCTCGTCAACAGGAATCAACGAGAAGTAATGACTGTCGCAGACGACACCGACCACCGATGCCGGCGATGCCGAAGCCAGCGCCTCGCGCGCGGCATCAACGACCGCGCCCCAGATCTCATCGGCGTCCTGCTCGACGCCTCCGCCCGCCAGCATCCGGGTTCGCACCGGTCGCACGGCGCGCGCGACCAGCGTGCCGTCGTCGGCAACCAGCGCGACCTTCGGACCGGTCGTGCCGAGGTCGATGGCGAGAACATGCGCGCGTCCCATCATTGGTGACCGCTCCGAACGAGCGGCAACAGGCGGCGAAGCCTACACGCCCGATCTGCCTCAGTACAAACCGGGCGAGCCGGCGGCAGTCGGTGGCTCTGTGTGATGGCGCCCGGGCAGGCGCTGCCATCGATCGCTGCGGAGTTTTCGGCCGGTTCCGCGTCCATCGTGCTCGTATCGGGCGCACGATGCTGGCATCTAGTGGGAACCGCGTGGATCGGCCCCTTGGAGGTTCGGATCCCCGCGCCGCGAGAACCGAAGGAGTTTCCGCCCCATGACGACTGAAGTCCACGACCGCGAGACCGAGAGGCTGCCGTTTTACCTCCGCGACAACTTCGCACCGATCTTCGACGAGTACACCGATACCGAGCTTGCGGTCAGCGGCAGCATCCCGCCCGAGCTGAACGGACGCTTCTTCCGCAACGGCCCCAATCCGCAGACCGGCCGCTCCGCCCACTGGTTTCTCGGCAATGGGATGATCCACGGGGTCGAGCTTCGAGACGGCCGTGCGAACTGGTATCGCAATCGCTACGTGCGCACAGCGCTGTTCGAGAACCCGCAAGCCGATGCCGTCGAGTCGATGGGCGACCTTCGAATGTCGGCCGCGAACACCCATATCATCCGGTACTGCGGTAAGATCCTCGCGCTCGAGGAAGCCCATCTGCCGTTCGAGGTCAGCCCCGAACTCGAAACCGTGGGAGCACACGACTTCGGTGGGCGGCTTCAGACCGCGATGACCGCGCATCCCAAGATCTGCCCGGAAACCGGCGAGCTGCTGTTCTTCGCGTACGGACTCACGCCGCCGTATCTGACCTACTACCGCGCCTCGGCCGAGGGCGAGCTGGTCCAGAGTGAGCAGATCGATATGCCGGCGGCGACGATGATCCACGATTTCGCCGTCACACGCAGCCACGTGATTTTCATGGATCTCCCCGTTGTCTGGGATCTTGCCGCCATGGAGCGCGGCCTCCCATTGCGATGGAGCGATGAGCACGGAGCGCGGCTCGGCGTGATGGCGCGTGACGGAAAAGGATCAGACATCGTCTGGTACGAGATCGAGCCGTGCTACGTCTACCATCCGATGAACGCCTTCGAGGATGAACAGGGCCGCATCACGATCGATGTCTGCCGCATGCCTCACACCATGAAACCCGGTGCGATCGAGGTTCAGCCGAGGCTGCACCGCTGGACGATCAACCGCGCGGCGGGCTCGGTTACCGAGACCGCTCTCGACGACCGCGCCGTGGAGTTTCCGCGCGTTCATGACGAACGGGTCGGCGGCCGGCATCGCTACGGATACACGGCCGGTCTGGAAGAGAAGCAGTCACCGAACATCGTACGGTTTCACAAGTACGATCTGGTCGGCGATCGCTCGTGGACCCACGAGCTCGGACCGGGTCGCACCGGCGGTGAGCCGGTCTTCGCGCCCGCGAGTGCCGGGGGCGCGGCGGCCCGCGACGCAGCAGACGACGCCGGCGAGGACGAGGGCTGGGTGATGTCGTTCGTGCACGACGCGGCCAGCGACCGCAGCGAGCTGGTAATCCTCGATGCTTCGAACTTCGAAGCAGAACCGGTGGCGCGAATCCACCTGCCGACCCGCGTGCCCAACGGCTTCCACGGCAGCTGGATTCCGGACGAAGAGAAGGTCTGAGCAGTTCCGCCCGGGCTTCTCACGCGTGGCCGCGAGTTCATTGAGCCTGCCGGAGCCGGCCGGAGCCGGCCGCGGCCCGCTGCCGCCTGCCGCCGCCTGCTGCCGCCTGCTGCCGCCTGAGATGAACCGACGCTAGATCGCCAGGCCCACCGTAGCCCCGTGCTGGGTTGCCTCGGCCATGAAGCGCGGCAGCCAGGCCGAGCCGGCAATGTAGACCTGCTCGATGTCTCCATCGGCCTTCAACTGGTCGTACAGCCCGTGCACCGGCACCGAGCCGTAGATCAGCACCACACTGTCGAAGCCTTCTTTGCGGTAGGTGTGATGACCGCCGAACGACGACACGAAGTCGAGGCCGTCCGCGTCGATCTTCGTCAGCACCAGATTGGGAGTGACCTCGACGCCGACGTTCTCCATGTGCCCGAGGACCATCGCGACCGAATAGCGCGCGATCTCGAATCCGACGTGCATCGACTTATGGAAGACGTGGACCTGCTTGCCCTTGTTCGCCAGGTACTCGGCAATTGTCGGGGTCTCGTAGTAGTCTTCCTGTGACACGATCGCGACGCGCTCGCCGGTCTCAACCTTGCCCTTGATGACATCCCAGCCCTGAGCGACGTGCGGCAGGTCGAGTCCCTCGACATCGTCCGGCACGCGCGGGACCGAACCCGTGGCGATGACGACCGCCTGCGGACCGAACGACCGGACCGTCTCGATGCTGGCCTCGGTCTCGAGCTGCACATCGACGCCGAGGCGCTCCATCTCGTTCTCTTCGAAATAGATCTGGTCCTCGAAGTCGTCGCGACCCGGGGCCCGCACCGCCATGTTGAGCTGGCCGCCCAGCCGCCTGCCCTGCTCGAGCAGCGTCACCTTGTGACCGCGCTCAGCCGAGATCCGCGCAGCCTCGCAGCCCGCGAGTCCGCCGCCGACCACCACCACCCGCTTGGCCTCATCGGCGGGTGTGAGCTGTTCGGAATACCGCAGTTCATGGCCGATCTTCGGATTGATCGAGCACGTCGGGTGATAGGGAAATGTGACCGGCTCGGAGGCCTCATCGATGCAGCGCGTGCAGCTGATGCAGCGGCGGATCTCCGACAGACGTCCCTCTCGCGCCTTGTTGGCGAACTCCTCGTCCGCGATGCCTGCCCGGACCATGCCGATCAGGTCGCAGTAGCCCTGCTCGAGCATCTCCTCGGCTATGACCGGATCATTGACGCGCCCGGCGAACAGCACTTTGACGTCTTCGCCAAGATCCGCGCGAGCCGCCTTGCCGAACTCGCGGAACTCGCCGTGCGAGAAGTACGACGACGGAACGTACGAAGGCGTACCCCAGCAGTGTCCGACATCGATACTCACGAAATCGAGGAGGCCGGTCTCGCCGATGTAGTAGACCATCTCGCGCGACTCCATGTTGTCGAAGCCGCCCTGCCGGAACTCTTTCCCGCTCATGCGAATACCGAGCGCCAGATCGTTGCCGATCGATTCGCGGATGTGTTCGAGGGTCTCGACCACGAAGCGGATCCGTTCCTTCGGACCGCCGCCCCACTTGTCGGTTCGCCGATTGGTCACCGGTGAAAGGAAGCTGTAGCCGAGCGTCTCATGCGCGCAGTGCAGCTCGATGCCGTCGGCACCGACATCTTTCGCCACTGCCGCAGCGTCTCGATAGATGTCGAAGATCGCCTCGATCTCCTCGTTGCCGAGCTCATGCGGGGTGTAGTCCTGCGCGCCGATTACCGGCACCTCGGAAGGCGACCAGACCGCGCTCAGATGTGTGAGCTGCACGATCGAGACCGAGCCCGCATCGTGGACCTCGTCGTTGAACTTGCGCATTCCCTCATGGAAAGCCGGGTTCTGGTAAGCCGCCTGGTGGGCCGCAAAGCCGACCGCGAGTCCGACTTCATCGGCCGCCTGATCCGGAAACGGAAAGTTCAGAAGCCATGTCTCGCTGCCGATCCAGCCGGTCCCGCCGCGCGCTTTGGCGGCGTGGTGGGCGATGAAGTTGTCGTCAATTTCGCCCGGCACCTGCGACGAATTGATGGTGTTGGTTGTCTCGCAGATGCGGTTACGGACCGTCATCGGCCCGACCTGAAGCGGCTCGAAGAGATGCTTGAACTCGACCTTGCTCACTGTGGATCGCTCCCGTGTTCACCCGGCGCTGTTGCCGGCCGTCATCGAACGTGGCTTCCCGTCGGCGGTTCGGCAGCGCACCTGAGGGCGAGCCGGCCTCCGGGTCAGACGTCGAGATAATCAGACGTACAGCCGACTTTCAAAAACAAACGGGAGAACGTGCCGGCTGCGGAAACCGCCGCCGGGCTTGCAAGAGTCGGTAAGTGTATACATTCGGCCTGACTCAGGCGGGGCCGGTCGGGCTCAGAATGACGATCGGAAACGGCCTGTCGGTCTGCTTCTGGAAGTGCCCCCAGACGGGGAACATCGCGTTCAGTTTATCCCACAGGTCGCGCCGTTCGGTGTCGCTGGCGTTGCGGGCGACGGCCTTCATCTTCCGGTCGTCGAGCTGTACCCAGCAGTCCGGGTTGGAGTTGACGTTCAGGCACCACGCGGGGTGCTGGTCGTAGCCGGCCAGCGAGCCGACGACGATCATCTCCTCGCCGTGCTGGAGAAATACCAGGGCGACCGTCCGTTCCTTGCCCGATTTACGCCCGATGGTGGTGAGCAGCAGCGTCGGCAGACCGGAAGGCCCCTCGCCTGTCGCCCGGCCCTTCGGATCGGCAAGATAAGCATCGACGTCAGCTTTCCCGTCGCTGTGGATACGATCGATCGACGAAGTCTGGTCGAGAATGGTCGCCCAGTCTTCTTCGGACATGAACTCGGGCTTTTCGATGTTGTCGCGGTCGTCGGTCATGCGCGGTCTCCCTCTGCCTGCGGCAGCCAGTTGTTCGGACGATCTCTATCAATAGCGCCCGGCCATCCCCACTCAAGCGAACTTTGAAATCACCTCGTCGGCGTATCGTCGGATCGCGTCTTTCTTCACATCGAGCGAAGGCTGCTGCTGCATGAACGCCGCCACACCCAGCTCGGCCGGCGTGTCCGGCATGGTCCATGGAGTGATCTGAAGATCGGTAACGCCGAGATCCTCCAGCCGCTTGATCTGATCAACGCTCTGCGCATCCGGACAGTGGAGCATGATATCGAACGGTTCATTCTCCCGCCCGAACTCGCGGCGGAGCCGGTTGAGTTCTGCGATCGGCTTTTCGATCTCTCCAAGGGGGTGCATGACGCCGATCCAGCCGTCGCCGTAGCGGGCTGCGCGCTCGAGCGCCGGCGCGCTGGTCCCGCCGACATAGATCGGCACGGGCGTTTGCGGAACCGGAGCCATGATGAGTCGCTCGAAATCGTAGTACTTGCCGTGGAACTCCTGGTAGCCGCCTTTCATGACGAGACGCAGTATCTGGATCGCCTCGTTCTGGCGCGCGCCGCGGGTCTTCTTGTCCATGCCGAGCCACTTGAACTCCTCCGGCATCCACGCCAGCCCCACGCCCATCGCGACACGTCCGCCGGCCACCGACGCTACAGAACAAAGACTCTTGGCCTCCAGCAGTGGCTGACGGATCGCCAGCCGCAGAACCGAGGTCACGAATCGAAGCCGTGTGGTAACTACCGCCATCGCGGTGATCGCCACCCAGGGATCGAGGACCGGCAGATCGAGCGGCCAGAATCGCGAGCCGTCCGGCGTGTACGGGTACGGCGCCGAGACCTTTTCGGGAAAGAACGGCGCGTCGGCGACCTGCAGGCTGTCCCAGCCCGCCTCTTCAGCAGTTCTCGCGATCTCGAGATGCTCGGCGGGGTCGACCATGAACAGATGAAATCCGAAACGCATATGAACTCCTCGCGGTGCCGGCAGCGCTGCCACCCTGGCTGTCCCGCGCGCTGATCGCGCGGCCGCGATGATAAGCGTCAGCGCGTGCCGTTCCAATCGTGCACGCCGTAATCTTCCCGAGTATGCACGCGCGTGCTATGCCCGCAGTTCCATGCGCATTCCGTTATTTCAGGTCGATGCGTTCACCAGCCGGGTGTTCGGCGGCAATCCGGCGGCGGTCGCACTGCTCGACTCGTGGCTGCCCGACGCGGCGCTGCAGGCGATCGCCGAGGAGAACAATCTTGCCGAGACAGCTTTCGTGGTTCGCGGTTCCGCCGGCTGGGAACTGCGCTGGTTCACACCGAAGACCGAGGTTGACCTGTGCGGTCATGCGACGCTGGCCGCAGCCGATGTCCTGCTCTCTCATGCAGAGCCTGCCGAGAACGGTGACCTGATCGAATTCGCCACGCGCAGCGGCGCGCTGCGTGTCCGGCGCGATGCCGACGGGCTCGTCATGGACTTTCCGGCGCGACCGCCCCGCCCTGTCAGCGCACCGCCGGCGTTGCTCGAGTCGCTCGCGATCGCGCCGCGCGAAGTGCTTGCTGCCGACGATTATTTCGTGGTGTACGACAGCGAGCACGAGATCCGGGCGCTCGCTCCCGACTTCGCGCTTCTCAGCTGCTGTGATCTGCGCGGAGTGATCTGTACGGCTCCGGGGGACGAGGTCGACTTCGTCTCACGCTTCTTCGCTCCGCGTGTGGGGATCGACGAGGATGCCGTGACCGGCTCGGCGCATACCTCGCTCACGCCGTACTGGGCGGCGCGTCTCGGCAAGCAGGCGCTGACCGCCCGCCAGCTGTCGGTGCGCGGTGGTGCGCTGTGGTGCGAGAACGCCGGCGAGCGCGTGCTGATCAAGGGGCAGGTCGCGCTCTACATGAAGGGAGAGATCGAACTCGACGATTGATGCCGGCGACGCCGCCGATCAGGTACCGCAGAAGGTCTGCCGGACGACCTGGTCGGGACGCGGCGGCAGCATGAAGCGCTCGCACCCCTGCTGTTCTTCGAACGGCGACGCGAGGACCTCGACCAGCCGCGCGAACGGTGCGAGATCGCCGCGCTCGACCGCGGCAACAATCACCTCCTCGACCAGGTGATTCCGGGGGATGCAGGCCGGGTTGGCCGCCCGCAGCGACGCGCGAACCTGTTCGGTCTCGCGTCGAGCCTCTGATCCACCGGGCTGCTGTCTCAGCCGCTGACGCCACCGCTCCGCCCAGGCGGTAAACGCATCGGGCGAATGGAACAACCGCGCCACCGGGCAGGTGCCCTCGGCTGCCGGCTCGACGATGTCCGCCAGACCGCGGAAGGTCAGCGTGAAATCGGCTCCGTCCGCCGCCATACAGCCGAGCAGCTCGCTCGCCAGCTCCGCGTCGCCGTCGCGCTCCCCTTCGAGTCCGAGCTTGGTGCGCATGCTCGCGAGCTGGGCAGCCTGGAAAGTCTCCGGAAAGGTCTCCAGCTGCTCGCGTGCGAGCTCGACCGCTTTCTCCTCGTTCTCGTCGATCAGAGGAAGCAGGGTCTGCGCGAACATCGCGAGGTTCCAGTACGCGATCGAGGGCTGATTGGCGTAAGCATAGCGGCCGTTGCGATCGATCGAGCTGTAGACGGTGTCGGGGTGGTACGCGTCCATGAACGCGCACGGACCGTAGTCGATCGTCTCTCCCGCGATCGAACAGTTGTCGGTGTTCATCACGCCGTGAATGAAACCGATGCCCATCCAGTCGGCAATCAGCGAGGCCTGTCGATCCGTCACTGCGCGCAGCAGCGCGATGTACGGTGAGGCCGCCTCGCGGGCAGCCGGATAGTGCCGGTCGATGACGTGATCGGCGAGCAGCCGCAGCGCCTCGACATCACGCCGGGCCGCGAAGAACTGGAACGTGCCCACACGGATATGGCTTTGCGCGACGCGCGTCAGCACCGCGCCGGGCAGCAACGTCTCGCGAACAATCGTATCTCCGGTCGTCACCGCGGCCAGCGACCGCGTCGTCGCGATACCGAGCGCGTACATCGCCTCGCTGACAATGTACTCACGAAGCACCGGACCGAGCCCGGCGCGGCCGTCGCCTTGCCGCGAGAACGGGGTACGCCCTGCGCCCTTGAGCTGGACGTCACGGCGCACGCCGTCGCGACCGACAATCTCACCGAGCAGGATCGCCCGACCGTCGCCGAGCTGCGGAACCCACCCGCCGAACTGGTGGCCGGCGTAGGCCATCGACAGCGGCTCGGCGCCGGCGGGGATCTCATTGCCGGCCAGCACGCGAATCCCGGCCGGCGACGCCAGCGCATCGGCGTCCAGACCGAGCAGGTCTGCCAGTTCCCGGTTGACGCGCAAGAGCGCGGGAGCAGACACCGGAGTCGGCGACAGACGTTCGAAGAAACGCTCGGGCAGTCGAGCGTAGCTGTTGTCGAACGCGAAAGACGGCTGCAGCGGCGCAGGGCCGCGTCCATCGTTGCTGTCGGCAGTGGGTGGCGGTTCAGGAGTCATGCTGACGTGAGACTAGGCGCAGCCGGACGGCGAGGCCAACTGCGGCGAGGTTTTCACAACACGGCCCGCCCTGCACACTCCGAGCGGTTCAACTCGATGAAGACGGTAACGCTCCCTCTCACCGGTCGCTGCCAGTGTGGCGCGCTGGCCTACAGCGCGGCGCAAGCCCCGATCATGCTCTACGCCTGCCACTGCACCGAGTGCCAGAAGCAGTCCGGCGGCGCCTTCGTTCTGTCCGCGACAATCCCGGAG
>CAXQPB010000193.1:0-13182 GCA_964225545.1 Candidatus Nitrosopumilus sp. | reverse complement strand
CGCCCGCGCGCCGCGGTCGACCGCGTCGAGGTACTCCGGAAAGCTCTCCCATTCCCAGGTGATTCCGGCCGACAGCGCCGTGCCGGGGATGTCCTCGACGCCTTCCATGAGACCGATCAGCCAGTCGTGCCGATCCTTCTTCGCAGGCGCGAAACCGACACCGCAGTTTCCCATCACCAGAGTGGTCACGCCGTGCCAGCTCGAAGGCGTCAGGTAGGGATCCCACGTTACCTGACCGTCGTAGTGCGTATGAATGTCAACCCAGCCCGGCGTGACGAGCAGACCGTGCGCATCGATGACCCGTCGCGCCTCGCCCTCGATCGTCCCCGTCGGGCCGACCGCCTCGATGCGGTCTCCGGTGATCGCTACATCGCCGATGAAGGACTCCTCGCCGGAGCCGTCCACAATCCGTCCACCCTTGATCAGCAAGTCATACATATCGATCCCTCGTCTGCTTTGTCGCTTTGTCGCTTTGTCGCTTTGTCGCTTTGTCATTGATCGACCGTGCGAGCCCGCTCGCGTCACGAGCCGGCCGCCAGGCCGCGCATGACCATCCGCGCAGCGAGCTCGGCCAGTTGTTGCCGATCCCTCACCGTCGGCGTCGCCATCGAGAGCCGATCACCACCGGCCAGCCCGACCACCAGCGACCACAGCAGGGCGTCGGTGCCGGGCGCACGGCTGAGCGTGACCCCCTCGCGCATGGCCGCATTGCTCACCGCCCGCTCGAGCGCTTCACGCATGGCGGTCGCTGCCGCTTCCAGGTTTCGGTCCGTGTCCGAGGTCAGGCCGTCGTCATCGGGCACGACCGCACCGTGCTGCCCGACCTCATTCATCATCTCCTCGACGTGCGGAAGGATCGCCTGCATGAGCTGGAGCAACGAGCGCGCGGTCGCACCGGCCGCGTCGAGGAGCCTGCTCAGCCTCAGATAACGATCCGTGAGGAGCGTCGCGAAGATCTCTTCTTTGCTCGCGAAGTACGAGTACGTCGTCCCCGCGCTCACCCCGGCTCGGCGCGCGATCGCCCGCATGTTCATCTCACCGTAACCACCGGTGGCGAGGATCTCGCTGGCAGCGCGCAGGATGTCCCTGCGGCGACCGACGCGATCTCCGCGTCGTGTCAGAGGGGGTTGGTTGGAATCGTACAGGGCCATCGGTTCCGATTCGGCGCCGGCGCCGGCGCGGGTCATTCTGCGACGATAGTGAGCGGCGTCGCCAAAGGGAAGCCCGGCACGCTCGGATCGCTTCAACCGACTCACGACGGCCTCGCTGTTCCCGCGCAATCGGCAACCATCGCGTGCGATCGCTGCTCGGCCACGCCGACGAGTTCGGGGTGAGTAAGAACGAACAACCGGTCCTCAACCACGCCCTCCAGAGCGATCCTTCCGACCTCCTCGGACGACATCATCTGATCTTCGGGGATGTCGGGCATACCGCCCGCAGGCGCGGCTAGCGGTCCGCCGTATCGCTCGGGACGATTGCGCGCCGAGGTCACCGCGAGGTTGGAGCGCGTCATACTCGGGCACAGGACCGAGACGCCGACTCCCGCGCCCGCCAGTTCGTTGCGCAGCATCTCGGTATAGGCAACCAGCGCGAACTTCGAAGCCGTGTACAGCCCGATGCCGAGGCCGGGGAAGACTGCCAACCCGGCCAGAGATGCGTTGTTCACGATGTGCCCGCTGCCCTGCTCGCACAGCAGCGGCGCGAACACCGTACAGGCGTTCACCGCTGTGTAGAGGTTGAACTCCATCACCCACTGCCAGTCCGCTGCGGTGGCCTCGACCAGCGGGCACTCGAATGTCACTCCGGCGTTGTTCGAGAGCAGGGCGAGCGAGCCGGTGCGCGCGAGCACGTCGTCGCGCAGTCGTGACAGGCGGTCGCGGTCGGTGGCGTCGGTCTCGATCGCGAAGGCATCGGCGCCACCGGCGACGAGCTCAGCGGCGGTCTTCGCGGCGGACGCACCGTCGATGTCGGCAACCGCAACCTTCATCGAACGTGCCGCTGCGGCGATCGCGATCCCGCGCCCGATACCGCTGCCGCCGCCGATGACGACGGCGGTTTTTCCTTCGAGGTCTCGCATGGCCGCAAGTGTGTTCGGAGCCGCCGCGCATGTCGAGGCGGCAAGGCAATCGGTTCGCCGCTTTGCAGGCGAGCCCGGCAAGCGCGCAAGCCCGGGACAGCCCGCGAGCGTCGCGACGCCGCCTCAGCCGAACGGCTGCGCGACCTCGGCGAGTGTTCCGCGGTCGATGAGCTCGGCAAGCTCGTCAGCCAGGCTGCCGCAAGCGTCGACCACACCGCGCCAGATACGGATCCTGTCCTGCGTGGGGTACTCGCGGAAATCGTTTCGATCCGGCACGCGGCCGCCGGGCAGCGCCGCGACGAAACGCTCCGACGGAGCGATCATCACGACACGGTCCAGATCCGAAGAACGCGGCCGGCGGTAGCGAAGGCTCTTGTCGAACCAGCCTGGGGTGATGCGGTCGAAGAAGTGCGGGTAGAGGATCAGTCCCTCGGGTGCGCCGAAGCGGAAATCGAAATGGTAGTCGATGATGCCGCCGTCACGGTAGACCCCCGAAGGCGCGCCCTCGATACCCCGAACGCCTTCCATCACCAGTGGGATGGATCCGCTGGCGGTCAGCGCGCAGGCCACGTTGCCCGCAGTCAGCTCCACCTCGTGGGTTCCGAACCCGTCAAAACGCATCGCTGGACGGCACGGCCCGAACACGATGCGCTCGAAGAACGCCCCGAGGGCGTCGCGCGAGCAGGCGTTGAGCGCAGCGGCGGCTCCGAGTCCGAGCGCGAGAGGGAGACGTCGTTCGCTGCGCACGCCGGGCCGGCTGCGCACCGCGATGATGTTCGAGCGAAGAAGCGTGTTGCCGGCGACCTCTTCCCTGCCCTGCTCGCCAAGCATCAGATCGAGGATTCGCCGGCTCTGGGTGGTCACCTCCGCGGGCGTGGGCTCCCGTTCGTAAGCCTGCTCGATGTAGGCGTCCTCGAAGCGATCGAATGCCGAGAGCGGATCGGCCTGGCCGTGGCATGCGTGGCGGAAGCTCCCGATCGACGAGCCGACCAGCTCGATCGGCCGGCTGCGGTCGCGCAGAAGTTTCTCATGAAGGACCCTGTCCAGGCGCGACAGGACCAGCCACTTCGGGCCGCCCGAGGCGCCGATCATCGTCCCGAACAGGTCGCGGTCAAAGCCGCGCTCGGCGAGCAATGCACGCGCCGCACGGCCCGCGCGCACGGTCAGGTTACCGGCCATGCAGGATTTCCAGGATCTCCTTCGGCGTCGGGAACCGTCCTGTCTGTTTCTTCGAGAAGATCGACTGACCATCGACCACGACGTTGAAGACGCCGCCGTCGCCTTTGATCAGGGTGGCATCGATTCCCAGATCGTCCTTGATTCGGGCCGCCAGACCGGTGGCCTGAGGGAGGTAATTTCAACGCACGCAGTATTCGATGGAGATGTCCATGCGCCAGACGCTAGCAACAAAGAGGCGAAGATCCCAGCCCGGCCGGCAGGCAGGAAGTCGCGGCGGGCAACCACGCGCCGCGACCGATGCACGGGCGCTCAGGCCGGAGCGCGACGCAGCAGAGCGGCGGCGGTGATCGCGCAGCCGAACTCGAAGACGATCGCGCCGGCGGTGTACTCCGACATACTTGCGTCGATGAGCATTCCAAGCAGGCGCGCGCTCCCCAGCCCTGCGGTCACGAACGCCAGAGTCGTCAGCGCCGTCCGCGCAAGATCCTCCCGGACCAGCGCCGCCGCTGCCAGTACACCGAGCGCAGCCTGCAGCCCGCCGTACATCGCCCGGAGCTCGGTCAGCCCGGTCGGCGTCGAGTGATGAACACCGGCGGCTTCGGCCAGAAAGCCGGGGTTGGCCAGGCAGAAGATTCCATAGGGCAACCAGATCAGGGCGGAGAGTCCGAGAAAGATTTTCATATCAGTGGAAGTTCTCCCGGTGCACGCGCTGCACCCGGTCGAAGTAATCGTCCATGCAGTCGAACACCAGATACTCGACGACATGATCCCACGCCACGGCCATCTCCACGCCCGCAGCCCAGTCGCTGTCGGTCACGCCCTCCGGAATCATCCCGCACAGGAACAGTTTGTTGCCCTGTCGCTGGAACTTTCCATCCACCATGGTCGATCCGCTCTGCTGTGGATCGGTGTCGTTGGAAAGATACAGAACCACGACCTTGCCGGAAAAATCCGGGAGGACCTCTTCTACCGCTGCTTCTGCCACTGCGCCTCCGGTTGCGCGCTCACCCATGAGCGCGTCGGTCAGGTGAATTACATTATCAGGCAGCCGCTGGTGCGGAGCACGACCCGGCCCACTCGTGCACAGCCGCGTCCCCGCATGCACCGATGTCGTTGCACGCGCCGGACTCAGCCCACGAGCGTCCCTGCGCAGGCTTCGAGTCGCTGCGTCGCCGGCCGGGCGAGAGCCGTTCTGCCGCTGCGCCCTCATCCGCGCTGAGTGACCTGCCGAGCGACTCGAACAGATCGCTGCGCATCGCCGCCGAGATCGTATGTCCAACGCCGGGATACAAACGCACACTGGCCCTGTAACCGGCATCGCGCAGACGTCGCACCGTGCTCTCGGCTCCGCTCACCGGAACGCGCCGGTCCGCATCGCCGTGCAGCGCGGTAACCGTCGGAAGACTCACTTCGCCTGCGCCCGCGCCTTTACTCGATGCTGCCGACTGGCGGGGACCGATGCCGGGCGGCAGCAATCCCGCAACCGGCAACGCGGCGTTGACGCTCGCCGGATGCAGCGCGGCGACCGCGAAGCTGAGCATCCCGCCCTGCGAGAAGCCGGTCACCACGACCGGCGGCGCCGCGCCGCCCGCTTGGGAGGACAGGGCAGCGATCAGCTCGGCAATCCTCGCAGCCGAATCGATCAGACCGTTCTCGAAGCGCTCGCGTGAACCCGCCTCCGAGGATGGCAGCGGAAACCACGAATAGCCCGGCCCCCAGCCCGTCGGCGCGCGAGGTATCACGATTCGCGCGGGCACATCGAAGCCATCGAACAGACGCATGAAGGATTCCGGTCGGTCGCCGAGTCCGTGAATCGCGATGATCACCGGGACCGCAGCGGGCCCGTCCGCACGCGCGCCGCCGGTGTACCGCTCCACGTATTCAAGCGTTGGAGCGGAGGCGACCGGTCCAGGCGAGCAGCCGGCGAAGACCGTGGCCGAGGCGATCGCGGCGGTCGCCGCGAGAACGCCGCGGGCGGCGACAGGCGCACGCGCGAACCTGAGCGTGCGCCGCATCAATTCAGCCGATCCATTCGCGCGCGCCTGCGCATGCCGTCTGCGGCTGCCGGCTACGCCTTGAGGACGACAGCGGTACCGTTGCCGCCCAGACCGATGGTCTGGCACATCCCGACCTTCGCGTCCGGGACCTGCCGGCCGCCCGCCGCGCCGCGAAGCTGGGTCGCGACCTCGACCACCTGGAAGATGCCCTGCGCCGTGGTCGCCTCACCGAACGAGATAAAGCCGCCGCTCGGGTTGATCGGCATCTTGCCCACCGGCGTCGTCTCGCCGGCCTCGAGCAGTCGCTCCGACTCGCCGGGCTCGCACATGCCCCAGTCCTCGGGGAAGCACAGCTCGTAGTAACAGGTGTTGTCCTGAAGCTCGACGAAGTCGAGATCCTTCGGCCCGATCCCGGCGCCGTCGAGCGCCTTCGAGACCGCGATCGCGGCTTCGGAGTGATAGGCCCGCGTGTCCGGCGCCCAGCTGGCGAGTCCGCGCGGGATCCCGTCATCGAAACGCGCCGTGGCCACCGCACTCGCCCCGACCCACACCGGCCTGGTGGTAAAACGCTTCGCAGCCTCCGCCGAACAGATCACGACCGCGGCCGCGCCGTCGCTGACCGGGCAGATCTCGAACAGGCGCAGCGGATACGTCACCATCGCCGACCCGAGGATCTCCTCGATCGTCGCCTCTTTCTGAAAACGCGCCATCGGATTGAGCGCGCCGTTCTTGCGGGCTTTGACGGCGACCTTGGCGAGGTGCTCTTCCGTGGTGCCGAACTCGTGCATACGCCGCCGGACCATCGCCGCCCAGAACGCCGGTCCCGGCATCCCGACGCAGAGCTGACGCAGATACTCGACGTCGGTCTCGTCGTCGACCCCCGAGGTCTGGATGAAGCCCTTCGGCAGCTTCTCGGCGCCTGCCACCAGGACGATGTCGTGCATCCCGCCGGCGACCAGGCTGTAGCCGACGTTGAAGGCGTTGGCGCCCGCAGCGCAACCCGCCGACATATTGTAGACCGGGATACCGGTCTGCCCCATGTCGTCGACAAAGTCGTTTCCGTTCAGGCCCCAGCCGCGGCCGCCGGAGAAACGCGAGCTGGCGGCGGTGACTGCCTCGATCTCCTTCCACTGGACGCCCGCATCTTCGAGCGCGGCTTCAACGGCGACACGCGCCAGCTCGTTGACCGACTTTTCCTTGAACTTGCCCCAGGGGTGCATCCCGAGGCCGATGACGGCTACATCTCTCATCGGTATCCCCCTTACCCGACCGGCTTGAACTTCCACGAGACCAGCTCGTTGCCGTCCTCGTCGTGAGCGAGCGTGTCGATGATCAACTCGACGGGCATTCCGCACTCGGCTTCGGTCGGGTCATCGACCGCGATACGCCCGAGCACGCGCAGCCCGTCCTCCATATCCACGACCCCCATCGCGAAGGGGGTATAGGGCTCGTCGAACTTCACCGGCGCCGGAGGCGGGTAGTCCTGCCTCGCGACGCTCCAGATCGTGCCGCCCGGCCCGAACTCGGCATCCTCGATATCGGGCGCGCCGCAATCGGGATTGCGGCACACGCTGACCTTCGGGAAGTACGGCGTCGAGCAGCTCGAACACCTCGAACCGAGCAGGCGCGGGCCCGCGGAGGTCTCGGCGAACAGGCCGCCGGCGACTGGGATCTTTTCACTCATTGAGAAACCCTCATCGTTATCCTTTTACTGCGCGCGTGAGCTCGGGGAGCAATTCGAGGCAGTTGCCCACAATCCCGAATCGCGCGTGCTTGAAGATCGCGGCATCGGGGTCGGTATTGATGGCCACGATGTTCCTGGCAGCGCAGCAGCCGACCATGTGCTGACTGGCGCCGGAGATACCGGCCGCGATGTACAGGGTCGGCTTGGTGATCTTTCCCGTCAGGCCGACCTGATGAGACGAATCGGTCCAGCCCTCGTCGACGATCGGTCGCGAGGCGCCCGCCACGCCGCCCAGAGCCTCGGCCAGCTCTTCGACGAGACGGAAGTTTCCGGACTCTCCGAGTCCGCGACCACCCGCGACAATCACCTGGGCGTCTTCCAGCTTCGCGCCGGTAACCGCCGCCGGCCGCTGGACCACACGGACGCGGTCGCTCACCGCCGCAAGATCGACGGCCACCTTGTTGACGGCCGGCTGCGTTGCTTCCGCCGCGGGCGCGGGCTCACAGGCGTTGTCGCTCAGGCAGACGATGAAGACCTCGGCGCCGGTCAGCGCGTACTCCCGGCGCGTGTCACCGCCGAACGCCGTTGTCGTCACGCGGATGTGATCCTGGTCCCCCTCGTGCTCGGTGTCGGGGATCATGTCGGAGCTGGCCTCGAGATCGACGCCGTTCATGATGATGCCGGCCCTGAGCCTGCGCGCCAGACGCGGCGCGATCGTGCGCGCGTCGAAGCTCTGGTTGAGCAGCAGCAGCCGCGCGCCGGCTCCGCCGAACCATTGCTCAATGGCTTCGAGCAGCAGCTCGCACGAGACCTCTGCGCCGGAATCGAGTTGCGGACTTTCGATCGCGTCGATCGCCGCGACGCCGAAGCGGCCGGCGTCGGCGATCGCCTGCTCGCAGACACCGCCGACGGCCGCGAGCCGCAGCTCGGCGCCCATGTCGGCCGCGACCTTGCGCGCCAGCGTCAGCGCTTCGGTGTCGACATCGGAGAGGCCGCCGCCGGCAGCATTCCCGGCAGCATTCCAGGTACACACGTAAACCGTAGACATTTCCGTTCCCTCGTACCGGCCGCGCCGGTCAGATGATGTTCTCGCCGCGCAGCTTTCCGACCAGCGCCGCGGCCTGCTCGGCGGCCGAGCCGCCCTCGATCATCTCGCAGTTTCCGAGCAGCTCGGGCACGTACTGACGAATCAGCACCGCCTTGCGACCCAGCTCGTCCGACGGGAGGTCGAGAGACTCGACCGTGACGACCGACGGCTCGCGCTTGCGTGCCTGCATCTTTGCTTTCATGGTCGGGTAACGGGCTTCACCGAGCTCGTTGCTGATGGTGACGATCGCGGGGAAGTCGGCCTCGACCGTCTCGTCTCCGTCGGGCGTCACACGAACGACCTTCACACTGCCGTCGCCGGCGTCGACCGCTCGCGCAATCGTGATCAGCGGCGCCTTGAGAAGCTCGGCGAGCATACCGGGGACCAGCCCCTGATCGTCGTCGCTGGCCTGGCGGCCGCACAGCACGAGATCCGCGCCGCCGATGCTGCCGATGTAGGCCGCGAGAATACACGCGATCCCGTTGTGGTCGAGCGTGGACGGGTCGACGTCGACGCGGGCGATCTCGTCCGCGCCGAGCGCGGCCGCGTGCTTGAGCATATCGTCGACATCGTCACCGAGCGTGACGACCGTGAGCGAGAGGTCCTTGCCCTCGTCGCGCAGTCGCAACGCAGCCTCGATCGCCTGCTCGTCATACGCGTTCATCAGACGGGGAATGGACGCCTGCGTCAGGCTCCTGCCGTCCTCACCGATCTCGAGCTTTCCAACCAGCGCGTAATTGTTGACCGCATCCGGGTCGAGCACCTGCTTGGCGCAAACAACGATCCGCATTTTTCGTGATTCCCCTTCGTTCGCGCCGCGTACGGCCGTCAGTGGTCGATGAAGAACAAGCTGTTCTCTTCGCACCACACCGCCTCGGACTCATACGCATCCGGCTTGCGGGTGAGATCGGTCATCAGATACCAGCGCCAGGGCGGGTCGCCGTGATCGACGTACTCGCCGGTCAGCGTCCCCGTGAACTCCTCGCGTGTGGCGTAACGACTCCCGATGACCGGCCGGCCGCCGTCGCACTCTGCGCGGCGCCCCGCCTTCGCCTCGTCGAAACCGTGCTTGCGCGGCTGCTCCTTGATCGCCACCGCCCGTTCCTACTCGTCGGGGAACACCCCGGTGAGCTCCTCGAAGGTAACGAGCGCCTCCTCGACCATGTCGGTGACCATCTGCCGAGCCGGCTTCATCGAGGTGACGAAACCGATCCCCTGCCCTGCCGCTTCGGTCATCAGATCCTTACGCTGCCAGTCGTTCGACGCCTGGATGTACTCGGAGCTGAGCAGCATCTGGTACGGCGAGCCGAGCGGCTTGGGTGCGTCGGGCTTGGCCCACTCTTCGGTCCACGCGCACTTGGTGACGCGCATCGGGAAGCCGGAGATCGACGACGAGTAGACCGTGCTGTTCGAGTCGGCCTCGAGCAGGATCTCCTTCATCGCCATGGTCGTGTCCGACTCACGCGAACACAGCCACATCGATCCGGTCCAGACACCGGAGGCGCCGAGACAAAGCGCGGCCGCCAGATGCCTGCCGGTCGAGATGCCGCCCGCCGCGATGACCGGCACGTCGCCGGCGATCGCCGCGACCTCCGCGACAATCGAGAAGGTTCCGATCGGGCCGGTATGCCCGGCGGCGTCGTAGCCCTGGGCGATGATCACATCGACGCCCTGGTCGATCTCGCGCTGAGCCTGCCGCTTCTTCCCGATCAGGCCGAAAATCTTCATATCGCGCTCGTGCGCCGCCTCGATGAAGAAGGCAGGACTGCCGAGCCCCGAGCAGAACACCGGGGCCCGCTCCTCGAGGATGACTTCCATCTGAGCGCGCGCGATCTCCTGGTTCAGGCCGCCCCACTGATGAAGGTCCTGCTTGCCCTTCGGATCCGGGATGTCGTACTTCTCCTTGATCCCGCGGGCGAAGGCCCAGTAGTCATCGGGGATGCCCTCGTGCAGTGTGTCGACCGTGCCGGCAGGCGGCGCGGAAGACGGCAGTACGAGATCGATTCCGAACGGCTTGTCTCCGACCTTTTCGCGGATCCATTTGATGTCGGCCGCGATCTGCTCCGGGGTGTGCATCGCTTCGCCAAGGCAGGCAAAGCCGCCGGCGTTGACGACGGCCGCGACCACGTCCTTGCAGTGCGTGAACGCGAGAATCGGGTACTCGATCCCCAGCATGTCGGTGAACTTGGTGTTGAGCGGGTTCTTCGCCATGGCCTCGAGACGTCCTCCGGGTTCGCCTGCCGCCCTGTCGTGCGGTGGCTTGATTCAATCGCGGTACCGTAGCCACAACCTGAAAATAGAACAAGTTCTATTCGGCGCTCGCGAACCGGCGTAATCGCCTTGTCTGGCCCCGCCCGGCGGTTATAACCGCGCTGCGCGACGACCGTGCGACCACTGCGGGCGCGGGCCCGCCGCGCCCCGGAAAACCACACAATGGCAAGCGCAGCACTGGAAAGTATCAAGGTTCTCGAACTCGGAGGCATGGTCTCGGCACCGTTCTGCGGCAAGCTGCTCGGAGACTTCGGCGCCGAAATCGTGAAGATCGAACCCCTCGACGGAGATGTCTCTCGCGGATGGGGGCCATTTCCCGGCGGGCAGCCGCACAGCGAGAAGAGCGGCCTGTTCTTCGCGCTCAACACCAACAAGCGCAGCGTCGCGCTCGACGCGGACGACGAACGGGCCGCCCCTGCGATGGACGCGCTGATCGGCTGGGCCGACGTGATCGTGCACAACTTCCTGCCCGGCCGCGCCGAAGCCCTCGGCCTGACGTTCGATCGCCTGCGCGCGGCCAACCCGGACATCGTGGTGGTCGCCATCACACCGTTCGGGTCGAGCGGCCCCTACGCTGCGTGGAAAGGATACGACCTCAACGCGTTCCATCTGACCGCGACCGGCAGCCGTTACTGCGGTCACGCCGGCAAGCCTCCGCTCGAACACGGGACCTTCGCCGCCGACTTCTACGGAGGTATGACGGCGGCGACCTGGGGACTCGGCGCGCTGTACGGTCGCAGCCGCTGCGGCGCGCAGAGTCTGGATGTCTCGTGCGCCGAGGCCATCGCGGCGACGTTCGTCGGCGGCCAGAACATCGGCGGCTGTGCCCAGGACGGCAGGTTCGAGAAGCGCACGGGGGTCGGCATGCCGCTCGGAGCGCCTGCGACCATCCTGCCATGCAAGGACGGCCACGTGTGGATGCTCGCGCTCGAACCCGGTCAATGGAACGGGCTCGCGCGCGCGATGGGCGAGCCCGACTGGATGCAGCTCGAGATGTTCCAGGACATGTTCACGCGCGCCCAGAACTCCGACGCGATCTATCCGCTCATCGAGGAGTGGACGATGCAGCATGGAAAGTTCGAGATCATGGAGAAGTGTCAGGCCGAAGGCGTACCGGTCACCGCGGTCTTCACCGTGGCGGAGGCCGCCGAGCACCCCCACCTCGAGGCTCGCGACTTCCTCGTCGAGCTCGAGCACGCCGAGCTCGGCACGGTCCGGACGCTCGGGGCTCCATTCAAGTTGCCGTCGTGTCCGGGCGGACCGACGCGGCCCGCGCCGCTTCTCGGCGAGCACAGCGCGGAGGTCCTGACATCGATCGCCGGGTTGTCCGCGGCCGAGTACGAAGAGCTCTGCAGTCAAGGCGTGGCTCGAGGCGTGCGTCAGGGGGGAACACAATGAGCGACGCGGCAACAACAGCGCCCCTGGCCGGTGTGCGGGTAGCCAACTTCGGCTGGGTGTGGGCCGGGCCGGTGGCAGGCCAGACGCTCGCGTTCATGGGCGCGGACGTCGTCAAGATCGAGTCGCGAACGCGCATTGACCTCACGCGCACCCTGCCCCCGTTCGGCGGCGGTGAGCCCGGCCCTGACCGCAGCCTTTCCAATCACGCGTGCTGGGCCGGCAACGGCAGCATCACGCTCAATCTGAAGAAGCCCGAGGCGATCGAGCTCGCACTGCAACTCGTTGCAGAGTGCGATGTCGTGATCGAGAACTTCGGTCCGGGCGTGATGACGAACATGGGCCTCGGCTACGACGTCCTGTGCAAGGCCCGGCCGGAACTGGTGATGTTCTCGATGCCCGCGGCCGGCCTGTACGGCCCACTGCGCGATGTCCGCACCTACGGCCTGAGCCTGACCAGCATCACCGGACTCGACAGCCTCGTCGGCTATCGCGGCGGGCCGCCGGTGCCGGTCGAGAACGCATTCTCGGATCCGTACAACGGAATCATGGGAGCCTTCGCGGTGCTCACCGCGTTGTTCCATCGCGACCGCACCGGCGAGGGACAGCACATCGACTACTCGCAGGCCGAAGCGGTGATGCAGATGGTCGCTCCGGCCTACATGGACTACGCGCTCAACGGCCGCGTCGCCGGGCCGATGGGCAACGCCCACCCGCTCGGCGCCGCCGCCCCCCACGGCGTATTTCCGTGCAAAGGAGACGACCGCTGGATCAGCATCGCCGTGCTCACCGACGACGAGTGGTCGGCACTGGTCGGCGCGATGGAAGGCCCGTCGTGGGCGACAGAGGGCAAATACGACACGACAGCCGGCCGTGTCGCCGCTGCGGACGAGCTTCACGCATCGCTCGCGGAGTGGACGGCCGGCTTCGACGACCGCGAGCTCGCCGAGCGACTCCAGTCCGCCGGCGTCGCCGCCGCGCCGGTGCTCAACGTCGGCGACCTGCTCGAGGACCCCCAC
This sequence comes from Candidatus Nitrosopumilus sp., assembly GCA_964225545.1. Taxonomy (GTDB): domain Bacteria; phylum Desulfobacterota; class Binatia; order UBA1149; family SPBQ01; genus SPBQ01. Next base: position 473 of record CAXQPB010000193.1, on the reverse strand, counting down.
TACCGTGCGCGCAATACGTTCATCGAGGTGCGTCACCCGCTCGGTTTCGACGAGACGATTTACGGGAAATACGTGAAGACCACCGCGCCGACACCGGACACCCGCCCCGGTCCGGTCATGGGCCAGGACAACGAGCGGGTCTTCAAGGACCTGCTCGGAATCGCCGGCGAACACTTCGACAACCTCGTCAAAGACGAGATCATCTACTGAGCGGCGGGCCTGCCCGATGAGCGACTCCGGCGCCGGTCCGTTGATCCTCGAGGTGGCGCTCAACGGCGTCACGTCGAAAGAAAAGAACCGCAACGTCCCGAGGACGCCGCAGGAAGTCGCCGACGACGCGCTCCGATGCATCGACGAAGGCGCCGCCATTGTGCATTCGCACCACACGTCGATGGGCGCCGACGTCGAGACTGTCGTCGGCGAATACGTCGAGCAGTGGACGCCGGTGCTCGACCGGCAACCGCAAACCCTGT